>JALZJF010000022.1 GCA_030859905.1 Acidobacteriota bacterium
GTCGGGAAAAAGCTTCTCCGTGTACTCCGTGCCTCCGTGGTGCATCTTTTCTTAGCAATTTCAACACGGAGACACGGAGATCACGGAGGTTACACAGAGAAATCCGATTTTTCCGACAGACTCCTAGAGAAAAAGTCCTAATAGGATGAAGGATCGCAATGATTAGACTGGGAGTAATCGGCTACGGCTACTGGGGACCCAACCTGGTGCGCAACTTCATGGAAGCGCCCGGCTCTACCGTCGTGGCTGTTTGCGATCTGCGGCCGGAGCGGCTGGCCACGGTCCAGAACCGATATCCATCAATCAGGACGCTCACCAATTGGCAGGATCTGGTTAATGATTCGGACGTTGACGCCGTCGCTATCGCCACAACTGTCTCATCACATTTCGAGCTGGCCATGGCGGCGCTCGGTTCTAACAAACACGTGTTGGTGGAAAAGCCTCTGGCGTCAACCTCTGAGCAAGCGTTACTACTAATCGATGAGGCCGCCCGACGCCGGCGTGTTCTCATGGTCGATCATACGTTCGTTTACACCGGGGCAGTGCGCAAGATTCGGGAACTCATTTCCAACAATGCTCTCGGCCAGATCTATTACTACGACGCCGTGCGCGTGAACCTCGGGCTGTTTCAGCATGATGTGAACGTGATCTGGGATCTGGCAATTCACGATCTCTCGATCATGGACTACGTCCTGCCCTCGCGGGCTCTCGCCGTTTCCGCGACGGGTATCAGCAACATTCCCGGCCAACCTGAAAATGTTGCTTACATCACGCTCTTTTTCGCTGATCCGCAGATTGCCCACGTGCATGTCAATTGGCTCACTCCCGTGAAGGTCCGGCACACGCTTATAGGTGGCAGCGAGAAGATGATTCTTTACGACGACCTGGAGCCCAGCGAGAAAGTGAAGATCTATGACCGGGGCGTTACCGTCTCTCAGAGTCCTGAGGCTGTATATGAAATGCTCGTAAGTTATCGCTCGGGAGACATGTGGGCGCCGCGTCTGGAGGCAACCGAGGCTTTGCTGACCGAGGCGCTTCACTTTATCGACTGCATAAGCAACGGTACCAAGCCGGAAACCGATGGGCAGGCTGGTTTGAGGTTGATACAAGTAGTGGAAGCAGCCGAGCGCTCCCTGCGCTCTCGCGGGAAACTGATAGAGATTGCATAACCAGAACAATGATTCCTTTGGTAGATTTAAAAGCCCAGTATTTAAGTATCAAAGATGAGATCGATGCGGCAATCGCGGAGGTTGTGGAGAGCTGCCAGTTTATTTTGGGCGAGAAGGTGGAAGCTTTTGAAGCCGACTTTGCGGATTATTGTCAGACGAGATACGCGGCGGGAGCTAACTCCGGCACCAGCGCACTTCATCTCGCTCTGCTGGCGGGCGGAATTAAACCCGGAGACGAGGTTATTACCGTCAGCTATACCTTCGTCGCCAGTGTGGCAGCCATTCGCTACACGGGGGCGCGACCGGTACTTATCGATATCGATCCGCGTTCCTGCACTATGGATCCGGCCTGCCTCGAAGCGGCTATCACTCCCCGCACCAAAGCGATCATGCCAGTTCATATGTATGGAGCCTGCGCCGACATGGATCCTATTCTCGAGATCGCTCGCCGGCATGACCTGATCGTAATCGAAGATGCAGCCCAGGCACATGGCGCCGAATACAAAGGACAACGCGCGGGCAGCATCGGCAACCTTGCCTGTTTCAGTTTTTATCCGGGGAAGAATCTGGGTGCTTACGGAGAGGGCGGAGCGGTGGTAACGAATGATGATGAATACGTGGAGGTGATCAGACGGCTGCGCGATCACGGACAGAGTCAGAAGTACCACCACGACGCGGTTGGCTACAATTACCGCATGGAAGGAATTCAAGGGGCGGTGTTGAGTGTGAAGTTGCGCCATCTTGACGATTGGAACGCCACTCGGCGCCGGCATGCTGCAAACTACCGCGCTTCATTAGCAGACACTGGACTGCGCCTGCTCGAAGAGATGGACTACACTCGCTCGGTCTACCACATTTTCCCGGTTTTCACTCCGCAGCGAGAGAAACTCGTTGAGCATCTCAAAGCAGGTGAGATCTCCACCGGCATTCACTATCCAATCCCTGTTCACTTACAGTCGGGTTACCGTGACCTGGGTTACAAGGTGGGCGACTTCCCACACACCGAGCAAGCTTGCGACGAAGTGCTTTCGCTCCCTATGTACGCAGAACTCTCGGATGCGGCATTGACAGAAGTCAGTGACTCGATACGCCAGTTCTGTTTGCAAGCCGGTAGGAATAGGCAGGAGCAGGAAACTGCAACGGAGCTACGAAGTAACCTCACTAACTAGAAAAGGACCAGTAAAATTATGCCTACCTCATAAGGCTTTAGAGATCTTAAGGTGTAGCGGTTGGCCTTTAGGCTAGCCATGGAGATTTTTCATGAATCAAAATGTTTTCCAAGAGAGGAAAAGTTTTCTTTGACAGATCAGATTCGCCGAGCGTCCAGAAGCGTGGATATGAACATCGGTGAAGGCTATCGAAAGAAACGTTACCCGAAGATGTAACAGGCTGACTGCCTCCTGCTCCTGCGTCTGCCTCCTTCGACCCCAACCCGCGATGCGCATCTGGATCGATCTCGCAAACTCCCCGCACGTTCCTTTTTTTCGCGCGTTGGTAACCGAGTTCCAGGAGCGCGGCCATGAAATAGAAGTCACCGCGCGCGATTTCGCCGAGACAGTCAAATTGGCCCAGGCTGCTGGTTTCACCCCTGAAGTCATAAGCGGGCATGGCGGGCGCGAGTTGGCGGGCAAAGCTGGGAATCTGCTTCGCAGGGCGTGGGCTTTGCGTGCATGGGCCAACGCGGGTGCTTTCGATCTGGCTGTCAGCCACAACTCCTATTCGCAGATCCTGGCAGCGCGATCGCTCTCGTTGAAAAGCGTTACGCTGATGGATTATGAGCATCAGCCCGCAAACCATCTGGCTTTTCGTTTTGCGGCGCGGATCATCGTCCCCCGGGCCTTTCCGGAAACCGCTTTGGCTCGCTATGGCGCGCACGGCGCAAAGGTAAAGCGTTACGATGGTACCAAGGAAGACGTATACCTGGCTGACTTCAAACCCGATCCGAGTTTTGAAAGAGAGTTGCGCGGCTTAGGGATCGGCCGAGAGGACGTGCTGGTAGTTGTGCGCCCCCCGGCGCGGGATGCTTTGTATCATCGCTTCGATAATGAACTTTTCGTCGAGTTGTTGGAGCGACTGGCAGCGCATCAGCGGACGAAGGTGATTTTGTTGCCGCGTAATGATTCTCAGCGCGCCACGTATGCTGAAAGAGCGAACGCGAAACTGATTTTACCTGGGCGCCCGCTTGACGGTCCGAATCTAATCGCGTCCAGTGACCTGGTGATCAGCGCTGGCGGCACGATGAATCGCGAGGCCGCGGCGCTGGGTGTCCCGGCAGCTACAATCTATGCGGGAGAATGGGCGGCGGTTGACGAAGAGTTGGTTCGCGAAGGGCGTCTGCAACGCATTAGCACTCAACAGGATCTACAGAGTCTTCCCATCCAGAAGAAGGCACAGGCCCAACCACGCCGCGCGTTGCATGTGCGTGCACAAGTGGCTGATTTGATAACTGGAACGATAACCAGCGAAGTTTGCTATGAAATCGCCTAATCCGCCCAAAATGAGTTGACTACTCCGCTCCCTGCTAGCCTCCGACCTTTGACATCAGCTAATCTGCTGATCATGAAACAGAACCGAAGGCTGCTTTTTTTGCCTAGCTTGTCCGCGCTTTTGCTGGTTCTTGCGCTCCTATCGACCTCCTCACGAAGCGGAGCCGCAAACCGAATTCAAATCACAGTCTTAGGGACTACGGACCTTCACGGCAATATCTACCCGGTTGACTACTACACAAACAACCCCGACAACCGTGGTCTTGCAAAAGTCGCAACTCTTATAAAACGAGCGCGCAAAGAGAACACCAACACCCTCCTGGTGGATTCCGGCGATACGATTCAGGGCACTCCGCTCCAGTACTATCATAATAAGAAAAACAACACGCCTCCGGACCCAATGATGTTATCAATGAACCTTCTCGGCTACGACGCTCTCGCAGTAGGGAATCATGAATACAATTTCGGGTTGAAGGTGCTCGAGAAAGCCCGCAGCGAAGCTAAGTTTCCCTGGCTCTCGAGTAACACGTATGAACGAGGAACCAACAAGACACATTACCAGCCATATCTCGTTAAAGACGTTTCAGGAGTTCGCGTAGGTATCCTCGGTCTAACCACGCCCGGCGTTACGGTCTGGGAGAGCACCCAAAACTACGCAGGTCTGGATTTTCGTGAACCAGTTAGCGAAGCCAGGAAATGGGTGTCGGCATTGCGCGAGAAAGAACGCGTGGACGTAGTCGTGATCGCCATGCACATGGGACTGGAGGAAGATTTGCGCTCCGGAGAAATCAATCCCGGGCAAGTACCTAATGAGAACCGGGCTGTGGCCATCGCGAAACAGGTTCCTGGCGTCGATGTGATTTTTATGGGCCATACGCATCGCGACGTGCCCGCGCTTTTCCTCAACGGGGTGCTGTTGACTCAGGCCAACCACTGGGGCCGCCAGCTGGCACGCGCCGACTTGTATCTGCAAAAAGAGGCCGGTCGCTGGCAGGTTTACGCCAAGTCTGCGCGCACGATTCCGGTTGATGACAAGGTCGAGGCGGATCCGGAGATTCTGAAACTGATTGAACCTTACGATAGGGAGACACAGGCGTGGCTGTCTCGTGTTATCGGGGAGTCCGCGGCCGATCTCACTGCGCGCCAGGCGCGCTTTCGTGATACTGCCATTCTCGATCTGATCCAGCGGGTGCAATTGGAAGCAGGAAACGCGGATGTTTCCATGGTGGCGAGTTTCAATCCCGCTGCCCGGATCAATAAAGGCCCGATTACGGTGCGGGATATCGCCGGACTTTACGTCTATGAGAATACGCTTGTCGTTCTGGAGGTTACCGGCCAGCAACTGAAAGACGCGCTCGAGCACTCAGCGAAGTACTTCCGAGCTTACGAACCTGGAAAGACCGCTGCAGAGCTAGTCGAGGAAAAAATTCCGGCTTACAATTTCGACATCGCCGAGGGTGTCAGTTACGTGCTCAACATCACCCAGCCATTGGGCCAACGAATTCAAGATCTCAGTTTCCGTGGCAAGCCTCTGGCTCCCAGTCAGAAACTAAAGCTGGCTACCAACAGCTATCGGGTCAACGGCGGGGGTGGTTACACGATGTACAAAAACGCGCCCGTGGTTTATCGATCGAGTGAAGAGATACGAGAGTTGATTATTGATTGGGTTGAACGTTACCAGACGATTCCCATCGAGCCGACCAACAACTGGAGAATCGTGCCTTAGAAGAAGGAATTAGCCGCGGATTTGCGCAGATACTCGCGGATCAGAACCAAACAGAAGTCAGAAGGGCTAATCATTCGTCGGTTCCTTTTCAGATCCGCGTTTATCCGCGTAAATCCGCGGCTGAATTCTCCTTGCGCGATGAAAGAACCAAAACGGCAACCGGAGGGGTTTTCGGTTGCCGTTTTGGCTACTACAGTCAGGGGTAGGCAAGTCCGGGAGGCGGGTTACTCGCCGCCTGACGTTCGGGGAGACTTCAATCCGTCCTCAGCGAACCATGGCTATGATTTCGACCGGTTCATAACTTCGTCGGGCAGTCTCGCTCTTGAAGAAATCGCTGCCAATTGGTGTTCAATGGCCCGCTCTTCGCCAGACTTCAGCAACTGCCAACCTGTTAGCTGGCCCGGGGTCCAGACCTCGGAAAGAAAGTAGCGTTGACCATAGCGACGAAATACCAGCTTAGCCTGCTGGGGGACGATGTGTGCCTGAATCGTTTGGGCCAATCGGATCGCTCTCTCAACTTCTTACCGGTGGCGGCTCAATCTGTTTCGATTCTCGGGAGCCGTGCTCACTATTGCTACTCGCGTGCCATTCACATTTGCGATTGGTGATTCAGAAGGCTAGTGCAGTAAACCGGGGCTATAGCGATACTTAAGCGCGGTCCATCATAGATCCTGTTTCCCGGAGAACTCGCTCGCGACATAGGACCCCTATCTCATCGGATAGCCTCACGTATCTGTTCGGATAGAGTTGGGAGTTTTTCAACGAGCGCCGAAGGCCCGGCAGAAGGCAGCCGGGGCGAGGGCGGAATTGTAGGGGCGGCACTCCGTGGCCCCCCGTCGTCGCCATTCGCCTCGAATCGAGATCCGGTCAGCACCGCAACACGGGGCGCTCACGGAGGGACAACCCTACAACTGCTGCGGAAGTTCTCGGTGCCGCCCAACTCTGTTGCCTGCGACAGATTCAGGCGCGTACACTTGCCACACTTGAGGCCCGGAAATCTCTGAACATGAACCCACGACTCGCAGCTATAGCCGGAAAACTCAAAGGGGCTGTTTTCCCGCTCACCGAAGCTCCGGTCGTGATTGGTCGGGAAACCTCTGCCAACCTCTGCATCGCCGATCCGTCCGTGTCACGACGTCATTCTCAGATCGAGAAAGAAGGCGGGCAGTTTGTGCTAGCTGACCTTGAAAGCCTCAACGGCACGTTTATCAACGACGTTCCCGTGAAGCGACGCCCGCTCGCGCACGGAGATCGGGTTCGCATTGGCGACTCGCAGTTTCTTTTTCTGCTGCACGAGAGTGAAGCGTCCCCGTTATCAAAATCGAGTGAGGTCCAGTTTGACGACCGTCAACTCAGCGGTTCAACGATCCAGGTAAACTTTAACGATGCCGTTTACTTGATGGCCCGGGATTTGAGCGCGCTGATGAAAGTCAGCACCACTGTCAACGCCATCCGTGGACTCGAAGAGTTGCAGAAGACTGTGCTCGAACTCCTCTTCGAAGTAGTGCCTGCCGAGCGTGGCGCTATTCTGCTCTGTCAGAGAAACGGGTTGGATGATGCTGCGGTGTTTGGCCTGGATCGGGCTCGCGGGCCTGATGGGGCGATTGAGGTTAGCCGCACGATTGTTCAACAGGTGCTGCGGGAGAAAACATCGCTTCTAATCTGCGATGCTCTGGGGAAGCAGGGATTTGGCTCCGATAGTCTTAATCAATCTCGGCTCAGCTCGATCATGTGCGTGCCACTTATTATGGTCGAGCGACCTTTGGGCGTCATCTACCTCGATACGAATGTGCCAGACGTTATTTTCGACCAGGATCACCTGCAACTGGTCACCGCTATTGCCGCCATCACGGCAGTGGCCATTGAAAACGCACGCCATATCGAATGGCTTCAGAGTGAAAACGAACGTCTGCTCGCCGACATCAATATCGAGCACAACATGGTCGGTGAGAGCCCGGCCATGAAACAGGTCTACCAGTTCATCTCGAAGGTTGCGCTTACGGATTCGACGGTGTTGATCTCAGGTGAAAGCGGAACCGGAAAAGAACTGGCGGCGCGAGCAATTCATCAGAACAGCAAGCGCGCCAAGCTGCCCTTCATGCCAGTTAACTGTGCGGCTCTGGCGGAGACTCTGCTCGAGAGCGAACTCTTTGGACACGAGAAAGGCGCCTTCACGGGCGCCGCGGCCCTGAAAAAGGGTCGTTTGGAAGTTGCCGACGGTGGCACGGTGTTTCTCGATGAGATTGGCGAGATCTCACCGGCGCTCCAGGTGAAACTCCTGCGCGTGCTGCAGGAACGTGAATTCGAACGCGTCGGCGGCACCCGGACGATCAAGGTGGATATCCGACTCGTAGCGGCCACTAACAAAGATCTGGAACAAGCCATGGCCGCCGGTACTTTTCGTCAGGACCTCTTCTACCGTCTCGATGTAGTTGAACTGGCAATGCCGCCGCTTAGACAGAGACCGGAGGATATTTCGCTTTTGGCAAATTATTTCGCCTCGAAGCACGCTGAAAAATGTAACCGCAAAGTTTTGGGAGTCTCTCCGGAAGCCCAGTCTCGGCTACTAAGTTACGAATGGCCCGGCAATGTTCGTGAGCTGGAAAACGCTATTGAGCGCGCGGTCGTGTTGGGTGCAACTGACCATATCCTGCCGGAAGATCTGCCCGAAGCCACTTTGGAAAGCGTAACTGCGGTCACTACCATCCCGGCGCCCAGGTACCATGAAGCCGTTACCCAGACAAAGAAACAGATCATTCTTAGTGCTATGGACCACGCAAAGGGTAACTACACCGAAGCCGCCAGGCTTCTGGGTGTTCACCCTAACTATCTTCACCGGTTGATACGGAACCTGAACTTGCGCGAGCAGGTGAAGCAGTAGAATCCGCAGATTACGCAGATTCAGAACTTAGGCAGGTCAGTCGATCCAGGCATTCCAAGAATGAACCAATCTGATACTCGTCTCTCTCGAGCAAAGGTTGACCATCTTCCCGAGGACGAGAGAGCGTGCCGACTCTCAGTCACACCTGGCTTTAGCCCGGTGATAGAAATTTGTCACTGGTTCTGTAACCGTTTTAACGGTTTGCAATGGGCCGAGTGGATTACCCCTAAGAAAAACCGTTAAAACGGTTTTAGGTTGTCGGAGGGTCGCTTTGACACCGGGCTAAAGCCGCGGTGTGACTGAGATAGTTACGAGCGGATAGGATGCGGATAAGGTTTCCGCGTTTTGCCTTTAACTTTTCCGTTGATTATGATGTTTGACGTTCAAGTACAAAGTTATTATCCCGGAACGAATCCAAGTAAGGTGCGCCACCGACCATCAGGATCGGGCGCCAGAGGTGAGGATGAGTCAAATTCAGCCAGCAGTTGAGCAAAAGTCCGGGGTTCCTCTGACAACGCTCTCGGAGGACGAACAGATGTTTCGCGGAAGTGTGCGCGAGTTTGCCGAAGGCGAGCTGCGTCCGCGCGTTGCAGAGATGGACGAACACGGGAAATTCGATCCCAAGCTCATCCAACAATGTTTTGATCTCGGGCTGATGGGCATTGAAACTCCGGAAGAGTTTGGTGGCGCCGGAGCTTCTTTCTTCAACGCCATTCTGGCTGTCGAAGAGCTTTCGAGAGTTGATGCCTCAGTGGGAGTTTTTGTTGACGTCCAGAACACCTTGGTAAATAACGCCTTGATTCGCTGGGGAAATGGAGAACAAAAGAGCAAGTATCTACCGCAGCTTGCCACTGAACTCGTCGGAGCCTATGCGCTGAGCGAGGCGGGCTCAGGCTCAGACGCTTTTGCAATGCAATCGCGCGCGGTCGACAAAGGTGACTACTACCTGATCAATGGACAGAAGCTCTGGATCACAAACGGGAACGAAGCAGAAGTCTTTGTTCTGTTCGCCAACGCCAATCCGGAAGTCGGTTATCGAGGCATTACGGCATTCATCGTCGAGAAAAGCTTCGATGGTTTTTCGGTGGGCAAGAAAGAAAACAAGTTGGGGATTAGGGCCTCTTCAACTACCGAACTGATTCTGGAGGATTGCCGCGTGCCCAGGGAGAACCTGCTTGGTGAAGTGGGTAAAGGCTACAAAGTTTCTATTGAAACGTTGAACGAGGGCCGCATAGGAATAGGCGCTCAAATGATAGGCATTGCGCGCGGCGCGCTGGAGGCAGCCCTCGCTTACACGGGGGAGAGGCAGCAATTTGGAAAACCGATTAATCAGTTCCAGGGCGTTCAGTTTCAACTGGCCGAAATGGCCACCCAACTGGAGGCTGCGCGTTTGTTGGTCTATAACGCGGCGCGGATGAAGGATGCGGGAATGAACTTCGTGAAGGAAGCGGCGATGGCCAAGCTCTATTCCGCGCGCGCGGCGGAGAAAATTAGCTCACTGGCTATCGAGATGTACGGCGGATATGGCTTTGTTAAGGATTACCCGGTGGAAAAATTCTGGCGTGACTCTAAGATTGGCGCTATTTACGAGGGCACTACAAACATGCAGTTGCAAACAATCGCCAAGTTGATTATAGGAAGCAAGTAGAGAGGTTTATCAAATGTCGTCCTCGAGAATCGAAATCTTCAAACAGATACTGGAAACTGATCCCGCCAATGGCAACGTGCTTTTCGGTCTGGCCAAGGAGTATGAGAAGGCCGGATTGAATCAGGAACTGATGGAAACCTTGAACCAGTATCTTGCGAGTTCCGACGACGAAGGCAACGCCTATGGGATGTTGGCATCGGCATACGAAAAATCGGGAGATCGAATCAAAGCACGGGAAGTTTACCAACGAGGGATCGAAGCTGCTCTCGCCCACGGTCATCCTTCGATGGCCGAGGAGTATCGACAGACATTGGCGAGTGAGTATGAGTCGAAGTGAAGAGATAGTCGCACAACGTGAAGTATGAAAACTGATACCAAAGTTTTGAAGCTCGTGAAAAAAACGGAATCAGCAGCCGCGACTGAAGCCGCGTCGGCTGAGGCTAAGGATGCCACCGCCGATTTTAAGGGTGCGTCGCCCGCCACGCAGCCGTCAGCCGCGCCGAAAGCCGTACCGCACGAAGAAACGAAATCTCCAGTGGTGACGAAGCTGGTTCCCCAATCCGCCCCAGCCCCCCAATCCACCGCCCCGCAGGCTAAAGCCGCGACTCGGCCTGCACGTTTAGCTCCGACCGCAAGAGATCAAAGCGAATACCACGGACTTAGCCGCGAGCAGTTGCTCTCAAGCTATCGCATGATGTATCTGTCACGCAAAATTGACGACAAGGAGATTCAACTCAAGGGTCAAAACAAGATCTTTTTCCAAATCAGCGGTGCAGGGCATGAAGCCATCCTGGTCGCCGCGGGAATGGTGCTTAAACCAGCCTACGACTGGTTCTATCCCTATTACCGGGATCGCGCGCTTTGTTTGCAGCTCGGCATGACACCTCTGGAACAACTGCTTTCAGCGGTCGGCGCGGAGAAAGATCCAAACTCACACGGTCGCCAGATGCCCTCGCACTGGGGACACAAAAAACTCAACATCGTTTCGCAATCATCTCCCACGGGCACACAACTGCTGCAAGCGGTGGGCTGCGCGGAGGCCGGCTACCGCGTCACGCTAATCAAGGAACTGAAGAACCTTGTCCAAAACTTTCATGCGGATGAAGTGGCGTATGTGTCGCTCGGCGAAGGCACGACCAGCGAAGGCGAGTGCTGGGAAGCATTGAACACTGCCTGTAATCTGAAGCTGCCGGTGTTGTTTTTGCTGGAAGACAATGGTTACGCAATCAGTGTCCCTGTTGAAGTGCAAACACCTGGTGGCGACCTTTCCAGGCTCCTGAAAAACTTTCCCAATCTCCACATTGAGAGATGCGACGGGACTGACTTGCTTGAGTCCTATGCTGCTATGCAACGGGCGGTGCTACATTGTCGCGCAGGCCAGGGACCGGCCCTCGTCCATGCAAAAGTAATTCGTCCCTATTCTCACTCGCTCTCAGATGACGAACGGTCGTATCGCCCCGACGAAGAGCGCACGGCCGATTCCGAGCGCGATCCAGTCAAGCGTTTTGGCGCGTTCTTGATAGAGGAAGGGATTGCTAGTCAGGAGGATCTACAGCGGCTCAAGGACGGGGTAGACCGGGAGGTGACTGAAGCCGCGGACCAGGCGTTGGCGAGTCCGCAACCGGCTCCCGAGACGGCCAGGCTTCACGTTTATTCACCCGACGTCGATCCCTGCGCAAAGGAGTTTGATTCGGAAGAAGGAGCACAGCTTTCCGGAAACCCCGGGACAATGGTAGATCTGATCAACCGCTGCCTGCATACCGAGATGGCCCGAGATCCGCGGATTGTCGTTTTTGGCGAAGACGTCGCCGACTGCTCGCGTGACGCGTACCTCGAAACGGTTAAGGGCAAAGGCGGGGTCTTCAAGGTAACGGCTAACCTGCAGCGAAAGTTTGGCGGCGCGCGGGTGTTCAACTCGCCTCTCGCCGAGGCCAACATAGTCGGACGTGCAATCGGCATGGCCACCCGCGGCCTGAAGCCGGTCGTGGAGATCCAATTCTTTGATTACATCTGGCCGGCCATGCACCAGATTCGCAATGAGTTGGCGCTCATGCGTTGGCGCTCGGGCAACGAATGGAAAGCGCCCGTTGTTATTCGTGTCCCTATCGGTGGGTATCTGAAGGGTGGGGCCGTTTATCACTCCCAATCTGGGGTCTCAACTTTTACGCAGATTCCGGGCTTGCGTGTGGTCTATCCTGCAAATGCGCTGGACGCGAATGGTCTGTTGCGCACCGCGATTCGTTCAGACGATCCCGTCCTGTTTCTCGAGCACAAGCATCTTTATCGGCAGGCGTACAACAAATCGCAGTACCCGCCCGACGATTTCATGATTCCTTTCGGCAAAGCGAAGACAGTGCGTAAGGGAACTGATTTATCGATCATCACCTATGGCGCGCTCGTGCAACGCTCGGTGGTGGCGGCCAAACAGGCCGAGCAGCAGGGAATCAGTGTGGAGATCATTGATCTCCGTTCACTCTCTCCTTACGACTGGAATGCGGTCGCGGCTTCCGTGAAAAAGACCAACAAGGTAATCGTCGCTCACGAAGACTCGCTATCGTTCGGCTACGGCGCGGAGATCGCCGCGCGGATTGCCGCCGAACTTTTCGAATATCTCGATGCACCTGTACGGCGCGTCGCCGCACTCGATACCTTCGTCGCTTACGCACCTCAGCTTGAAGACGTAATCCTACCGCAAACGACTGACGTGGCGAAGGCGATTGCCGAACTGCACAGCTATTGATTATTCCCAGTCACCCTGCTGCCGATAGTGCGTACACCTGTGTATTGTTACGCATCGCCTCATCCCAGTTCCGAGCCTATAGCCCATACATCCGCCCACTCGAATGGTATGAAGTAACAGTTTTTTGCAGCTCGGTGGGGTAACTCCCTTGGCATAGCTCTTGCGAACTGAAGCATTATTAGTCCGTAAGCCGATATATTCCCCCGCAGACGAGGATTGCAATTACATTACAAGGGAGGATCAACCAGAGATGAGTAAGACAATTTTAGGGTTAGCGGTTGTGATACTGGGACTGTCAGCAGCTACGGCGTTCGGACAGACCCAACCCACAACCACCACAGTGACGCAAACACCAACCACAGTCACCAAAACCGTTCAGCATCCCGACGGAACTTATACAGTGATCGAGTATCCGGTGGGCAAAGAAGTGCAGATCGCTCTGGATCCAATAACTCACAAGCAGTCGAAGGGTGTTGCAACGATCCTGCGAGATGACAACGGCACCAGAGTCGTGCTTAACCTTTCAGATGTACCTGCGGACGTGACTGCGATCAATCTCTACGCAGTTGATGACACTGGAGCGGTTACCTTGCTGGGACCCGTCGCGGTAACAAACGGCGCGGGAACGCTTACGACCACAACTCCGCTCAGCAAGTTCATGTTGATCGCCTCGCCGGAAGCTACACTGACGGCCTATGATCCTAACACGAGAATCTTCTTCCGCAGCGCGGTGCCCGAAGGCTTTGCGGTGATTCCACATACCACGAGCCCCGTCGGTGAAAGAGTAGCGGCCAGCACGACTCCGGTCGTCGCCCCGGTCAGCAATTACACCGTGCCAATGCTCAACCTGCCGGCTTACAAGACTGGCGACGACACTAAGATGAAGATCAATTTCAGCGGAGCCCTGACCGGCGCGCACGCGAACGTATTCATCAAGCCGCGTAAGGATGGGCCGACGGAAGTTAAGCTTCGTTTCCATGAGCTGAAAGATGCACCGAGCGGAAAGATCTTCAGCGTTTGGGCCGTGTCACCAGACAATAAGTTTGTCAAACTCGGCCAGGTCGTGAGCACCGGGCAACGAAACGAAGCCGAAATCAAATCCGACGTCGCGCTGCCGGATTTTGGTCTGCTCGTGACGATGGAGGATGCGACTGGAAGCTCAGCTCCGATGGGGCCGGCCATCGGTTTAGTGGAAATCGTCAAATAGCGTTGCATTAACATCCAAACACAGCCAGGAAGGGCTGTTCTGACCAAGGCCGCCGCTCAGGCGGCCTTGTTCCATTTGGGGTACAAATAAAACTCTGGCGCTTCTCATTTTCGATGGAGTAAGATGCGTGTACGGGTTATCAGCCCCGACTCAGAGAAACCCCGGTTCCCTCCCAGCCGAAAAGCTTCCAACGCCGGCACCACTCGGTGCTTGCTCAATAATTGAAACAACCTATCACCCCCGATTCACCTCATGGTGATTACCGCTCGATAATGCACAAACGAACTTCCCCCCTTCCATTTGTCGTCGCCTTCGTCTTGATTGGTTATCTTCCTCAGGCGACGCTGGCCCAGGAATCTCTTCCCGAACTGGTCAGACGCGTTAAACCCGCAATTGTTGCTATCGTTACCTACGATGCAAAGGGCGTCGCAGTAAGGAGCGGAAGCGGCTTTTTCATCCGACCCGGACAGGTAGTAACAAACCTTCACGTCATTCGTGGGGCACTGCGCACCGTCGTCAAGACACTAGATGGCAAAGGTCGTGTGTATCAAGTTGCCGGGCTACTTGCAGTAGATGAGGAAGGTGATCTCGCGCTGATGCGCGTAGACATGTCGCCAGAGCGATCTCGATCCAGCGAACTCGCTACGAGTCTGCCGGAAGAGGGGGAGACAGTTTTCGTGATTGGGAACCCATTAAAGCTGGAAGGTTCGGTCACTGACGGTATCGTGTCGGCAGTTCGCGACGTGCCGGGCGTTGGCAAGATAATTCAGACTACCGCGCCGATATCGCAGGGAAACAGCGGCAGTCCGATCTTCAATCTGAGGGGTCAGGTTATCGGAGTGGTCACCGTCAAGGTTAATAACGGACAAAACATTAGTCTGGCGATCGGGGCAGACCGCGTGCGGGAGCTGAAGCCAGGTGCGTTGCGCAGCCTGGATGACGTACCAACGAAGGACAAAATACTCGACGTTGGTGATTCGCTCTATCGAACCGGACTCGATTCTCTTTGGCTGGGGAACTACGAGCATGCGGTTGGTTACTTCGAAAATGCCGTCAACAGAAATCCGAAACGCGCGGACGCCTGGATTCAAGTAGGCTACTGCAAAGTGAAGCAAGGCAAGAACGAGGAAGCGATCCAAGCCTACCAGCAGGCTTTGCAACTCAAGCCCAGCTCGGAGGAAGTCCTAAACAAGTTGGGTGATGCTTATTACTATGCGGGCCGATTACCTGAAGCCATCCAATCATACAAAGAAGCTGCTCGCCTGCATCCGAAGAGAGCAGAGGCTTTCTACAACCTCGCGCTCGTCTATTTTGAGAGTGGCAATCAACAACTGACGCTGTCTCATGCTCGCGCCCTGCAACTGCTGGATGAAAAGCTTTACGAGAAGTTCTTAAGCGAGACCAGGGCCGGTCGGCAGTAGCGCAGGAGACAGGTAGCGGACTGAGAACTAGGCGTTTCATTTTCCATTTTCCATTTTTCATTTCTCATTCGCCATTGTCCGGAAGTTGGCTTTTGTCTCTGCGCGCCCTTTAGCTACGCCCAGTGTGATTCCAATGGCAAATGAGATCTAGCTTAGCTCACCCTAAGCGCTACTCCCGAAAACGAGCCTTATCCACCCGCCTGGCCCGTAAACAGCTTGGTATCGACGCTGTTCGGATCGCCGAGCACGACGAAGCGGATGTTGCGCATGTACTTCTGGGCCACGCGCTGCACATCTTCGGCCGTGACGGCGCGTAAACGCGGCAGGAAGATGAAAGCGTTGCGCCAGCCGCCACCGATGATCTCATACTGCGCCAGCTCGCTGGCCTGAGCGGCATTGGTTTCCTGGCCCAGGTAATGACGCGTCAGGAAATGCTGAACCGTAGACTGAAGTTCCTCCCGCGGGAGAGCCTCGCGTTGAAGTCGCGTGATCTCGTCCAGCATTACACGGACGGACTGGTTCGCATTGACGGAGGTCACATAGATTCCGCCCACGTTTGCGCCCTGACTCCAAAGGAAGGCATCAGGCGCGTAGGAGAGATTGCGTTTGTGCCGGACTTCAATGAAGACGCGGTTTTGCAAAATGGTAGAAGCGACACGCATTGCGTAGATGTCCGGCGCCGCTAAGTTGGGCGCGGTGAATACGCCCTGCACGTAATTTGTCGGGAGCACGCGTTGAGTCACTTGAACCGAAGGCGCCGCGAATGACAGCTCCGGCAGCGGACCCGGATGGTAGTCGCCGCGCGGGAGTTTGCCGAAACTGGCGGCAATGCGGTTGCGTAGCATCTGCGGGTCGAGGTCGCCAACCACGACCAGCAACAGCCGCGAGGTCTCCATCACCTGCTTGTGATATCGACGCAGATCTTGGGAGGTCAGGCGACCCACCGAGTCAGCGGTCCCACGTGGGTCGTTGAGATAGGGATGACCGGCGTATGCGACGCGCGCCTGTAAAAGTTGCAGGTGTGAGTCGGGAGTGTCGCTGTCGTCTCGCAAAGAGGCGACGATTCGGTTGCGTACGCGTTGGACGTCGTCAGCAGTGAAAGCGGGCCTGAGAGCCACGTCGGTAAAGATCTCCCACGAGCGGTCGAAATTCGCGCGCGTCGAAGCCATGGTCAGACCGGAGTAATCGAAGTTAACTCCGGAGCCGATGCTCGTAGCCATGCGAGAAAGCTCCATGCGCATACGCTCGCGTGGAAAGCTCACTGTTGCCTCTGATGCGGTGTCGAGCATCAGATTTTCGACTCCGCCCTTCTCGGGAGTGATATTGCGAACGCCGCCCTTGATGAAGAGGCCAGCTACCACCGTCTGGGTTCCGGTGCGGTGCTTGACCAGGACCTTCAGACCGTTTACGTCGAATTCGGTGACGAGCGATACCGGGTCTACAAGCGTGACAGCGCTTTTCGCGGTGGCCTTGGCCGCTTCCTCGGCCGTCGGCGGCGTCTGATTCTGGGCGGCGGTTGGAGTTACTGCAAGCAGCAAGGCGAGGCCCAGCACCCAGGCCCGCATCATCGTGCGCAAAAGTTTTTCGGTTCCCATTTCGTCTCCCGCCGTGCCAGGAGGGAACAATGTTCTATCTGTTTGCCGTAATTGCATTCTGTTTCCTATCGCCGATCAAATCTTCCTGGGTAAGCTGTGATTGCTTGAGCGACTCTTCAGACATGAGCGCCAAACCGACGTGCGGCTTCCCCTGAACGTAGGTCGTAACGTAGCGGCTGATATCGGTTCGCGACGTCCGGCGCAGGTTCCCCAGGTATCCTCGGAAGTAATCGATACCGGTCGAGGCCCACCAAAAGCTGATGGTGTGCGTGTATTCGCTTACCTTCTCGCGGTCGAATAAGTCCTCGGCCTCCAGGAGCGCCTTGGCCGTTTCCAACTGCTCATCGGTGTAATAATCGCGATCGTTGAAGCGCTCGATTTCGTTATAGATAGCCCGCACCGCGGCGCGAGCCTTGTCGGGCGTGGTCTGCGCGATGATATTGATCGGCCCGACGTTGCGCTGGGTGTAGTAGCCGAGGTTGACGCCGGTGACGAGGCCTGTGTCTACGAGCGCGCGCTGAAAGCGCGAGTTGGGCTGGCGCAAAATGAAGGAGAAGACATCTGCTGCGTAGGTGCCAGGGTTGTCTTTACCGATCGAAGGACCATGCCAGCCGATCATGATGATCACATTCTGGACGGGCTGACGAATGACCATCCCCTCGCTCTTTGCGAGCGGTGGATGCTCAACCGGCGGAAACTCCGCGAACGGGTCCTTCTCGCGACGCGGCCAATCGCCGAAAAGATCGCTGACAAGTTGGAAGACCTGGTCGGACTTCACATCGCCCGTGACTACAACCGCGGAGTTGTTGGGAACGTAGTAGCGACCCTGAATGAGCCGCATCATCTCCGTAGTGGCAGCGCGCACGGTCTGACGGTTGCCGCCGGGGTTCTTGCGGCTTGGGTACTTGTAGAAAAGGCGGTTGTTCATCTCGAGCGACAAGTAACCGAACGGGTTTGATTCATGGCGATCGAGTTCGCCTATGACGACCTCGCGCTCTTGTTCGAACTGTCGCTCGTCGAAGAGCGGGTAGCGTACCGCGTCGCGCATAAAACGCATCGCCACTCCAAAGTTTGGCGTGGTGGTGGTGAAGTAGTAGTTGACTAGTTCCTCGTGCGTCTGCCCGTTATAGACTATGCCAAGTTGATCAATCGACTGCACATAATCTTCCCGGTCTTTGATGGCCTGGTTGGCCTTGAAGAACATGTGTTCGTAAAGATGCGAAAGGCCGTTCAGTTCCGGCGGTTCGGTGTACGAGCCATTTTTAACGGCGAGCTCGACGCTTACAAGCGGAACTGAATGATCTTCCAATACGAGAACTTCCAATCCGTTCGCCAGCACGCGGCTCTGGATCTTTGCGTCCGGCACGCGCGCGGGTGCGGTCGCGGCCGATGTTTGCGGCGCCGAAGCTCGTGTGGGAGTTTGACGCTGGCTGGCCGAAACCGCCAATGGCCCCAGCAAAGAACTAATTAGAAAGAGTATTAGAAGATTACGTTTCACAGAAACTCCCTTGATGTTTGTCCATTTTCAGAAAGACGTTCGATGTGACCGGGCAACATTTAGATGTCAGCCCGAATAGGGCACTCTGTATATCTGCGACAAAACCCTGTCAGACTCTTCAGAGGTTAGCTTTCCAGCGCGAATTTCACAAATGATGGTCGGGGACAACGGGGACAAGGCTTGAAATGTAACTCCCCTGATTGCTGGAGGATTAGTTTGAGGGGTAAAACTATGATAATGATTGCGCGTTCCGATTCGGATTCGTGTAGCGGAGCTGCCGAATTCGATTTTCACTCAACTATGAAAAGCCGGACTGCGTTGAAATCAAATGACCACCGAAGCAATCTACGAGGACGACGATTCACCTGCGGCTAAATACCAGGCCAGGCAGCTTTTTCAAGAGGCTTACCAGGCGCAATTGGCCCAGGACTACGAGTCTGCAAGCGAGCTCTACCAGCGTTCGATCGAGACCTACCCGACTGCTGAGGCGCACACCTTTCTGGGCTGGGTCTACAGTTTTCAGAATCGCTACGATGAGGCCATCTCGGAGTGTTTGGAAGCAATCCGGGTCGACGAAACGCTGGGCAATCCTTACAACGATATCGGGAGTTACCTTCTAGCCAAGGGTGATTTCTACGGCTGCGTTCGCTGGTTCAAACGCGCTCTTTTTGCTCCGCGTTACGATTCCTATGCGTTTCCTCACTTCAACCTGGGTCGCGTTTACGAGCTGCGCCGGAAATACCTGGACGCCGCTCGTCACTACACGCTGGCGCTTGAACAGCAACCGGGGTTTACGGAAGCAGCCACGGCACTGAGACGCTTGCAGGCAGTGCTGAACTGATTATTAGTCGTCATTCTGAGCGCTAAGTCTGAGTACTGAGTTTTGAGTTCTGAGTCTGGCTACCTTCTTCTTTGAACCAGGCTCTTAGTTTGTCAATCTTTATCTTTTGGCGGTTCGCGTCTACAGCCACGTAGACGACTTCAGCCTCAGTTACTCGAACGCGCTCGCTGCTTGAGCCAACTCTCTCCGCTTCGACAATGACCCGGACCGTAATCGAGGTATTTCCAATGCGCACCGTCTCGGCATAGAAACTTGCCAGATCCCCGACGAAGACCGGTTTGTGAAAGATGACCTCGCGCATCGCTACCGTGACGAACCGCTCCATCCTGGTGCGGCGGTGCGCCTCTATCGCTCCCGCCATGTCGATATAACTCAGAATGATTCCGCCAAAGACTGTGCCTTGCGAATTAGTATCGCGTGGTAGCAGCGTAATGCGTATTGCCGGATCGGTATATGAACTCATGGCGCTATCGATGTCTGTATGTATATGGCATTCGTGCGCAGGGAAGCAAGTGCGCAATTTCTTGGTGTCCAAGCAATGTTGCGACCGACAAAGGCACGATCCACGAAACCACACGAACCGACACGAAGTCTTGTTAGTGCCATTTCGTGTGATTTCGTGGATCGTGCTTTTCAAACTGGGACCATTTAGGCCCTCCCAGTTGGGTTCCTCTCACGCTACCGGCGATGAGTCAACACCATGGTTGAATTGTTTCATAACCCACTCCTTTATCACGCGTTTCAATTCATCCAGATGCCCTTCGAAGAAATGATCTGCGCCTTTAATGACTGAAAGCTGAACTTGAGTATGCGGCTCGAGCTTCGCCACAATTTCCTTGAGTTTCGCAATCTCACCAAACTCGTCTCGGTCGCCGTGCGCGAATAGTATCGATTTACGACAGGCTTCCAGGAAACTGAAATCGTATTTGTCTACAGGCGTGCCGATGCTTATCAGGTTACCAACGCGCTCGTCCGATATGCCCACTTTCAGTCCAACTCGAGCGCCGAAGGAAAACCCACAAAGCGTCACGTCGAAATCTCGATAATTGTCTTCAAGATAGTGCAACGCTGCGCGCACATCTTCGAGTTCCCCGCGCCCTTCATCGTGCTCGCCGGTACTCTGGCCCACCCCGCGAAAGTTTATCCGAAGGGTGATCAGTCCAGCATCATTCAAGGCGCCGGCTGAGCGAAACACTACCTTGCTGTGCATCGTGCCGCCGCCCAGCGGGTGAGGATGTAGTACGAGAGCCACGCCACCTGCAGGACCCTCCTGGGGTTCTTTCAGAATAGCTTCGATTCGTCCATGTGCTGCCGGGATTAAGAGATTGCCCGCCGGGTACATGAATCAGACTCTAAGACGTCGATGTCAAGATTCTGTTGCGAGCCTGCTCATCACGGTTAAAAACGTAGACACGAATTAGTGACTTCGGCTAGATTATCCGAGGTTTTCCAAGACACTTATCCAACTAACAACGTGCGGGAAAGGTCTAATCATGCAGGGTAACTACGTCTCCCTTGTTGCCATTCAGTCGAATTTCCTTAATTTCCCGAGGCAGCATTTGGCGCATCGGGCCAGCGGAATCACCCCGGAATCCGGTTTCGAGCACCAATCCACGAGTGATCTCGAACGTAAACGTCATGCCCTGGTGGTAGATGATGTGGCGGATGTCACGTATATGCTCTCGGTGTTGCTCACTCACGAAGGTTATGAAGTGGTCACTGCAGACTCTGCCTTTGCTGCAATTGATGCCGCGCGCCAACGTAAGTTTGACGTGATCATCTCTGATATTGGTATGCCGGGAATGAACGGATACGATTTGGCCAGAACTTTGCGCGCCCTGCCGGATTACGACGAAGTTCCTATGGTTGCCGTAACCGGGTTTTCGATGTTTGACGATCGCAGGCTCTCGCTGGAGGCCGGCTTTAATGCCCACCTTACTAAACCAATCGAGCCGCGGGCTCTTCTTGATCTTATCGAACGTCTTTGAGATTGGATGCGCGTGCGAAGAACGTCAATAGATGAAGATCTCGCCAAAGCTTTCCAGTGGGCTGAAATCTGAAACTGCGACCCGGGGCGTCCTGGTGGGCGCGGCGGCGATCATTATCGGGCTGATATTCTGGAGACTCCAATTCTCCACCGACGCGATTTGTTGTGGTGATTTCGATGGTTATTACCACGTTCAGTGGAGCCGAATGCTGTGGGAAGGGTTCCGCAACCGAAGCTTTCCACCGATTTTCACCTGGTTGCCACTGACCACCCTGAATCCTAACGACTACGTCGATCATCATTTTCTCTTTCACATCTTCCAGATCCCGTTCACGTTTGGTAACGAACGTCTGGGCGCCAAGATCGCTTCAGTTGTCTTCGCAAGTGCGGCCGTTCTTTCCTGTTACTGGCTGCTGGTACATCACCGGATTCGCTACGTTCTAGTTTGGCTGGTCGCTCTGCTTGCTTGTTCCTCTCCGTTTCTCTACCGGCTAAACATGGCCAAGGCGCCGCCTTTTGCAATCATCTATCTCATTGCCGGAATCTATCTGCTCTTCAAGAAAAAATATTGGCTGCTTGCTCCGCTCGCATTCATCTTCACACTTACGTACGACATGTTTGTGCTTTTGATTCTGGCTGTGCTTATCTGGGTGGCGGTCATCGGCTGGACGGAACGACGGTTCGAATGGAGACCAATCGTGTGGGTGCTGGCGGGCACAGCGGCGGGATTCATTATCAACCCCTACTTTCCGAAGAACCTGCACCTCTTCTACCAGCACTTGAAAATAAAATTGGTTTCATCGGACTTTTCCACGAAGGTGGGGCAGGAATGGTATCCCTACAATTCCTGGGAATTCATTGGAAACTCCCTGGTGGCCTGCGTTGCCATGATCGTGGGTTACATCGCTTTCGACCCCGCGGATCGAAAACGAGCCGCCCACCCGCTCTTCTTTTTGATCTTCGCCACTGCCTTGATGATCATGACTGCTCGTTGGAAGCGCATCGCCGAATACTGGCCACCTTTCGCGGTGATGTTTTCTGCCTTCGCCCTACAGCCCTGGCTGGTGGGGGCGCGCTCGGTGTTAACGGGACTGCCGACAGACGTTATGGAGGAGTTGCAGCCGTTTCTCGACCGCAAGGAACCTGGGCCACAACCGATTGCCGACGACCGCAGGGAGCTCGCTCGAACCATCGGCGCTGCGGTGATTGCGGTACTCCTGGGGGTAGTCTTGCTCTTTAATTTGCGGGTTACGGTAGCAGATATTAGATCAAGCGAATCGCATGACTACTACCGGGCCGGGGCCGAGTGGATGCGTGCGAACGTCACTCCGGCTCAGATAGTATTCAATACCGATTGGGACGACTTCCCCCGGCTCTTTTACTACGACCCCAGTCACAACTACATATCCGGACTCGACCCAACCTATCTTTTCGACAAGGACCCGGCGTTGTCAAAGCTTTACGATCGGATCACTCTGGGAGATGAAGAAGATCCGGGTCCGCTCATCCGCGATCGGTTTGGAGCGCGTTTCGTTTTCACCGACAATGCCCACGACAGGTTTTTCAAAAATGCGATTGAAAGCGGCTGGTTTGATATCATTTATGAGGATACTGAGTGCACCATTCTGCGCATCCGTGAACAAAAGAGTGAGCCACCCCCCTGAACTACCGGAGTCCGGCGTGATTAGTGACGTCCAGGAACCTCTTGAATGAGGAGTCTCCCGCAGAATGAACAGCCTTGATTTCTGCTTGTCAGAACGGGGAGCGGACCGGGGTCCCCAGCCGGGCAGCCCGGCTGGGGTGGTGGTAGCGACCCGGTCTCGACTGGGTTCGGTCAATCGAAGAAGCTGCTCAGAATGTAGGCCAGAAAAGAATGCCGAAGATGTTTATTCAAATTCCCAAGTCAGGGTTGGTAGCCTTGATCGTAGTTATGGTGGGAGCGATATTACCGGGGTGCAGCCCAAGCGGCCCGGACCGCCCTGCGGGTGATTCCGCCACTCCGCAGCCGTCGACCTCTCCAGCGGCGCGGACGGCTTTCGAGCGTGACCTGCAATACATTCGCAACGGTCAGTTCACCCATGTTTGGATTTTCTCGAGGCAGGACGGCCAACCCCTCGACAAGGACGACGCAGCTTACTTACGCGCCAATGCGCCACAGGTTGTTGACTGGGTAACCACCGACCAGGGCAAACGAGTCATTGCGGGAACAAACTTCAATCTCGAGCAAGGCAACTTGCCATTAATCCGTCAGCGTTTTGTGGTTGAGGACTACACGGGGAAGTAAAACGCGGTAAATGGTGAATAGTAAATGGTAAATAGTAAGAAGAATCGCCATTTACTATTCACTATATTCACTATTTACCATTTACCATTTATGGGACCAAGACAAGCTTTCCAAATTGCGCTCGATCTTCCATCAGCTCGTGCGCGCGTCGAGCTTCTGATAGCGGCAGAGTTTGATCAACCACGGCGCGAATCGCGCCGCTCTCAACGAACTTCATCGCTTTTACCAGCTCCGCCTTTGAACCCATGAATGAGCCGAGGATCGTCAGGTGGCGATAGAAGATCTGGCGAATATCAGTTTTGCCGTCGAAGCCGCTGGTCGCGCCGCAGGTCACCAACCGGCCGTTATTCTTAAGCGAAGTAATCGAGCCCGGCCAGGTGTTCGCGCCCGTGTGTTCAAAAACGACATCTACGCCCTGGCGGCCCGTCAATCGTCGGACCTCCTTGGGCCAGTCTTCTCTGGTGTAATTGAGCGTTTCATCGGCGCCGAGCTGTTTTGCCTTTGCGAGTTTATAGTCAGACCCGGCAGTAGCAATCACCCGCGCACCGAGCAACTTGGCGATTTGAATTCCTATTGAACCCACGCCGCTTCCGGCCGCATGAATGAGCACATCCTCGCCCGGCTGCAAGTTAGCGCGGGTCACCAACATGTGCCACGCGGTGAGCGTAACCAAGGGGAGTGCGGCCGCTTCTTCCCAGCTCAGATGCTTAGGTTTAGGAATTACATTGACTGCCGGCGCGACAACCAACTCGGCGTATCCCCCCGCGCGACTCTGGCCCAAAACTGAATACTCGCGACAAAGATTATCTCGACCGCTTAAGCACTCGAGACAGTGGCCACAAGAAACGCCCGGCTGCAACATAACTTCGTCGCCTGGTCGGACCCAGGTAACTAACTCACCCACTTCCCGCACTACCCCAGCGATGTCATTGCCGAGTATGTGAGGTAGAGGAATCTCGATTCCAGGCAAGCCGCCACGCACCCAAACATCCAGGTGATTGAGAGCACAGGCGCGAACTTCCACGAGGACTTCATTCGCCTTGACCGTCGGATCGGACACATCAGCGTACTGAAGCTCCTCTGGCCCACCGTGTTCGTTGAAGATGACAGCTTTCATGACTAGCCATCAGCTTGTTCCCGCGCGTGATATGAGGAACGCGTTAGAGGGCTCGATTGCACGTGTTGAAATCCCATCTCCATGCCGATGTCGCGCCAGCGATCAAACTCTTGGGGAGTTACATAGCGATCAACCGGCAAACGCTTTTCATACGGTTGTAGGTACTGTCCAACCGTCATGATGTCACAGGAGACGGAGCGCAGGTCCCTCATCAGATCAACGACCTCATCAAACTGCTCGCCTAGTCCAACCATGATGCCGCTCTTGGTAAGCATACCGCGCCGTTCACGATCACGTCGTTCGCCTGCACGCCGCAGCAGGGTGAGCGACTGCTGGTAGTCGGCGTCGGGTCGCACGCGTCTATAAAGACGCGCGATGGTTTCCGTGTTGTGATTGAGCACATCGGGTTGGGCATCGAGTACGGTGTTGAGCGCTGCTTCGTCGCCGTTAAAATCGGGAATCAACACTTCGACTTTGCAGTCGGGGTTAAGCATTCGCACCTGGCGAACCGTTTTCGCCCAATGGGCAGCACCACCGTCCGGCAGATCGTCTCGATTCACTGAAGTGATTACTGTGTGGGCGAGATTCAAGTGTCTTACGGCTTCCGCTACATGACGGGGTTCTTCGCTGTCGAGCGAGCTGGGCTGCCCTTTGCCTACCGCACAAAAGCCGCAGTGGCGCGTGCAGATGGCGCCGCCGAGCATGAATGTTGCCGTGCGGTCCGACCAGCATTCAAAGATGTTGGGACAGCGCGCTTCCTGGCAGACTGTGTGAAGATTCAAACCTTCGATCAGCCTTAAAACATTGTTCTGGTTGGTGGGATCGCCCAAGCGAATCCTGAGCCAGTCAGGCTTAGGTTGGCGCGGCCGTGGAGTATTGCTAATTACGTTTAGTTCGCGGGCCAACGGGTTGGTTCCCTCACTTAGTCTAAGTCGTATTTTAGCATCGCCTCCGGGAATAGGCACTTGTCGACCGGAGCGCGTATAGATGAGAGTAAGACGATCCACGAAAGCGCTCGAAATGACTCGAACCAAGGGCTCTTTTCGTGCCTCTGCGTGCAATTTCGTGGATCGTCCTTAAGTTTTCTGCCGGGTAGCTAGTGTGGTGTCGGCACTTTCGTCACAGAAGCCGGGCTAGAGCATCCGGATCGATATTGCCGCCCGAGACAATCACACCCACGCGTTTTAGGTTTGCAGGGGATCTACCGTGCAACACCGCTGCCGCTGCGGCCGCGCCTGATGGTTCAACGAGGGTCTTCATACGGAAGAGCATGAACTTTATCGTTGTCACAATCTCCGCATCAGAAACTGTCAAAACATCCTCGGCGTTTTGTTGGACGATGGGGAAGGTCAAAGCGCCGGGAGACTGAACCCGCAGACCATCAGCGATGGTGGGCGGGGGCGGAATTGAAACACGCTCTCCCTTAATAAACGACTGCCGCGTGTCGTCCCCGGTTTCCGGCTCAACTGCGAAGCACCGAATCTCAGGCTTGATCCCTTTCGCTGCCGTGCTCACTCCTGCGAAAAGCCCGCCGCCGCTGCAGGGAGTCAGAATGCAATCAAGATCGGGCACGTCTTCCAAAAACTCGAGCGCGCTGGTGCCCTGGCCGGCCATGACCAGGTAATCGTCGTAGGGCGGAACCATCACCAGACTCTCCCGCTCGGCAAGCGCGTGCGCTACAGCTTCGCGGTCCTCACCGTGACGATCGTAGAACACAATCTCGGCGCCGTAAGCGCGAGTAGCCGCAACCTTGGACTTGGGAGCGTCGTCAGGCATGGCAACAACTGCGCGCACGCCCGCTTCGCCCGCGGCCAGCGCTACTGCCTGAGCATGATTTCCCGAGGAATAGGCCACCACGCCGCCCCGTTTTTCTTGCTCAGTTAAGGAAAGGATCTTGTTGGTGGCCCCGCGGATCTTGAATGCTCCCGCGCGTTGGAAATTTTCGCATTTGAAGAAGACCCGTCTGCGCGACGCCTCATCGAATGAACGCGACGTAATTACGGGTGTGCGGTGGATCCGGGTGCGGAGTCGTTCGCGAGCTTCTTGGATTAAACCGATTGATAGCATACCTGCACCTTACATCTCGAACACATCGATGAAGTTCTTTATGATCGCATTCTCGACGGCCCTCATCTCCACCTCATGGCCCAGTAGCTCCTGCATCGACGTAACCGGCTCGCCTTCGCAGGCGACGATCAGGTCGAAGAAACTCAGATCGGTATTAACGTTGAGAGCGAAGCCGTGCGTCGTGACCCAGCGGGCAATATGTACGCCGATGGCCGCAACCTTTCCGCGCTGAGTATGCGCGCCTGTTAAGCCCTTGATCGAAAAAGCGTCGATGTCAAAGTCGGCCAGGGTGCGGATCAAGACCTCTTCGAGGTCACGTATGTAACGATGCACATCTTCGCGCCCAGGGCTGAGGTTGATAATCGGGTAGCCTACAATCTGACCCAAGCCATGATAGGTAATCTTCCCGCCCCGGTTGGTTTCAAACACGGTAACGCCGCGGGCCGCCAAAGTTTCCGGCGGCATCAGGATCCCGGCGTTATCCCCGCGTCTTCCAATTGTCAGTGTGTGAGGATGTTCCAGCAATAACAACGTGTTGGCTTGTTTGCCTGTCTGCACCGCGCGTTCTGTTTCATGCTGCAGCGCTAAGGCAGCTTCGTAACCCACTCGACCCAGGCGCTGGATTAATAGCTCTGCTTTTCTCATTGCCGGCGTGATCCCGAATGCGGGCTTTCTCAACCGACTGTAGCAACCCAAGTGCGCAGCGTCATTCTAACAGCGCGACAAGTCGGTCCCTAATTACGTCCTAATCGGCTGCCGAGCACCCATTTGGACTTGACTGGGCTCAATACGAAGAATAGCTTTGTCACCAACATAGATACCCGAGCGGCCCTGGGCCAGGAGAAAACTATTTTGAAACGCATCGCAGCTTTGTTCATTGCCACCATCGTTTTTTGTTCCGCAACCGCATTCTCCCAGACAAGGAGACGAAGTACCAGACCACCCACCCGGGTAACCAGGCCTACCAAACCTGCAAACGCTCAGCAGGCAGGCGCCGCTCGCGTCGCGGACCAGATCAAGAACCTGACCCGCTTTCTTTATCTCTTGGGTGGAATTGCCAAGGGAATCGAAGCGGTGGACGATGCCGCCCGGCGTAACGAGGCATCTCCTGCCGTCGTCGAGCAGGCAAAGAGAAACAAAGATACTGTAAGAACGAGTATTCAAAACGTCCGCGAGGGTTTGGACGCTTTGGAGATCCACTTCCGCGCCACCCCAGAACTGCAAGGCTATTACATCAAACTCGTCGGAGCGGCGTCAGGCGCCGCAACTGCTGAGGAACAGGCGGCTGCGAATCAATTCGATCGCGCGGGTCGAAGCTTGCTCGACGTGGTGAATCGACTCACTAATGTGCTGCTGGAGATGCGCTAGGAATTTCTAACTATCCGCAGATTACACAGATTACACAGATGGAAGAAACACTGGCCACAAAGGATTTTTTACTTTGTCGTCTACTGCCTAATTGTTTCTGTGTAATCTGCGTAATCTGCGTAATCTGCGGGTAGCTTGCGGCGTCGCTATTTCTGTTTTGGATAGTAACCTTGCCGGGCGCGGATACGGAAATCCGTGTGAGTGGGCACTGCGACCTTAATGCTGCGAAACTGACCAGCGGGCGTTTGAGAGTTTGAGTAGTACTGTAAGAGATACTGACCGCGCAGTTCGGCTGCGACTTCACTGAACACTCGTTCAAGATCCAACTCAGAGTCAGGTATAAAGGCAGTTCCGCCGGTGGACTCGGCAATCGAGCGCATCGCGTTTTGTGCCCGAGTGCTGATCATATTGAGATGGACAGACTTGCCTCCGGGATTAACGGAGTAGAAGGCCGCATCCGCCTGCTGCACGGCCTTCTGCACATCGAGCACCGCACTTTGGCGTCGCGCATCCAGACTTCTCTTAGCCGCCGCGGGAGTGACCTCTCCGCGTTGACCGGCGCGCACTTCGGCGATGGTCATCTCTCTAATTAGATTGCTGAAGTTATCGTCACCATCCGAAATGACCAGAATAACCCGACGATGTCGGTCAGCTGAATTTTTAACCAGATAAGTCGCCGCTGCGACAACAGTGTCGTAAAAAGCTGTCGGAACATGAGACGTGGCTGCCGGAATCGTCTGTAACTTCGCAGCAGCAACTTCCGCCGGCGCGAAAGCCGAGACCACGAGTGGTTCTGAGGCAATCGTAAAAACTGCCGCCCTGTCCGTAGGCTTCATTACTTGTCGTAAGAAACTCGCGGCCGCCTTCTGTTGAAATGCGAAGAAGCCCTTCTGGCTCACGCTGCTGGAAACGTCAAACAGCAGCACGATGTCCAGAGGCACCTGGTCGGGATCGCCTAACTCCGTAATCTGTTGCTCGCGCCCTTGCTCTTCAAGCCGAAAATCCGTAACCGGCAACCCGAGTACTGCTTGCCCATTCGCATCTACAACAGAAACCGGAACCATTACCAGGTTAGAAGTCGTGCGGATAACCTCAAAGTCTTCCTCCTTTGGAGCTGGCGGAGGCGTAGGCGTGGGAGTCGGCCTGGGCTTCGGCGGCGGTGGCGGTGGGGGCAGATCCTGTAGGGTTTGCCCGTCCGCTAAACTGATGCACAAAAAAAGAGCCAGGACTGCTGTGAGCAGTACTGGCCCTAAATGTTTTCCCCAACTTCCGTTAATCTTCATCAAGCCATTATCTCATGTCGTTGCCGGCTTGTATGTTCCTCAAATACTCTCTGGCGACGGCACGAGCCATGTCTTCAAAAAGTTTGAACAGAAGATGAAGTTGCACCCCTGAACGAACTCAAATTAATTGCCCGAACTGCGGGTCATTGCGGGCGCTGACTGAATCAGGCCCTTGTTAACCAGCAGCTTCACTTCCACGCGTCGATTCTGAGCGCGGCCGTCGCGGGAATTATTGTCAGCTACCGGATTCGATTCTCCATAACCATAAGGGGTCACGATCCGGCGCAGCGGAATGCTATGGTTCTCCACCAGGTAGCGTATCACCGTGTCCGCGCGGCGTTGGCTCAAAACTCGATTGCGGGCAACGCTGCCGGTGGTATCCGCAAACCCTGAAACCTCAAGTACGTAGCCTTTGGAGTTCAGGGCCTTGGTGGCGACCTCATCAAGCTTAGCCTTCGAATCCGCCGAAAGAAGGCTACTGCCGCTCCTGAAATTTACTGCGAGTACGGTCTGCGGCTCGTAGTCATCAAGCGCTGAGATGCGATCATTGGTTGCGTTTACGCCGGCCACAGCTGAATCAGCCGTTTCCTGTGCCGCTCGGGCGCCGCCTTTAGCTGTATTGGCAACCGCTGCGAGTTCGTCAAGCTGGCCGGAAAGCCGCTGAGCGTTTTGCTCAACCTGGCTGAGCTTCGATTCGGTGGTGCTGGCGCGATCCTCGAGCGGCGCCGCGCGAGATTCAACTGCGCGAGCGACTCTCAGATCCGACTCGTTGAATCTGATTTTTTCGGCAGCCAGCTCTCCGGTCGTGTTGCCACGTCCTTCGATTTCCAGATTCAAACCGCGAAGAATCTGTGTCTGGGCATAATTCGCGCCGCTGCGTAGAAATCCGCCCTTTGCTTTAACGCTGGTTCTGTCGTCCAAACGCACGACGGTGTCCACGCCATTACTGTCGCGAACTGTGAAAGTGTCCGAGTCGCGTCTCGTAACCACTCCTTTGATCTTCATCTTCTCGCCGCTAACCACTGTGCGGGAACCGACCGTAGCAGTAGTTTCCTGCGAGAGCGCCGGAGGAGCCGAGAAAATCAAGAGGCCCAGAACCAGCGCGAGCGAGGAAAACATTTTGAATTTCGGGATTGCCATAAAACAAGTCTCCTTCTATCGAAAGTGGGTTGGCCCAAAAGCTTGCGGGCCTTGACGTCGTCCAAGTCTGACGACGAGTTTTTGCCTTCAGTTGTCTGCGTTCAAAAGCTTTGGCGGACATTTCTAATCTTAAGCCACTGCTAAGTCAAGACGTTTCCCGGTATCACTCACATTCTTCATCTAATTGCCATTTGATCGCAATAACCGCTGTCTCCTAAGGGCTGGAATGCTCTGGCGAGCCAACATTGTTGGCTCGCCAACGCGCTTACGAATTCAGGAGTTTGGTGGCTCGACTAGAGAGCGAAGTCAGCAGATTCCAATACCTCTTTTACGTAGGCAAGACAACGTTCCGCGTCCGCGCCATCTATTACACGGTGATCAAAGCTGAGCGCGAAATAGGCCATCCAACGAATGGCAAGATAATCATCTCCTTCAGGCGAAGTGATCACCTGGGCCCGCTTTTCAATCTTTCCCACGCCTAGAATTGCGAGTTGGGGCTGGTTGATGATGGGAGTGCCAAAGAGTCCTCCAAAAACTCCTGGATTGGTGATTGTGAAGGTGCCGCCAGCCACTTCATCCGGCTTCAATTGTTTTGTGCGCGCCCGTTCGGCCAGATCGTTAGCTGCGCGAGCCAGGCCGGAGATCGAGAGATCGTCAGCCCGCTTAATCACGGGTACGATCAACCCACCATCCAGGGCGACTGCCATCCCCAGATTGATATCGCGCTTGTAGATGATCTGATCGGCGCTGACTTGGGCGTTGAAAACCGGAAACTTGCGCAGCGCTTTGTTCACCGCCTGAAAGATGAACGGCATGAAGGTGAGCTTGGCGCCGGTTTGCTTCAAAAACGAGTCCTTGTGCTGATCGCGCAGCTTGGCAATGGCCGTCATGTCGATTTCGTAAACAGTTGTTACATGAGCGGATGTACGCCGAGATTGCACCATGTGTTCGGCAATCTTCTTGCGCATCAGAGTCATTGGCTCGGCTCGGTCACCTTCGGCTGGTTTCGTAGCGGGGGCGGGCGCAAACTCGGGCGCAGTCGCCGGAGCGGCGGCATTCGGCTGTGCAGCACCGGCCGGCGATCCGGATTCGATGAAACTCAGGATGTCGTTTTTTGTGACCCGGCCGCTTAGCCCGGTTCCATCGAGCTGGGCGATATCGACCCCGTGTTCCTGAGCAATCTTCCGGACCAGGGGACTCGATTTGGTCTTCCGTAACTCCTCGGCGGTTGCAATGCTGCTCCCGTTTCCTGCGGGCGGTGCCGGGACCGGTTTAGCTTTGGCGGCGGCGGGTTCGGACTCGGTTGCAGCCTGAGAAGGTGACTTCTGTGGTTGCGGTGATACCGCCTCAGCCCTCACAGGCGCCGCAGCTTCCATATGAAACGGCGGGGGTGGCGGCGCTGCTGCCGCGGGAGCTAAGGAAGGCGCGGCAGCCGCTTCACTCTGCGACGGTTGCGCGACTGTGGCAGACCTCGGCGCTTCGTTCGCGCCTAGTCCACTGCCATCGAGCACGGCGACCACCGTATTCACCTCGACCGTATCGCCCTCTTGAAATCTAACTTCAGTTAACATTCCCGCAGCGGGTGAGGGGATTTCCGCGTCAACCTTGTCTGTTGAGATCTCAAACAGCGGCTCATCACGCTCAACACGCTCCCCAACCTTCTTCAACCACTTTGTGATCGTTCCTTCCGCGATGGATTCGCCCATCTGCGGCATTACTACTTCGGTGCTCATAGCTACTCCATTTTTGATTTGTGATTTCTGATTTTAGATTGAACGAACACACCTCAATCGCAAATCAAAAATCCAAAATCGAAATTTTCAACCTTCCGCCGTCGTAGGATCGATAACTGACTTGATCTCAGAAACTCGATTAGCTGGAAAGCCACCCTGCCTCGCGTGTTCTCTGATCATGCCCTCATTCGGGGCAATGTAGACGCAGTAAACTTTGTCCCCAGTCACGTAGCTTTGCAGCCATTGAATCTGCGGGCCCATCTTCTGCAGAACCCCGCACGATGTCTGGGAGATTGCTTGCAATTCTGATCCCGACAAATTGCCGGCTCCGGGGATTTCTCGCTCAATTAAAAACTTAGGCATGGTCATTCTCCTTTGGATTCGGTTGCTCTCAAAACGCTGCCAGTTTCCGCGCCGCGTCCACTACGTCTTTCGTCTGGGGCAGGTAATAGTCCTCGAGCGGAGGTGAGTAAGGCACGGGTGTGTCTATAGAGGCGAGGCGTAACACCGGTGCATCCAGCCATTCGAAAGCTTCTTCGCCAATCATCGCGGCTATCTCGCCACCAATTCCGCCTGTGCGCGATGCTTCGTGGAGCACGAGGGCCCGGCTGGTCTTCTTAACACTGTCCACGATAGCCGTTTTATCGAGGGGCGCGAGAGTGCGGAGATCGATGACTTCGACATCGAGGCCTTCCCTCTCCATCTCTTCGGCAGCATCAAGCGCCGTCAGCACCATGGCCCCAAACGTTAAGATCGAAAGATCCCGGCCGTCACGTACCGTGCGAGCTTTTCCGATCTCTACGATGTAATCGTCCGCAGGAATCTCTTCACGCAAGCGCGGCAGCCGGTAAAGCTTCTTGTGTTCGAAGAAGAGCACTGGATCAGGATCGCGGATAGCGGCTTTGATCAGACCCTTCGCGTCGTAGGCGGTGGATGGCTCAACCATCTTCAGGCCCGCGGTGTTGAGAAAAAACGCTTCTGGATTAAGCGAGTGGAAGGGTCCGGTGCGCAAACCTGAGCCGCAGGGACCGCGAAAGACTGCCGGGATGCCCGCGCCCCAACGATAGCGACACTTGGCAGCGTAGTTTGTCAGCAAATCAAATCCGGCTGAGATGAAATCGATGAACTGAAATTCGGCAACCGGGCGCATTCCCATGAGTGCCGCGCCACAGGCAGCCCCGACAATTGCGCCCTCCGAAATGGGTGTATCAATGACCCTCCCGATGCCAAACTCATCAATCAGACCATCAGTGACCTTGAACGCTCCGCCATAGGCGCCCACATCTTCCCCGAGGACGAAGACAGTCGGGTCGCGTTCCATTTCTTCCCAAATGCCCTGACGAATGGCCTCCACCAGGGTCACCACACCACCACGCTCGGGACGTGCTGACTTGTGCTCTTTTTTGATTGCGGTGGACATTTACGTTTGTTTCTTCCTCACTCCTTAGGAGTGAAATGTCTATAGACCCCCACACAACTGATTGCCAACTCCGTTCGGAGGAGCGGGACTCAACTAGACATGTCCCGCTCAAGAAACGCCCCGCTCCTCCGAACGGAGACGGGAGGGACAGCATTCTAGGCTATAAACATCTCACCCCTAACAGGGTGAAAAAACCGCGGCTTTTTGCGCGTGCGATAAACCGTCTCGCCCAGCTTCTGTTCCCGCCAGACTCGTTCGGAGCTCTTTCAACGCTGATCACCTCAGCCGCCATAGAACGCGCTCACTCAACCTCGATGCCACGTTCCTTTGCCACCCCGCGCGCTTTCATGACGACATCGTCGTCCACGGGTTCGGCGCCGCCCGTCCATCCCTGAACTTCTTCGATTGGTCGCCCCAGGGCGACCGCCAGTTTCTCATCGCTGCCATCAAACCCATTATCGCGCAGCCGTTTGAGTAGGGCGCGACCCTCCGTTTCATTCGTCCCGCGATCATCGACCGGCTGATTCGATACCTTCTCCGATTCCTTGCCTTGAGGCGTGCTCATAGTTCCTTCTCGCTTTCCCCTAGACCAAATATTCTTGAATTTCAAGCTGCTACCAGCTTTATACCTATTCTTCACAATCCGTTCTGGTGCGTTATCGTCAGCTCTTTCTTTTGCCAGCGGAGATCACCCCATTTAGGATTCGCGCGATGCATCTCAGCAAGCACGCAGACTGATGCAACCATCTCGCTCCACTTCGCTGCATCTTCGCCTTCGAGGGTCTTAACGATCATTCGACCATCTTCTTCTTGTATTGTGATCTCAATTCTTAACGTCTTAGCCATCATACCCCTGGAAGGTGTTCTGGTTCGCGGAAGGTCAAAAGAGATGTGTCAACCCAAAAGACCTGCCATCGTTATGTTTCGAATTCATCTTTCCAGCATCTTCGGCCGAAATGCCGGTTCCACGATGCTGTTGTCGAACACTCCATATGCAGCCTGCTCCGGCTCCGGCATCGGTGAGGATTCAGCCCAGGCGCAATCTTCTTCAATCTCGCGCACCACATCCGCGGTGATTTCTTCCAGCTTCGCTTTATCGGCCAAACCCGATTCCGTAAGGTACCGTTCGTAGCGATCAAGAGGATCGTTGTGCCCCTCCCACCATTCGATCTCACCCGGCGGGACGTAGCGCTGATCATCATGCTCGGCATGACCCTTCCGGCGATATGTTTTGGCTTCAATCAAAACGGCGCCACCGCCCCGGCGCGCGAATTCCGCCGCGCGCTTCGTCACTTCGTAGCAGGCAACAACATCATTGCCGTCCACAATGTGCGCGGGGATGCCATAACCGGCGGCCTTCTCCGCCAGATCTTTTACCGCAGTTTGCAGGCTGGTAGGTGTGGAGTAGGCGTAGTGGTTGTACTCGGCAACGACAATCAGCGGCAGACGCTGAACGGCGGCAAAGTTTAATCCTTCATGAAACGCGCCCGTGCTCATACCGCCGTCGCCGATGTAGGCGATGGCCACGGTCGGTTTCTTTCGCATGCGCGCGGCGAGCAATACGCCTGTCATTACGGGGATCATATCGCCTAGGTGCGAGATCGGTCCGATAAACCTTTTCTCCAGATCTCCGAAATGGATATTGAGATCGTGTCCGCCCGATGGTCCCCAGGCTTTCGCCATGTACTGGGCAAATATCTCGCGAGGTCGAATTCCCTTTACCAGGACAGCGCCGAGATCTCGGATCAATGGTGTAATGAAATCCCCCGGTTGTAATGCATAAGCGGTACCCACCGCAGTCGCCTCCTGGCCCAGTGACCGAAAGACCCCACCCACAACTTTGGTTTGGCGATAGAGATTGACGAGCCGCTCCTCAACCAGACGAGTGAGTTTCAGATAGCGGTACAGCTCAAGCTTCTGCTCGGGTTTGAGCGTGGTATCTGTTGTGCAACTCAACGGCTTGCCGTCCAGCGGTTTGCGCGGCGCGTACTTAGTAAAAATGCGGGGCTCGCTGCGCGGCGAACGAGGCCGGCGGCGGCGGCGCTCCCGGGCCGGCGGCCGGCGCTCAATTGTTTGTGGTTTCTCTTGATCCATTAGTTAGAGAATGGGAATCGCTGTACTCGTTTAGTTGCGTCTACACCAGCTCTAGGTACGATCCACGAAACTACACGAAATGACACTAACAAGACTTCGTGTTGGTTCGTGAAATTTCGTGGATCGTTCGCCTTCGAGATCCGACACATTCAATATTGAACCTCGATTACGCGCCCGCAGAAACTTGAAGCAAATTGTCAGCGACTTGCTAAATATGCACCGCTAACCCGTGCACGCCTTCGGCCGCTTCCATCACCGCTTCCGAGACTGTGGGATGCGCGTGCATTGTGCGACCGAGCTCTTCGGCGGTCGATTCAAGCTGCATCGCTACGCAGGCTTCGGCGATCAACTCAGTAGCGTGTGGGCCAATGATGTGCACACCTAAAATTTCGTCGTACTTTGCTTCGCTGACGATCTTAACGAATCCTTCTTCCTCGCCGAGGATGCGCGCCTTCCCGGAAGCGGAGAAGGGAAATTTGCCCAGCGTAACTTCATAACCCATCTCTCGCGCTTTCGCCTCAGTGAGACCAACGGAAGCAACTTCGGGATCGCAATACGTGCAGTTGGGCACCAGTCTCAGGTTGATGGGTCTTACATCCTTATGACGAGCGATGTGCTCGGCAGCAACGATACCTTCTTTTGAAGCCAGGTGCGCCAGCAGCGGGGTGGGCACCACGTCGCCGATCGCATAGACACCTTTTTCACCGGTCTGTTGAAACTCATCAACCTGAATGAAGCCATTCTCGACCTTGATCTTGGTTCCTTCGAGCCCCAGACCTTCTGTGTAGGGCATTCGGCCCACAGCCACGAGCAGCATTTGCGCTTCCAGCTTGACCGGTTCACCCTTCGAGGTTTTTCCAGTTACTACGACAGCCTTGTCGCCGCGCTCGAGTTTCTCCAGCTTCGTATCGACTTGAGACTTGAGGCCGCGTTTGCGAAATGATTTCTCTAACTCCCTTGAGACTTCTTCCTCTTCGAGTGGAACTAGCCGAGGCAGCAACTCGACGATCGTTGTCTCTGCGCCGAAACGCGAGTAGACCGAAGCGAACTCCACACCCACGGCGCCCGCCCCCATCACAATCAGCGACTTGGGGACTTCTTTTAGTTCCAGGATGTGATCACTATTAACCACGCGCTGCCCGTCAGTGTCGAATCCGGGAATCGGGCGCACCACAGAACCGGTGGCGATGATGACATTTTTGGTGTTGACGGTTTCTTTCTTGCCTTCGCCCTGGGTGACTTCAATCTTGCCTGGCAGCGCCAGCCTACCTGTGCCACCGAAAGCCGTGATCTTATTTTTCTTCATAAGGTACTCGATACCCTTTGAATTCTTCATCACTACTTTGTCTTTACGCTTTTGTACGTTTGCGAAGGCAAGTTGAATCCCGGTTGCCTCCACTCCAAAGTCAGCCGCGTGTTGCATCTGTTCGTAAACGTGGGCTGACATCAAAAGCTGTTTGGTGGGAATGCAGCCGCGCAGTGTGCAGGTGCCTCCCAGGCGTTTGTCCTTCTCGACGATGGCCACCTTCAAACCTAGTTGGGCGGCGCGAATTGCCGCCACATAGCCACCCGGGCCGCTGCCGATTATTGTTACGTCAAACTGTTCGTTAGCCAATGGTAGGTCCTCTCAAGGCAGTAAATTATAATGACTGAGTAAACCAGACGGTATCACTCATCTTAACCAGTGATCACGGCCTTCTGTAGTGCTTTGAAAGACGGTCATTATAATCGTTTGCCAGTCGTACGGCCAATTACGGCGTCTGGGTTGGTCCCGGTTCGTGGAGGCCGGAAGTTCAGAGTTCATAACATCAAGCTTCAGCTTGTCGGTACCGCTAGGCCGCAACCTAATGGTTGAACTCTCAACTTCCGGACTCCTAATCAACCACTACCTGGCTATTAGTTGTCCGATCCAACTGTTCGTTGGCGAAATCTTCCGTAACACAGTAACGCTTTTGCGTCGGTCTATTTTGGGCGCGGCATGTAGGCAAGGATTCGCTCGACATACTTGGCGATGATGTCGGCCTCAAGGTTCACTTCGTCCTTGGGCCGCAGATGAGAGAAGTTTGTGACTTCCCAGGTCTTGGGAATCAGCGCGATCTCGAAATAATCGTCAGTTAGCCCGGCGATTGTGAGGCTGATGCCCTCGACCGCAACCGAGCCTTTGAAAACCAGGTACTGGCCAATCTCCCGCGGATAAGCGATACGCACAGTCCAGGAGCCCCCGTGGTCCGTGGCCCCCAGGAATGTCCCGCGCGCATCAACGTGACCCTGAACAATGTGGCCCCCCAGGCGTGTTGCCGGCGTCACTGCGCGCTCAAGATTTACGGGCGCTCCCAGGAGTACTCTTCCCAATGTTGAACGCTGCATGGTCTCGCGCGAGACATCAGCCGCGAAGGAATCTTTATTAACACTAAGCGCAGTGAGGCAGACTCCATTGACGGCAATCGAATCGCCATCGTGCGCGTCCTCGGTGACTGTGTGCGCCCTGATTACGATGCGCGCGTCCTCGCCCCGCCTGTCGATCGAGCGCACGCGTCCAAGCTCTTCAATGATGCCGGTGAACATCTGAACATTTCCGATTGGCAATCGCCGATTGCCGATTGGCGGTTTGCCCCGCTAAGCAGCGAGATAACGCACGAGCATCACGACGATGAAGCACAACACAGCAACAAAGAGCGGCGCTAAGCTGAAGACCATCATCCAGACAGCTTCGCGCTTAAACCAGGACTTCCTCAAGCTCATAAGATTCGGCAATCTCGTGTGCCGCCTTCATATTGATTCTGTTGTTTTTCCCAGCAGCTTCGTTTTCCCTGAAGTCTTTATCTCTTCCAGCAACTTCTCAGCAAGATCTAGTCTCCGCTCCCCACGTCGCCCGCACGACCGCGATCATCTTTGCCAGCACCTCATCGATCGAGAGGCCCGTCGAGTCGATGACCGCTGCGTTTTCAGCAATCCTCAGCGGCGAATCTGAGCGGGTAGAGTCTCGGCGGTCTCTTTCGGTTATGTCGACGAAGGTCGTTTCGAAGTCAACATCGGGTTTCTGAATGCTTTCCTCGATGAAACGACGCTTCGCGCGCTCTTCAGGGACCGCGGTCAGGAAGAACTTTACGTCCGCATTAGGAAAGACCACCGTGCCAATGTCCCGTCCATTCAGCACCGCACCCCGCTTACCCATTTCTCGTTGGCGCTCGACCATCGCCCGGCGCACTTCCGGTATCGCGGAGATGATTGACGACAAGCGCGTGACTTCTTCGCTGCGGATCGCCTCGGTTACTTCGCGGCCCTCAAGCGTGACTTCCATCGCATCGGGGTCCCCTCGTAACTCGATACTCACTCGGGCGGCCAGTGAACCTACTGCGACATCGTCGTTGGAACTAACGCTTGACTCCATCGCCGCCAGCGCCACTGCGCGATACATCGAGCCCGTGTCGATGTAGAGCAGATTCAACTCGCGCGCCAGTAGGCGGCCAAGCGTCGACTTGCCCGCACCCGACGGGCCGTCAATAGCGATGATTAAAGAACGAGGCATGAATTACGTTCTAAACAAAGGCCGAGAAGACTTCATTTGAGAGCAGCGTACCCGAACGAGTCAACCTGATCAGGTCGCCGTCATACTCAATCAATCCAGCTTCGCGAAAACGGGCAAGTTCTGACTCGTGTGAGTTTCGGACGTCAACGCCGAATTGTAAGTCGTGCCGTTTCAGATCTACTCCCTGCATCAAGCGCAGCCCAAGGAAGAGGGCTTCGGCCTGTATTTGATGCCTACTCAGTTCAATCCGCTCTACGACTGAGGAAGCGTTACTCTGAATCAGGGCGACGTACCGAGCGACATCGCGCTCATTGGACCAGCGTCGGAAGCTACCGTCATATGAATGGGCCGAGCAGCCAAAGCCGTAATAAGGCGCGCCGGTCCAATACTTTGTGTTGTGTTGCGACTCAAACCCGGGTAAGCAAAGATTGGAAATCTCATACTGTTCGTATCCTGTCGAGCCCGCGCGGTCGAGCATCAGTTCATACATTTGTGCAGCCAGATCATCGTCAGGACGGGGTTGTAGGCCTCGCCTGATGTGCTCCGCCAGAGGTGTGCCTTCGTGCACCTCGAGCAAATAGAACGATAGGTGTTCAGGTCTTAATCCCAACGCTTCATCGAGGTTTCGATCCCAGCCCTCCAGAGTCTGGCCTGGCAATCCGGCGATCAGATCGAAGCTGACATTATCGAAGCCGTCATCGCGCAAGTAGTTAAAGGTTTGCCGTGTGTCCTGGGCAGTATGCGAGCGGCCCAGGCGTGCGAGTTCACGATCATCAAAGGTCTGCGCACCAAAACTCGCGCGATTAATTCCGAGCCGTTGAAACTCATGCAGCAGCGCGGGTGTCACCGTCCCGGGATTCATCTCCATGGTGACTTCCACGTCCGCCTCAGCCTTGATTGCGAAACGAGTGTGTATCGAGGCGAGTATCACTTCGATCTGATCAGCTGAAAGCAACGAGGGCGTGCCACCCCCAAAATAGATAGTGTCGATTGCGGCGGGAGACTCGATTTCCTGCCAGCTCAAAATTTCTCTAACCAGCGCCTGGACATAACGCTCAGACAGCGTGCGCTCATAAATTCCGGTTGCAAAATCGCAGTAGGAACAGCGCGAACGGCAGAAGGGAATGTGAATGTAAATTCCGGCTAAGCTCATGAATGTTGGGGAATTATAGCACGCAGGTAATTGGTGAAAGCTGGGTGCCTCACTCTAGTACGATCTCATTCGGGGTGTACGTTTTTGAGCGCGTATTTATTTAGCTTTTCGTCGCTGCAGCCGATTCAAGCATTGGCATGGAGGTTGATAAGCGCAGCAAGGGTTAACCCGGCTTTGCGAATGTTTCATAGGAACATATCGAAAGCCGCAAGCTTCTTAACACTAGGGAACATGGGAGGAAATTATGGCAGACGAGAAATCAAGAGATATGAATCAACAGCAGGGTCAAGGTAGCCAGAAGGCCCAGGGCGCGACTGCCGGCCAACAGGGACAGGGCCAAGGTCAGCAGGGTCAGGGCCAGCAGGGTCAGGGCCAGCAGGGTCAGGGTCGCCAACAGGACACTGAATCATCGGGACAGGGCGGCGGGCAACGGCAATCAAGCCAGGGTCAGAGTGGTCAAAACCCGCAAGGTGGTGGCCAGCGAGAAGGTTCCAAGCAGGGTGGACAAGGCGCCAAGACGGACGACGACGATTTCTAATTGACTTAGCTTTTGAATTTCGAGCGCGATGAACATCTCAACATGTTCACCGCGCTTTTTATTTCTTCTGCTGGCTTATGCGCCTAACGCTGCCGTCCCCGCTCAGTCTCTTACTCGACGTTTGCGCCACACCTTCCGCCTGTGCAAACGCTCGCATGAAATTGTCTCCCAAAACCTTTCTGACGTCTTTTTCACTGTACCCACGTTTCAACAACTCGTAAGTGATGTTAGGTAGTTTCGAAATATCTTCCATACCCACAGGCAGACTAGGCACGCCATCGAAGTCCGAACCAATGCCCACGTGATCGACTCCGGCAACTTTAGCAATGTGATCAAAGTGATCTATCAACACTGAAAGCGGCGTTGCCGGCAGCGGGTTGGCTGCCTGCAGCTTGCTTATTTCTTCGGCGAGTCGTTTAGCGTCATCTTTGTAGGTTGCCCTGAGCTCATCCATCTGTGGTTTGAGGCGGGCGTCCCGCTCTTTTGAGGCCGCGATCACGTTCTTGTCGATAAAGCCCGGATAGAAATTCACCATCACGACCCCGCCGTTTTTAGTAATGCGGCGAAGCAGATCGTCCGGGATGTTGCGCGGCCGATCACCCAACGCGCGGGCTGACGAATGGGAAGCGATCACCGGCGCAGTCGAAATATCCAGCACATCACTCATAGTTTTATCCGAGATATGCGAAATATCGATCAGCATGCCGATGCGATTCATCTCGCGCACAACTTCCTTGCCAAAATCCGATAACCCGTTGTGCCTCGACTCATCGCAGCAGGCATCGGCCCAGTTGTTGGTATTGTTGTGCGTCAGCGTCATGTAGCGAATGCCGAGCCGGTAGAAGTCGCGCAGGGCCATCAAGGAATCTTCAATTCCGTGACCGCCTTCGATACCCATCAGGGCAGCAATCCTATTCTGCTTCTTCGCGCGGCGGATGTCGGCGGTGGAGTAGGCCATCATCAGATCGTTTGGATAACGCTCTACGGCTCGATAGACGTAGTCGATCATATCGAGCGCGCGCCGCGCCGAACCGCCGTCGCGGGCAAAGCTGCGATCTATGTAAACGGAGAAGAACTCCGCCGTCAGACCTCCCTGTTTCATTCGGGCGATGTCAGTATGGTATTTGCCGACAGACGAGACACCCAGGTCGTAGTTGTCGTCAATCATCATCGAGAGGATGTCGTTATGGGTATCGACGACGATTGCCTTGCGGTGAACGTCGAGTGCCTTCTTCCAGAGCTTCTCGTCGCGCGGCGCGGTCGACTGGTTCGGGGTTCCGGGTTGCTGGGCTGCAGCGCTGATTGTGGACAGAGTGAGCAGGCCGGCGACAGTCAGCGAAAAGACTTTTCGAAAATACATCATAATCCTTTCAAAAGAGATGAATGCGAGTTTTTGTAGCAGCGTCATAGTGCGGATAACCAGCGCTGGCCGTCAAGTTAAGCGACTGCGTGAAAACCCAAGAAGGATCTACGGTAATTTGCAGGTTGGGAAGGGGGGCAAAGCGGAGCGCGCCCCCGCTCAATCCGCATAGCCAGTCAACTTTATCGTGCAAACGCTGACAGTGGATCATTGGAGAAGTTGTCGAAAGCAATGAAGTGTAGGGTTGGTGCTCCTATTGGAAGAGGAAGGAGAGACATGAGTTACCACCGTGGTGTGGATAACAGAATTGAGTGGCTATGCAGCTTGAGCGGGGGCGCGCTCCGCTTTGCCCCCTTCCCAACCTGCAAATTTGCTGGGCTTGAATTGTCAATTCCACTCTTTTCTTAGGGAAGGGATGGCAGGTAGTGCAAATATTCCGGGCCCCAGATAGAATCCTCACCTTAAGGTTCAAAGTCTGGAGGATTTCATGGAGCGAGTACGCATCCGATTCTGCAAGATATGAGCGTCGTACCGACCGAGAGCCGCCCGGGTGGCGGGGTTAATCAAGCGTGAGTTGGGGGTAGAGCCGGAATTGATCGAGGGTGACCGCGGAGAGTTCACCGTCTGGGTGGGAGATCGAAGGGTGGCAAAGAAGGGTTGGGTGAGATTTCCGTCGGATCAAAGAATACTCTCAGCGGTGCAGCAGGCGCTTGCATCTTAGACCTTTCACGAACAGATGACTTAAACGTTAGGAGTGTGCTGATGCCGAAGTGGTTATTGGCTAGCCTGGCTGCCATAGTCAACATCGTGATAGCTGTCATCGCTTACCGCAGTGGCAGGGTCTTAATTCCGGCAGTCCTCGTTATCGCGGCCGTTTGTTTTATTATTGCCGCGGCGGGCTCCGCCAGGGGAACAAGAGGCGGCGCGGGTTGACACGCCATTTCTCAGGCCGGATGGTCAGGAAGCCAGAGAAGACGCACGGCAAACCCCCGCCGTTTGATGCCTCAAGCTCTTCTTATCGTCAAACTATCCTCCGCCGCAATACACCCGGCAGGTTTTAAGAAAAAAGCCCCGGCAGGTCGGCAAACCGCCGGGGCTGAAGTAAAGGAGCATTTTGAGGCCGCAACAAACCCGAGTTGCTGGAATCCCCCGGGCCTGTCAGGTGTCGATGGCGGGAATACCCGACACTGGCGATCTCCTCTTCGTTTCAACTGCCGCGCTCACTCCCCCAGAATGGGCGCTCAGCACCAGGAGATTTGATCCACGAAATGTCAACGTGTCGCTTACGCGAACAACCAGTACGAGTACCTGGGAGAGATTGTGCGCGTAGAATCCTAACTGGCTGTTACCGTCAAATGAATTCTCGGTTACGAAAGAAAGGAGTCAGGAGTCAGTAGAAAAGGACCCAGCAACCCGTTTGCCCGTTGTGTAACGATACCGGTTATGGAAAAGGTTACCGCGGATCGACGGCATACGCGAAAGCCAACCGGTGTGCACGTATGTCGGACTGCTGCGTTTCTGCGAGCGCGCCGATGCGCTGCGTGTCGCTCGGGGCGGCCTTTGGGCAAAACTGGGGAAACAACTGTTTCCATCGCGCCTACGCCCTCAACAGCCGGTGGAGTTTTGACCGTAGCAACTGTTTGGCCCAAACCATCGATTGCCGTGAGCAGGCAGAAGACAGAGGCTAAAGTCAAAACCAAGCCGAACTTCTGTTTACTTCGCATGTTGATCTCCAGCAAATGTGAAAAGAGTAAGTCAGACTAGTGTCCGTTCTTTAGCAGGCTGCTGAAAAAACTAGGAACGATCCACGAAATCACACGAAGCGGCACGAAAAAACCCTAGTTCGAGTTATTTCGTGTCCTTTCGTGGATCGTCTTTTCTGTTTTGAAAAGCACGGTGAGCAAGGGCGGCGCGACCAAGGTTGTTGCCACGGCCATAAAGAGCACCACTGCATAAAGCTGCGCATCGATTACTGCCAGGCTGAGTCCGATCTGAGCGACCACGATCCCAACCTCACCACGCGGCATCATTCCAACGCCAACCTGCGTGGCTCGCTTCAAGCCGAGAGACCAAGCGCCGGCGCCGCAGCCAATCAACTTCGTCGCGAGCGCAACCAGAGTCACGGCGAGCGCCAGCCAAACGAGCGACCAGTCGCGGAACACCGCCAACTGAAGCTGCATGCCGATATTGACCAGGAAGAAAGGGACAAGGAATTCCATCACGCCGTTCGTTTGGACGTGCAGGCGCTCATCACCTTCGGTGGCCTCGGCCAGAGCCATGCCGGCCAGGAATGCGCCGATGATCGCGGCGACTCCGATGAAGGATACTGCTACGGCCAGACCCAGACACAGAACCAGTCCGGCAACGAAGAGCGACTCGCTAATCTGTAAGTTGTGGATGCGCGGCGCCACTCGGGTTACTGCACGAGCTCCGATAAGCGCTACGAACGCAGTGAATCCAATTGCCAATACAGATGTGGTGCCTATTTCCCAATAATTGATGGTACCAGCCGAACTGCTGGAAACGACCGAGAGCACCAGTAGCCCGAGGATGTCGTCAATGACTGCAGCACCGAGGATGATGCGAGCCACGGGCGTGTTGAGGAGCTGCAAGCTGGCGAGCACTCTGGCAGTGATGCCCACTGAAGTGGCTACCAGGGCGGTGCCAACAAACAGCGAACTGATGGTTGTGGCGCCCCACAATCGCATCAACAGCCAACCACCGAAGAAAGGCAAGACAACTCCCAACACGGCTACGAGCACGGCGGTCTTACCGACCTGAAAAATACTCGATGGCTTTGTCTCAAGGCCCACACTGAAGAGCAGGAAGATGACTCCTATTTCGGCGAGCATCGTTATGAACTCAGACGGCGCGACCAGGCCCAGCACGCTAGGACCTATGATCACTCCGGCAAGGATTTCACCCACGACGGCCGGTTGATGCAAGCGCTCGAAGACTTCAGCCGCCAGCTTGGCGGCCAGGAGCATCAAGAACAGCGCCAAGAGGATTTCAGTGGTGGGTCCAATGCTCGCGGCAAAGAAGATGTTCACAATGCTTACGAATAAAGCTCTTCGATCAACTTACCGAACTTTTCGTCAACGATTCGCCGCTTCACTTTTAAGGTGGGAGTCAACTCTCCGTTATCGATAGTGAACTCATCTGGCAGTAGCGCAATCCGCCGAATGCGCTCATAGTCAGCAAGCTCCCTCGTTAGCGCGGCAACATCACGCTGGACGATTTTAATTGCCGGCGGGAATTGGCAGAGTTCATTGCGACTCTGAGGAAAGTCCTCTCCCTGCGCGGAGAGTTCATGCCTCACGGCTTCCCATTCAGGTACGATCAGAGCAGCAGGTTGCTTACGACCCGTGCCCACCACCACCACCTGACTAACAAACTCACTCTGCTTGAGCAAACTTTCGATTAGCTGAGGCGCAACATACTTACCGTTGGAGAGCTTAAATAAATCCTTCTTGCGATCGGTGATATAGAGGCGTCCGAGTTCATCTAAATGCCCCACGTCCCCAGTGGCAAACCATCCATCCTTCATGACCGCTGCTGTTGCTTCGGGTTGACCATAGTAACCCTGCATTACATTGGGGCCACGAACCAGAATTTCGCCATCCTCGGCAATGGCCAGTTCGATTCCGGCAAAGGGCAAGCCGACGGAGCCAACATGATTACTGTCGGGCCGGTTTGCGGACACGATGCAGGTTTCCGTGGCTCCGTAACCCTGCAGAACCGGAATCCCCGCAGCGAGAAACGAATAGGAAAGCGCGGGAGAGAGGGGCGCACCGCCGGAGACAAAATATCGCAAGCGGCCTCCGACACCATCCCGCCATTTTGAGAACACTAACCGACCGGCAATCTTCTGCTGCAGGGCCAGGGTCTGGGGCACTCGCTGGTGTTTGTCTTTCAACTCGGCATAGCGTTGTCCTACCGCCAGAGCGCGCAGAAACACTCTGCGTTTCCAGCCCTTCTCGGCCATTCCTTTCTTCACAATGCGGTGGTAGACCTTTTCAAAAAGACGTGGCACGGCCGTCATGACCGTGGGACGAACCTCGCGCAGATTCTCGCCAACCTGATCGAACGATGCCGCGTAGTAGACCGACATTCCGTTGTAACAGAAGACGTAGAAGCCTGTGCGCTCGAAGATGTGTGACAAGGGAAGGACTGACAAAGCAACATCGGTCGAGGAGATAGGTAGTCCATCCGTAATCGCGAGCACGTTCGAAATGAAGTTGTTATGGGTCAACATCACGCCCTTCGGCTCACCCGTTGTGCCGGAGGTGTAGATTATCGTCGCCAGATCCTGCGGCTGCACCGCATTCAGGTATTCAGCGAAGGCCCCGGGCGTGCGAAGCGCCTGCTCGCGGCCTTCTGCTTCCAGGACATCAAGACTCATTGCCCGCTCGACATCATCAGAACCTTCAGCGTCGAAGAAGATCAAGTTTTCGAGGAAGCCTAAACGTTCGAGCGCCGGGCGCGCGTGATTGTAAAGGCGGCGGTTCGAGATGAAGATGGCGCGAGCGCCGGAGTCGGTCAGGATGTAGCGGATTTGATCGATAGCCTGGGTGGTGTAAATGGGGACGTTGATTGCGCCCAGACTCAAAATGGCCAGGTCCGTTATCGACCATTCCGGACGGTTCTCGGAGAGCAACGCCACCCGATCTCCTCGTTTGATTCCCAGGGCCTCCAGCCCGAGCGCAACATGCCGAACGCGCTCCACAAAGGTTTCCCCGCTGAAATTAATCCAGTCCCCACCAATTTTATGGTTCAGCGCATCCGATTTTGCATACTTCAAAGTCGCAGCAATGCAGAGACTGGGAACCGAGGAATGGCCGGGCGAAGACTCGACTCCATCCACTTCAATTTTGGCAGAAGCCGAGGAAGCCACGTGTTGGTACTCCTCCAAGTCTCTCTCAATCAAGGGCGTAAGTGTTAGGCTCGACGAGAAATCATTTAGCCGCGGATACACGCGGATGAACACGGATCAGAAAAAGGCTTTACTCCAATCGTTTGCTTGTGGCTGTTCATATCCGCGCCCATCCGCGTGTATCCGCGGCTAACTTTGCTTGAAATCATACTACACTGAGCTTCTGTTCACTGACCACTAAGTACTGCACTTCGCAATTGCGGTGACGTATTTGGAGTGCGCCGGCAAAGCGAAGCGACGACGGCGCTTTGGATGCTGGTCTTGCTTACCACTTGAAACGAATCGCGAATCCAAAGCGGTGTCGCGCTACGCTTGCCACCGCACTCCAAAAAGGCCGCGGATACGTCAGCATATTTACGAAACCGTGTACTAAACAAGCTGAAGGGCTTACGGTCTGATCATTGTGGGCTCGGCACTGGGATGCTGATGGCGCCGCCGACTTCGACGTCGTCTGCGCGGAGCAGTTGATTGTTCTACGCGACCATTCATAGTGGCAAGCGCGGCCAGCACCAGAAACAGAAGGGCATTAGAAGTTGTATGTAGCGTGAAATCAAAAAAGCTATGGACCAGCACGGCAAAACATCCGGCCAGAGCGCCGATGGCCACTCCGCTCCTGAAGTCATCGCGAGATTCCCGGCTGGCAAACGCCATCCGGAACAACATCACGATAAATAAGAGTCCCAGCACAGCCCCTACGATTCCGCCGTCTGATAAAACCTGCAGGTAATCGTTGTGGACTTGTTCCAATCGATAGAGGCCGTTACGCGAATCGTAGCGAGTATAGACAACTGCAAAAGCCCCTAAACCCGTGCCGAGAAATGGATGAGCCTTGATAATGTCCGTGGTCACACTCCAAAAGTGAGCGCGTCCGGTAGTGGGGTCGTCCGAATTCACTGTGCCCACAAACCGGCTCAACACTGACTCGCCACCGAGCAACACAACTCCGGCAAAGAGTCCGACAATTAAGGCCAGGGCGAGCGCGCTCCTCAGGGCCGCGTTTCTGATGCGCTGCACCTTGTCCTGTGCTTCTCGTCTCTTGCGCTTCCGAAACATGGTAAGCGCCACCAGGAACAGTATTTCTGCTACTACACTAATAATGCCACCCCGGGAGTTGGTCATGATCAGCGCCACACCCATCAGGAGGGCCGCGAAGAGATAGATAAACCTTTTCTCTTTCTCCAAAGATCCGGCCAAAAGCAACCCGAGGGTTAGCCCGAGCGTCAGCTCCATGTAACCCGCAAAGTGGTGCCGGTTGATAAAAGGACCAAAGGCGGTGCTCTGGGCGAGTTCACGAACCCAGTAGACTCTGGTTGGGCTTACTAAGGACTGCGTCAATCCAAAGATAGCCAGGAAGAAACCGAAAATAATAATCGTTCTAACCAGCAGTCTTAATCGATGAGGCGTATCTGTGAACACCAAAGTCGCGGCGAAATAGATTAGCAGCGTGGCTACCTGTACCAGCACCATTCTGGTTGAGTAAGGATCGAAAGAAAGAGCTCTGGACGCGGGTAGTGTAAGAGCCCCGGTGTCAGCCGTGTCGCGTAAGGGCAGGAGCTGGATTAGACCCAGTGCCAACATTCCCAGCAGTGGTATCTGTAGAGGATTCCGACTGATGCGCAGCTTTCCCAGCCTCCAGGCGTCGATAACCCAAAGGACCACAGTGGCCAAGGCGCCAAGGCTGAAGAGAACCAGGGCCCAGTAGTGTACGGTTCCGAAAGCCAGGGCTGAAAGAACAATGGCGACGCAAAGGTTCAAGAAAATAAACCTGCTCGCCAGCGTGTGCGGGACGCGATAAACCGCTGGCTCCACAGGCTTGGGAATAGAGGCTTCCGCTCTGGGACCGGAAGTCTGGATGTTCGCATCTCGCAGGGAGCTAACTTCTGCGCTTGAGAGTGAAGTTGTCATACCACACTGTGCCAAAAATCGGGCAAACCGGATCCTCACCGCAGGAAGTCCGTATGATCTTCACGGTCACAGCCTCAGTCTTAGCACCAGTCTTGAAGCTAAAAGCGATTCGCTGCCAATCCGTGCTTCCGGTTGGGGCTTGGTCGGAGCCTGTTACCGCGTGTCCTTCAGTAGCATCGGCAAGCTCAATACGGGGAGTGGACGCACTCAGAAGATCGTGAGATCTGACGTAGCACTCGAAATCGTAATCAGTGTCGGGCCTGACCGGCACAAGTTGCGAAACGCTGATCGATTCCAGACGAGAGGGCACTTGGAAAACGATACGCAAGCTTCGGCTGCTGTTGTAACCCCGGTTCGGATCAATGCCCACCTTTGCCTGCTGCAAGGATTTTACCTGCCACCCAAACACTGCTCCTGTTTGAGGGATCAGGTCGTCCTCGAAGCCACCATCCACAAACTTACCTTCTCCGGTGCGGTAAGCCGGGGCAGGAACCAGATCATTTTCTACCTCAGCCGCCTGATGGAAACGCCTGGCCGTCACCAGGGACCCGACTATAGCTTCACCATTGGCTCGATTTGCTCGTTTTTCGGCGTCATTCAGACGTTGCCATAAGAGAATCCCATCCTCAAACCTTTGCCTTCCCGCGAGATACGCCGCCAACCCGGCCCGTGCACTCGCCGAGCTTCCTACCGCCGCAACGAATGAATCCAGGTTCTTGTTGTAAATCGCCCATGCAAGATTAAGCAGCTGAGATCTCAGGTCAGGATCGGCGTCGGCCGCGCGGCGGAGTTCGGTAAAGGCTTGATCATAACGACCGCTGCGTAAGAGCAGGTTTCCGAGATACCAACGAGGGTAAGCATAGGAAGGTGCAAGCTCGGTCGCTCGCCGTAGCGCCTTTTCGCCACGCTCGACTTCGCCCCATTGCTCGAGAGCGGTACCAAGGGCCATCCAGAATCTGTAGTCGTTCGGCGAAAGGCTGGCTGCCTTTTCATACTCATCGACCACCTGGTTAAGCTGATCCGGCAGCAACTGTCTCTGGGCGATTGCCCCGAGTCGCCAGTGAGTAAGCGGATCACTGGGCGCCCAGGATACGGCTCGTCTTACCGTTTCGAGTCCGTCTTCATCGGCGCTGTATTCGGCGATTGTATTGCCCAGATACCAGCGAACCACAAACCACGATGCCGGCAAGGCCAACAGCAGGGTCAAGATCATAACGGCGCGGACGAGCGGTTTGGTGGCGTCGAGATGAGCTACTTGTTCAGGCATAAATACTAATTTGGTCTTAGTTCCTCAATCGTGATGCGCATACGCCTCACGGTAATCTCTTCTTCGTTGCAGCGAAGCACTATCTCCTGCACCCGCTCTTCCGACATTCTTGAACTTGAGATCAGCAACTCATCAACTTCATACTGTTTACAAACTGCTGTCAGATCGCCATTGCCCGCGAGTACTTTCAATCCATGAATTACTTTGCCGCTCTTGCCCGGGTCGTCATCAAGAAATCCGACCGGCGAATACTTCAAGTCACGATTGTTTAAGATTTCCCGCAGTAATAACTCCCCGCCATCGCCCGCTCCGTAAATTAGAACGCGCGTGCCGTCCCGGCCATTTGGCGACGGCAGCAGTTGTCGAAAGAGTCTAAAGGCCAGTCGACTCCCGGCCAGAAACATGAACATCAAGAGTCCATCAAGCAGGAAAACCGCGCGCGAAAAACCTTCAAAACGAAACGCAAAAAGAACCACCAGAACACTCGCGACGGAGCTAAGCACCACTGCCTTCACAAAGACGATTAGATCGTCGATGCTGGTGTAACGCCAAAGACCGCGATAGACGCCCATCACCAGAAAGGTTGCCATCTTCACGAATACAAGAACCGGCAAGGTCCTGAGAAAAAGTCTCCAGGCAGCGCTTTCGGAAAGCGCGCCAAACTGTATGGCATAGGCACTCCAGTAGCAGAGGATAATTAACACCACATCCAACAAGACCTCAAAGATTCGCCGCTTGTAGGAGAAGTCGATGAGAAAGGAAAAGGGTGATTTATCTCTGAGCGACATCTCCTCGATTTGGTCATAAACTTTGACTCCGGCGAGATAAACACCCAGCAAGGTCAGCAGGATTGTGAAGCCGGCTATCGCGGCCAGACTTACGTCCAACTTCATGCGTTGGACCGATAGCGCGAGAATCCCGGAGAGGGCCGCCAAGCCATAGAGCATCCAAACGGCGTGGCGTTCCGACATGCCCAGAGCTACCAGCCGGTGTGAAGTATGATCGCGACCTCCCTGCGACGCCGCCCGGCCGGAGATCTTTCGCAACACGGTGACGAATGTGGTGTCGAAGATCGGAATAAACAACACCAGGATGGGTACTGCAAGCACAGGCAGAAAGCTTCTTGAACGGCCGCCGGAAACGTTTACTAAAGCCGTGCTAGCCAGAAAAAACCCAACGAACAGCGACCCGCAATCACCCATGAAGATCGACGCTTGATTAGAGTTGTAGATCAAGAAGCCGAGCAGCGCTCCCGCGAATGTCATAACCATCAAAGCTTCGGTCTGCTGGCCGGTGTGCAAAAAGCTCAACCCCAGAAAGCACGACGCGATTACCGAAATGCCGGCAGCGAGCCCATCCATGTTGTCGAGCAGGTTCAGAGCATTCGTGATGCCAATCAACCAGAAGATGGTTAAGGCCATGTTGAGTGGCAATGAGCTGGTCCAGGGCAGACTCAGGCCGTAATAGATAATGAACGCCGACCCCATAATTTGGCCGATCAACTTCTGGTAAGGTTTGGTGTGGATCAGATCGTCGACGAGGCCAACAAAAAACAGAAAAGTGCTGGCGATAATAATTCTCCAGCCGATCGGCGTCTTGGGAATAAACGCCACATAGCTGAGGACTACCGCCGCCCAGATGGCCACCCCACCCAGCATGGCGGTCGGCTGTTTGTGCCAGCGATCGGTCTTTGGCTTGGCCACCATGCCGAGTCGCCGGGCCGCGGCACGGACTATCGGCGTCAGCGCAACAGCCAGTACGAATGCTAAGGCAACCGAAAGAAGGTTCAGCGAGCTAAATGGCATTGGCTGCAGTGTATGGCAACGGGAACGGCTCGAACTCGATAGCGAAAGTGAAAACTAGTCGATCAAAGGCGTGCAAGGCAAGTCAAGAAGTGAGTTAGACAGCAGATGATATGGATAGGTCCACTGGCAAACGGGCAACGCTGACGACGCTACTCATCCTTAAGGTGACCCCGGCTGTCCTTGAAATATCGTTTCGAGTGACTGGTTTAGAGAGTTCAGAGCCGACAGTATACCTCAGTTTTTCGAAACCCACGTTGCCGACGTCCGGACTCCATGTCGATCAATTTGCGCGTATCTCCGTGATAGAATGGCACAGACCCAATTACTCAACGGCGTTTATGCGTCAACGAAACTCTTGCTTACGAAAAGTGCACTAGC
>JALZJF010000035.1 GCA_030859905.1 Acidobacteriota bacterium
CCTTACCGCACGGACAGCGGCCGAGCCGCGCGCACTATGCGAATAGTTTTCATGGGCACACCCGAAGCAGCCGTGCCGGCGTTACGGCGTCTAATGGAAGACAAAAATGAGATCGTGGCCGTTTGGACGCAGCCCGACAAACCTGCGGGAAGGGGTAATAAACTCTCTGCTCCTCCTGTCAAAGTGTTTGCGCAGTTGTTCGGTCTGAAAATCTACCAACCTGAAAAGATAAGAACTGAAGCAGCGAAAAGTCTCTTTGCGTCACACAATGCTGATCTGGCAATCGTGGTAGCCTACGGCCGCATTCTACCCGCCGGGTTTTTAAACGCGACGAGGAGGGGTTGCGTCAACGTGCATTTCTCCCTGCTGCCACTCTTTCGAGGCGCCGCGCCCGTTAACTGGGCCATCATTAAAGGAGAAGAAAAGACAGGCGTCACCACCATGTTCATTGAAGAAGTGTTGGACTCGGGTCCCATCTTACTTCAGCGAGAAACGCAAATCGGCGAAACGGAAACGGCGCCTGAACTCATGGGTCGACTTGCGGAGATGGGAGCCGACCTGTTGAGGGAAACCCTGGCTCAGCTTGATGAAATCACGCCTCGGCCTCAGCACGACCGGGATGCTACTTTTGCTCCAATGCTGCGCAAAGAAAACGGGTTGATTGATTGGTCTAAAAGCGCTTTTGCAGTTGAACGCGCGGTCCGAGGCCTCCAGCCGTGGCCAAATGCTTACACGCATCACCGAACACACCGCCTGATCGTTTGGCGGGCAGAAAGCGCGAGCACAGAATTGTCGAACGCTGCTCCGGGTAGAGTGGTGGCCGCTCAGGGCGATGACCTGATTGTAAACTGCGGTGGGGAGACAATGCTTCGACTCATTGAGGTACAACCGGAGGGAAAGCGGCGCATGAGCGCGCGCGATTTTGTGAATGGCGCACCTCTCAAGGTTGGCGACACACTCGCTTAGTACCGCACTCCGCAATTACGGTGACGTATTTGGAGTGCGCCGGCAGAGCGAAGCGGCGACGGCGCTTTGGATTCGCTTCTCGCTCGGACATCCAAAGCGGTGTCGCGCTCGCGCTTGCCACCGCACTCCAAAAGGGCTGCGATACGTCAGTATACTTATGAGACCGTGTACTTAGTTAGCCGGGCTGCCGAAAAAGGGATGGGCCATTCTTAGGAAGAATAAGACGATTCACGAAAGCACACGAAATGACTCGAATTAGGAGGTCTTTTCGTGCCGGTTCGTGTGATTTCGTGGATCTTTCTTAGTTTTTCCTCAGCCTGTCAGGGAATCTCGATCATTCGGACATTCGTGCCCGGAGGGGTTGGGGATTCCTCAACTTCACACATGAAACTGGTGGCCACGGCACAACCCCGAAATACACCCGGAGCATCTCAGCCAAGGACTTTCGAGGCGTTTTCGACCCGGCAAAACAACTATGGATAAGGCTTGGCGCGTGGTTAGTGAGAAGAGTTTTGATTGCGCGGTTTAACCGTAAACATGGATAGTTACCGGAAATGGGCTTCTTGCGGCAGATAATAGTGGGTGTTAAACTGCGCAGCTTGGTTTATGGATTATCAAGTTGGAGCGGAGCGAGGGTCAAGCTTAGTGAGTGGCGCAAATCAAGCACTTTCAGCGCTAAGGCGAATGGGCCTCGTAATATCGATAGCAATCGTATTCTTGTTCGGCTTGGCCACCACGGTTTATTTGTCGTTGCGCAGCCCTGAAACTACGGTTCCTGAAGTTGTGGGTAAGGATCGATTCGAAGCCGAGCGGATTTTGGGGACTGCCGACTTGAATTTCCGCGTGCGGGCCACAAGGCCCAGCAATCAAGTTAAAGTCGACACGGTGCTCTTTCAATTGCCGCGTGCTGGAGAGGTGGTCAAGACGGGTCAGACCGTGGCGATGGATATAAGCCGCGCCGCCAAGGAAGGAGAAGCTTCGGAAGCCGTCGTTAACGACAAAAAGGCGAACCAGGAAAAGGCTCTTGAGAACCGGAACGTGAACACGTCTGAACCGTCGAGAAATGACAACGAGAATAGACCGAGACGTAATAGGAACCTCAACAAGAACGCTAACGAAAACTTGAACATGAATGCGAGTAGGGCTCGTAAAGTTACTAACACCGCGAACGCCAATTCCGATCGAGCCGGAGCCAATAGCAACGTGAGCCCCCGGCCTGTAAATCAGACCGATAGACGGCCTCCCGCGCCCAAGCCCACCCCCACTGGTCAGAACGATAATAGGGAGAAGCGCTAGCTGTTGAAGTTCGGGCGAAGCACCGTAGCTACAATCGGATGGTGAATACCAGAACCATAGACATCGCGCCTTCGATCCTGTCATCCGACTTCTCGCGCCTGGGCCAGGAGATAGAAGCTGTTGAACGCGGCGGGGCTGCTATCCTCCATATTGATGTGATGGATGGTCATTTTGTTCCGAATATCACAATAGGTTTGCCTGTGGTCAAGTCGATTGCGCGTTCGACGAAGCTGCCGATTGATGCTCACTTGATGATCTCCGAACCGGGTCGTTACGCCGAACAGTTTGTGGCTGCGGGCGCAAAGATGGTTTCGGTCCATGTCGAAGCGGATGCGCACTTACATAGGACATTGGCGTCTATCAAAGCGGCCGGCGGCGATCCAGGGGTGGCGATTAACCCGATGACTCCGATTGTAGCAGTGGAAGAAGCCCTGGAGTTCGCGGATTTTATACTGGTGATGTCAGTAAATCCCGGCTTCGGCGGTCAGCGGTTTATTTCTACTTCACTGGACAAGGTGCGGAGGTTGCGGCGAATGATCGATGAGCGTGGTTTGAAGGTTCGTATCGAGATAGATGGCGGTATCGACCGCACGAATATCGCAGAAATAGTAGCCGCTGGGGCTGAGATTATCGTCGCTGGCTCGGCCATTTTCGCCGCGTCCGACCCTCAAGCAGCAGTTCGTGATTTGCGCGAAGCTACGGTCGAGTGGGCATAGGGGGATTGCCGATTTCCCAATTGCCAATTGCCGATTGGAGTTTTTGTTTATGTTGCACGGCGCCGCATGACGCGCACTGTTAATGAGAATTTGCACGGCGCCGCATGACGCGCACTGTTAATGAGAATCAAAATTGGCAATCGGCAATTGCCAATTGGCAATAATGGAGGATTTACAGATGCCTTATCGCTTTATGGCGCTGGCGACACTTTGCATTGCGCTACTTCTGAGCGCAGTTCCCACTACTATGGCGCAGGGCAGGCCTCAGAGTGATCTGCCGGCGATGCAGCGCCTGGACGTTATGCGGTCGAAGCTCGATTCTCTGCGTCGTTCGCTCAACAACGCCATCTCTACGCTGGCGCCCAAAAGCACAGACAAAAAGGAAGTTGTTGACGATCCCAAGCAAAGACTCCAAGGCCTTGAGAAAGAGGTCGGGTCGATCCTTTCCGAAGTCAACGACATTCGCGGCAAACACGAGCGCTCCGAGCGATACGATGCAACCGTAATCGACCGACTTGAAACGTCAGTGGTCGACATCGACACTCGCGTGCAAGCTGGCCTGCAGGCCACTGCAAGCGCTAGAACCGCCAGTGCCGCTTCCGGAAGAGCGCCCGCCAAGAAGAAGAAAAAAGGAAGGTTCTTTGGGCTCCTTGGAGGTGGAGGCAAAGATAAATATGCTGATCTAACTGGCGAGGTCGCCGCAGGGCGCGATCGAGTACTATTTGAAGAGGCGGTCAAACAGGTGCGTAAAGGAAGCCACGAAACCGGACGGCTTCTGTTTACGACAATCATCAATACTTATCCCGATTCTCCTTTTCTTCCTTTAGCAAAGCTGGCAATCGCGGATTCCTTTTATCTTGAAGGAACCACGAGCAACTTGATTCAGGCCGCGCAGGCTTATCAGGATTGGCTAACCTTCTTCCCGACTGATCCTCTGGCTGATGATGCGATGCTGAAGGTTGCGGAATCCGAGATGAGACAAATGGGTCTCTCGGATCGCGATATCACTCATGCGCGAAAAGCCGAGCAAAGACTAAAAGTCCTGATGCAGCAGTTCCCGCAGACCAGTCTCCGGCCGGATGTTGAGCAACGCCTACGCGAGGTTCAGGAAAATCTGGCAATGCACAACCTGCAGATCGGAAACTTTTATTACAAGGCTAAATACGAGCGAGAACGACGTGGTCTAAAGGGTGCGCAATCCCGTTACCGGGAGATTGTTGAGAAGTATCCCAACTTCTCGTTCATGGACGAGGTCCTTTTCCGCCTGGCCGCAACTTATCAGCAGGAAGAGGAGCCCGACGAAGCGGCAAAATTCTACCAGCAGATTCTTCGGGATCATCCCAACAGCGAGTTTGCGGAAAAGGCTCGCGAGCAGTTAACCATTATTGGCGCACCCATTCCCGAACCCGACCCGGCGCGAAAGAATGCTCCGCCACCGGTACGTCCGGGAATGCTCGGAAGTCTGATGCAACAGGTTAGCGGTCGAGCCGACGTTACTGTAGACAAGAATGGCGTACTCATCAGCAAGGACGGGAAGGAGGGCACTGACCTGATTGACGAAGCATTGAAGTATAACGGTCAATTGCCTACCAACATCATGCCGCAAGCACCCACGCAGCGCGCCAACCCCAAGCCCGCGCCGCCGAACTCGACTCCACGTTCTGGAGCTCAGAATGTAACTCCTGGCACTACGCCGCCGCCGGCTTCCGCCCCGGTCAAGCCTTAAGTGCAAAATGAAGCGGAACAAAAGTCTAAATTGCCGAATCAATTAACCGAGTCGATCGAGAGCGAACTCTTGCGGCGACACAAAGCGACTGCTACAACGGTTGCCGGCCTGATAGTGGCGACCATTCTTCTGGCCATCGCGGCCTACATCAGCAAGAGTTTTCTGCGCCAGCAACATAATCCCTCTCTCGATATTGCGTTAAGAATTATTATTCTAATTTTCGGACTGGGTTCAGTCGCTCTGCGTCGCACAAGATTCGCAACGATGCGACTGCAGGACATCGGAGGTTTAGCCGGGGCCTCAGGGCTCCTGCGTACACTGAAGAAAACGACCCTTCAAGTGGCCCTAATTGGCGCCGCGATCTCAGCCATGGGATTCATTGCCACCCTCCTCACAGGCAACGCTTTCTACACCTATGGTGCAACCCTGGTTGCCATATTCGTGTTGCTCTATTGCTTTCCCACTCTCTCTTCCTGGCGACGAACATTGCAGCAGTTTGCGCAGGTTCCGGCCGATTCAGCCGCAGCGGGACCAGCGGAATAGGCGAGATTTTGAACGGCCCAGTGCGCCAAAAAATCTAAAAAGGATCGGTGATCAGAATCACGTCACGGTTAAGTGTGCCGCGCGAGAGGGCGAGTTGCCTGCCGTCGGGCGAGTATGCGAAGTTGAAAATGCGTCCCGCTTGAAAATTAGTCACTTGCACGGACGGGCTGCCGTCGATCGGTTGCCGCAGGATATTGGAAACGCCGTCGCGGTGGGCAATGAAGTTAATGGCTTGCGCGTCGGGAGTCCATTGCAGAGCGTCTTTCCCCTCACTTTGCCAATACTGCATCGGAAAGTTGAACGCCTTGATAACTTCGCCGCCGTCAAAAGGCACCAGCGCAATTTCAGACAACTGTCTGCGGTCGTTCTTTGCCCAATGAAAAGCGATCAGTTTGCCGTCGGGCGAAATTGTCGGCGCGACCGGATAGCCGGAAACATTCGTCAGCTTAATGGCTTCGCCGCCTTCAATCGGGACTTTCCACAAAGCCACTTGGTTGGCGTAGCGGGTAAAAACAACCCATTTGCCATCCGGCGAAAATGTCGCCCAAAGATCCGTGCCCGTCGTGAGACGCTTCTTTTCACCCTCGCTGATGTTCAATCTAAACAAGCCGTTACCTTCAGCATCACGGCTTTGGAAAACGAGATAGTTTCCATCCGGCGACGTACTTGTTGCGCCGGAGTCGTTCACTATTTGTTTTGAATTTCGCCCGTCCGCGTCAATCATCCAAGTCTCGCCTTTACCACGCGGCGCGGCCTCATAAACTATGTTGCCGTCAGGGATCCAACCAAGCCCGATAATGCCGTCATATTTATCAAACCCGTGCGTCAACTGTTTGGCTTGGTTCGTTTCTTCGCTCAACATTATCCAGATGTGCGCAACTTGCTCTAGTCTGACGGCGACCAGCCCGCGACCGTCCGCTGTCAGATTGATGCTGTCGTAATAATTTGAATCGTTAGTAATGTTTCGCGCTGCGCCGTTAGGATATGAAAGTTGCCAAATTTGTAAAAGAGCACTGTTGTCATCTGCCGCTATCACCAACAGACCGGCGGCGTCCGGTTGCCAAGCTACTTGTGCAACGTGGTTCCAACGCGGCGACGGAATCGCTGACACAACGCCGTCAGAAACTCGCACGGTAACAACTTTCTGAGCTCCGGCAGAAGTTAGCGTCGCGCAAGCAATCACTTTTCCGTCGGGCGACCAAGCCGCAGAACGCAAAAAAATGTCGGGACGCTTGCTCGTAGCGAGTATTCGTTCGCCCGTGCCGTCGGCATCGGCAACGATCACGGCGGCGGTCTCGCCTGCTTCCGCTGAATAGCGGATGAAAGCAAACTGGTTTCCGTCGGGCGAAAAAGTAATTTCGTTGTGCTGAGAGCCGCTATA
>JALZJF010000155.1 GCA_030859905.1 Acidobacteriota bacterium
CCCGCTAGCTGCTACAGGACGGTCTCAATAAGATGCCACGGGAAGATGCCACGGGCTTGTCCCGTGGAGTTTCACGCAGACCGCTAGTCATCCGCTCTTCGGCCGTACCAGTAAACGTCGTACCCCCACCGTCGAGCCGGTGGCGTCCTTGCCGTAGGGAATCGCTGTCGTTATAGCAGCAAACGTGAACCTCCACCGGACAAGCCGGTGGCATCCTTGCAGCAGGATTCGCTGTCGTTATAGCAGCAAACGTGAACCTCCACCGCACAAGGCGGTGGCATCATCCAGCGCTGTAGTCCTAATTCTAGTAGCAACCAGCGTGAGTCTCCACCGCACAAGGCGGTGGCATCATCCAGCGCTGCAGTCCTAATTCTAGTAGCAACCAGCGTGAATCTCCACCGCACAAGGCGGTGGCATTCATCCAGCGCTGCAGTCCTAATTCTAGTAGCAACCAGCGTGAGTCTCCCCCGGACAAGCCGGGGGCATCCGAAGAGTTTTCACACAGTCTCTACCGCGTGGTGGTACTGACCTCATTGCAGGGTACGCATAACTATTAGCACCAACACAATAACGGAGCACTACCCCATTTCAGTGCAAATCTTGGTATGGCGGATTCTGAATGTTTGACTACTACGCTCGGAGGCCGGGCTAGATCGGAAGGCAGATTGGCATCTTACCCATTACGAAAGATCTTTTCGCGGCTGGTTTGGTTAACGAACTTCCGCCCCGGGGCGCCCTAAAACTTCCTTGACATGGGCAGCGATCTTTGGCTGAATGCCTGCCGTACTCCCAATTTCCCCTCAGTTGTCGGCAGTCCAAAAGTAAAAGGAGCTGAGCAATGGCGGCCAACACCATGAGCAGTGCCACTGAGACCCACGACCTTAACAAGCATCCGAAGGGCTTGTATGTGCTCTTCGCTACCGAGATGTGGGAGCGATTCAGCTTCTATTCGATGCTGGCGTTGTTTACCCTCTATCTGCAAAATCCGGATGAGGGTTTTGGATGGTCCGCCGCGCGGGCGACTGGACTCTATGCGAATTATTTAATGTTCGTCTACGCGAGCCCGCTGATCGGCGGCTGGCTGGCCGACAAGAAACTCGGGTACCGCAGAGCAGTTATGATCGGTGGCCTCTTCTTCATGGCCGGCCACGGATTACTCTCTATTCGCTCGATGCCTGCTGTCTATGCCGCGTTGACATGCCTCGTAATCGGCAATGGACTCTTCAAGCCGAACGTCTCGACAATGGTCGGCAACCTCTACCCGGAAGGCAGCCACCTCAAGGATCGCGCCTATAACATTTTTTACATGGGAATCAACATCGGGGCCTTTATGGCTCCCGTGGTGATGGAGATTGTGAAGCAGAATTTCGGCAATCATCCGGCCTTCGCTGTCGCATCATTCGGGATGGTTATCTCAGTCGGCATCCTCTGGAAGTTCAAGAAATACGTAGAAGAGCCGAAGAAGGGCGCGATTCTTGACCAACCGCCAGGCGACGTGGCGCCGGTTACTGTCGATGCGCCGCCGGAAGGCGTCAGCCGGCAGGGCAAAGGTGAAGAGGGGCACACTCCGACCACGCCGGGCGGGATGTTCGCGCGCGCCTCTGCGTCGCGCGCGAGCGTGATGGATGCCGTGCCTGAATCCAAGCGTATCTTCGCGCTGCTGGTGATCTTCGCCATCGTCATAGTCTTCTGGATGGTCTTCCACCAGAATGGTTCGACTCTGACCTACTGGGCCGACGACAACACAGATTGGGACGTAACCGGCACGATCTCGAACGCGATCAATCCGTTTTGGGTCGTCACGCTTACTTTTCCGTTGGTCTGGGTGTGGCGTTATCTTGACATGAGGGGCAAAGAACCTGCGACTCCTACGAAGATGGCGATTGGTATGACGCTGACCGGCCTCTCGTTCTTCATCCTCTTCTTCGCCGCGCGTTCGGGCGAGACGATGGCTCCCAGCGACGCCCAGTATGCTTCAGGAAGTTTCAGGATCACCGAGCGTTCCTTGAATAATCTGCGAGCGGAAGGTGTCCCTGAAGAAGTGGTCGCCAAACTCGGAGCTAAAGCTGTCCCTGATGACGTCCTCAACAGACTGCAATCGGAAGGCGTGTCTGAAGGCGTACTCACCAAGATGCGGACGGAGGTTGTTGATGAGAAATACGCAGGGGAGGCCAAGTTAATGGAGGCAATGGTGCCCGTGCTGGGTTCGGAGCAGGCGCAAGCCTACAGGCCGCAGATACTCAGGCAGTCCTATCTCTTCAGAGTTTCTCCGTTGTGGCTCATCCTTGCCTACGCGGTTGTGACGCTCGGTGAGTTAATGCTCTCGCCGATGGGACTATCACTGGTTTCGAAGGTCGCGCCGATCAGAATGCGCGGTCTGCTAATGGGCGGCTGGTTTGTGGCGACGGCCATCGGCAACAAGCTGACGATGATCGGCGTGTATTGGGACAAGTGGTGGCAGTCAAGCTTCTTCGCCATCCTAGGCGCGTGTGCGCTGGTCATGGCGGTGGTGCTCGTTCTCCTACTGAAGCCGCTGAAGAAGGCAATGCCAGGGGTCTGACGTCCGTGGAGTTCCTTGAGCCACGAAGAGGGTGGCAGAGCCGCAATTCGGGGCCCGCCGCCCTCGTAATCTGTTGCAAACAAGAGGCGTAAAGGTGGCACAAAAAAGCCAACCGCCGAGGTTGATGTTTGGTGCACAACTAACTTTAGGAGTCTCAGAAAAAGTGAAACGCCACTCGTTGTTCGCTCTGGTCCTTCTTGCGCTTGCCCTCTGCATTCCGGCGCTAGCGCAGGAAAAATTGCTTACCATTGACGACATCTTCGACCCTTCGAAGAAGGTCAACTTCAGCGGCACTACGCCAAACATTCGCTGGCTTAAGGACGGCACGCATTATCTGCTCGCTAATGATCCATCAAAGAAAGACGTACCCAGGTTGCAGAAGGTCAATGCGCTGACTGGCAAGGTCACATCTTTCCACGATGCAGCAAAAATGGAAGCCGCTTTTGCGGCGCTCGGAGGGCTATCTTCCCAGAACGCTAAGGAGCTGGCAAATCGTGGCTCGTATGACTTCAATCACAAAGAAACCGCGGTACTAATCAATTTTGCCAACGATCTCTTCTACTACGAATTGGGCAGCGACAAAGCCCTACGGGTAACCAACAGCGCGGAAGAAGAGGTGGGCGAAACATTCAGTCCTAACGACCGCATGATCGGGTTTGTGCGCAACAACAACATCTACGTCTACGATCTCGCCACCCAACGAGAACGCCGGCTCACCACTGATGGCAGCCCAAAAATTCTCAATGGCCGGCTTGATTGGGTTTATCAGGAAGAGCTCTATGGCCGCGGTAACTTTGAGGCATATTGGTGGAGTCCCGACTCCACAATGCTGGCCTATCTCCGGCTCGATGAGAATCCTGTGCACGAGTTTACGGTCGTCGACCACATCCCGTACCGCCAGCACCTCGAGGTTACTCCTTATCCAAAAGCCGGTGATCCGAATCCCATAGTGCAGCTCGGGGTGATCGACGCAGCGGGGGGTGCCACGCGCTGGATGGATACTTACAAATACCAGCCTGCTGATTTCCTGATTGCAAGAGTGTCCTGGACTCCTGACAGCAAGAAGGTGGTTTTTCAGGCGCAGAACCGTGAACAGACATACCTCGACCTCAATTTCGCGGATGCAAAGGATAGCAAGTCAAACACTGTGTTCCGTGAGACTTCCAAGGCCTGGGTTGAAGTGATTGATAACCCACGCTGGTTGAAAGACGGTTCGTTTCTGTGGCAAAGCGCGCGAAACGGCTGGAAGCATCTCTATCACTACGCGCCAGACGGGAAGCTCGTGCGTCAGGTGACCGACGGCAAATGGGAAGTGCGCTCGCTGGAAGGGGTGGATGAAAACAAAGGACTCGTCTTCCTTACCTCGACTGAGCACAGCCACATCGCCCCGCAGCCGTATCGCATAAGACTTGATGGCACCGGATTGACTCGATTAACAACCACGGACGGTTCTCATCGAATGATTCTTAGTCCGGCGAACAATCACTTCATAGATTACTGGAGTGATCTGAACACACCGACGCAGACGCGGCTTTACGACACCGAAGGCAAGCTCGTTCGGTTTATCGAAGAGAACAAAGTGGAGGCGCTCAAGCAATACAGACTCGGGAAGCCTGAATTGCTGCAAGTGAAAACACGAGATGGCTTTGTCATGGAAGCAATGATGCTGAAGCCGCCTGACTTCGATTCCAAAAAGAAGTATCCGGTGATGTCGTTCACCTATGGTGGCCCACACGCGCCGCAGGTCAGGAATTCGTGGGGTGGGCCCACCGCCGTTTGGTATCAGGCCCTCGCCCAAAAAGGCTACATCATCTGGGTTTGCGATAATCGCACTGCCAGCGGTAAGGGTGAGGAATCGGCCTGGCCCGTCTACCGAAATTTTGGTGGGCTCGAACTGCGGGACATTGAAGACGGACTGACATGGCTCAAGAGTCAACCCTACGTTGACGGCTCGCGGATTGGCATCTCCGGTTGGAGCTATGGCGGTTTCATGACCAGTTATGCGTTGACCCACAGTAAGAGTTTCAAGATCGGGATTGCCGGCGGCACCGTTTCTGATTGGCGCGATTACGACACGATCTATACAGAGCGCTACATGGGAACTCCGCAAAACAACCCGGAAGGCTACAAGAAGAGTTCACCCGTCCACGCGGCTAAGAACCTTCACGGCAAGTTACTGCTGGTTCACGGCGCGATGGATGATAACGTACACATGCAGAACACCATTCAGTTCGTCTATGAATTGCAGAAGGCCGGAAAGCAGTTTGAGCTGATGGTCTATCCGAAGTCGCGGCACGGTGTGACTGATCCGCTGCTGGTGAAACACATGCGGACAATGATGATGGAGTTTATCGTGGCGAATTTGTAGCTTAGATGCTATTGGCAGGGCAGCTCAGATTTTCCATATGTCATTTGACATTTCTCATTATTTCTCATCTTTCATTTAAATCCACTGCCAGGTACCTTCAATGGAAAATGATATCCAATGGCAAATGAGAAATGTCAAATGATATATGGAAAATCTTGGCTGCTGACCGCGTAGAATACGATACTATCTTCGTTGACAGCGCGGGCACCAGTAGGTTGATCTGCCGCCATGAGTGAGGCGTCGAATGCGGGCACCGCACTTGAAGCAAGCCTGGCCTTCTCGTTCGTAGACCTGCCAAACCTTTCCAAAGGCCTCGCCGTAGGAAAAACCATTCGGATTCTCAAGCCTGATGCGCGATGTCGAGCTGGCTGATACCGCGGCTCGCAACACGTCGCGAATCGACTGATGCAAACGCTCAACTCGGCGCGCTGAGAGTTCGGCTGCGATTTTGAAGGGATTGATCCCCGCCCGGAAGAGCGCCTCCGCCGCATAGATGTTACCCAGGCCCACTACTCTCGTTTGATCCAGCAATAGCGTTTTCAGCGTGCGTCGAGATCTAGCCAGCGTTTCCTTCAGGTAACCGACATTGAATTCATCTGAGAAAGGCTCCGGAGCAAGTCCAGTGATTCCTTTCGTTTTACTCAGACGTGAGTTGGCTACGAGCTTCATTACGCCAAACTGCCGCTGATCCCGGAACACCAGCCGGCGCTCGTCATCCAAATAGAAAACTGCGTGGGAGTGAGGCGGAAGCGAGTCGTCTGGCGTCAGCACCGAAAACTTGCCGGTCATCCGCAGATGGATCACCAGCACCTTACCGGAATCAAGTTCAATTAGAATGAATTTCCCGCGGCGGCCCACGCCAGAGACGCGCGACCCTTTCAAATTCCCCTTAAAGACCGAAGGAGAGATAGGCGTGATTAATTTTGGCAGGCGTACCTCGGTGTCGACTATTTGCCGTCCCAGCACAGCGCGACGCAACGCGCGAACAACATGTTCGACTTCCGGCAGTTCCGGCATTCGCTTTTTTCTCGTTCAAATTATTCGTTGTCGGTGCGGATAAAAAAGCCGCCATTCCAACGTTTAGACCTTGCCCATCAGGACCAGGATCAAAACGATGATCAGAATCAGACCGAGCGCCCCACTAGGCCGGTATCCCCAGCCTCTGCTATGCGGCCAAGCCGGCGCCGCGCCTACCAACAGCAGAATCAGGATGACTAGAAGTATTGTTCCCATCCCACACTACCTCCCAAACTGAGATCTGTTTGCGGTTCGATCTGCACTCGGGGCGAACGGGGGATGCGGGAAAGGTAATGGGGTTTGGTGTGCGAGTCAACGAAATCTGCGCGCTATGACTTGTAGGGGCGTCCCTCCGTGGGCGACCCACGTGGCCCGTAGCTCTCACCTTATCGAGATCACCTAGTCGTGTCTGTGGCGAGGTGGGGCGCCCACGGAGTGACACCCCTACAACCGTCCAGTCGCTAGTGATCCGCCCGTGCAACCTTCTGTGCTTCGTCGAGCAGCAGATTCACCTGATTAATAGAAGTGGCTTCGGCGTAGATGCGAAGTGCGGGTTCAGTGCCTGACTGTCGAAACAGCAGCCAGGATTCGTCTTCGAAAATAAGCTTCACACCGTCGACAGTTTGGACCTCTGTCACTTCGCATCCTGCAAACCTTAAGGGCGGCTGGGAAGCCACCCTCTTAACCAGTTTCATCCCTTGCTCCACCTCGATGTGCAGGTCACGGCGCCCAAAGTGAAACTCACCGAACTCCCGATGCAACTCGCGGAGCATCTCGGAAGGTGTCTTGCCGGCGGCGATAATGGCTTCGAGAAAGAGCAGGGAATTGAGTAGGCCGTCGCGTTCGGGAATGTGGCCTTTAACTCCGATGCCTCCGGATTCCTCGGCTCCCAGCAGAATGTCTTCCTTGAGCATCAAGTCGGCGATGTACTTGAAGCCGACGGCCGTTTCGTAAATTTTGAGATTGTGCGCTGCTGCAATTCTTCCCAGCAGCACTGACTGCGAGAAGGTTCTCACAACACCGCCCGTCATCTTTCGATTGCGCGCCAGATGTAGCAGGACCAGCGGCACGACGTCGTGCATGGTCATCGTCTCGCCCATCTCGTTAACGGCACCCACGCGATCGGCGTCCCCGTCGGTAGCTAACCCCACGAGAGCTTTCGTCTCGACCACCCGCCTTTTTAGTGGACCGAGGTTGCGGTCTATCGGTTCGGGATTGACTCCTCCAAACAGTGGGTCACGATCGCCGCGAATCGTTTCGACCTTCAAAGCTCCCCCGGTCAGCAAACTCTCAACCCACCTACCGCCGGAACCATGCATGGGGTCTACAACGACGATTTGCTGTGACCTCCGCAGGCGATCAAGATCTATGTAGGAAGCGATCTGTGCGCGGTAACTCTTTATCGCCGGTTCAAGGAGTTCGCGACCATCAGAAGAAAAGTCGCCGCGTTTGGCTGGGTTAGCATCCACCAGGGTTTCCACTGCCGCGGTCGTTTCCGGAGCGGCGCTTCCGCCCCAGGGAGCCTTGATCTTGAAGCCATTAAAGTGGGGAGAGTTGTGGGAAGCAGTGATCACAATGCCGCCGCTGGCGCCTAGTTCTTTGACCGCCCAGGAGATCAAAGGCGTCGGAGCGGCTTCTTGAAAAAGCGCGATGCGAAAGCCGTTGCCTACGATCACCTCGGCCGCACGTTGGGCGAACTGCTCCGAGAGGAAGCGCCGGTCGTATCCGACAACCACTAGCGCAGAAGCTTCACGTGCTGCTTTGCTGACAACGCTGCGAAATCCCTGAGTTTCAGCTTCATCGCGGCTTACCTGACCGACGGCGACTAATTGTCCAAGCAGCAATTCCTCTCTGGTCTTAGCGAGATAATCAGCATAAGCCTGGGCCACCCGCTCGAGGTTCGAAAAGGTAAACTCACGGGCAATAATCGCTCGCCATCCGTCTGTTCCGAACTTGATTGGCGCAAGCGCTTCGCTCAAGGCTTCGCGCCTCCGGTGAACGTGTAGTCAGTCACTGACGTCTTATCTCCCAAAACCGATCCTGATCCAATCACGGCCGAACGCCCGACGTGACAACCGCGCCCCACAATCGCATTTGAAACTTCTGCCGCGGTGCCTATCCGCGTATGAGGCCAGATAACTGAGTTCTCAACGTGGGCGCGCTCCTCTACGAAGCAGCCCGGCCCGAGCACCGAGTTCACTATTCGGGCACCCGGCTTGATCTGGCAGTCGTCACCGATGATTGAAAACTCATCAATCTCGGCAACAGTTGCTGAATCAAAGGATCCGCGGCGTTCTTTGATATGGATCCGGCCGACGCGATTGGCCAACAGGTCCTGATGGGCCTGAAGATAGCGTTCCGGAGTGCCGATATCTATCCAGTACGTGCGCGGTGGCACGTGCGCATAAAAAGTTTCTTTCCGTTTTAGCAGATCGGGAAATAGACCGTATTCGAATGAATAACTCTCGCCCGCAGGAATGAAATCGAGCACTCGAGGTTCGAGAATGTATGTGCCGGCGTTGATTGTATTGCAGGTAATCTCGTCGTCCTTCGGCTTTTCAAGAAAGCGATGAATGCGCCCATCGGTCTCTGTTTCTACCAGACCGTAGGCTCGCGGGTTCTCGACCGGCTGCAAAACAATCGTCGCAGTGGCTTTTCTGCCGTTGTGTTTGCGAATGACGGCTTTCAAATCCAGGTCTGTCAGGATGTCGCCGTTGAAGACCACGGTGGGTTCGCGAATGAGGTCTTCGGCAAACTTATAAGCGCCTGCTGTACCCATCGGCTGCGGCTCGACAGTGTACTTAAGCTTCACGCCGGATTCGGAGCCATCGCCGAGCAGGCGCTCAATCTTATTAGGTTGATAAGATAACGAAAGCGTTATATCCGTTATGCCGGCGCGGCGAAGGGTATCGATTTGATATAGCAAGAAAGGGCGGTTGCATATGGGTACTATCGGTTTTGGAGTGTACACAGTCAGCGGACGCAGGCGTGTGCCTTTACCGCCAGCCAGAATTAGAGCTTGCATGATTGAACTACCGGATTGCTGATCGAGGTTTGAATAGCGGGTGGAAGTCTAACATTCCGTTGTGGGGCTGAGCAATTGACCTGAATCCAACCTTTAGCAAATTTGCAAGTGAGGAAGGTGGGCCAGTACGTGGAGTACGTGGAGATTAGGTTGTTTGCCACCCTCTGGGTAAACTATTAAGGCGCTCTGGATTTTAATGGACGTTTACTTTCTTAGTGGAGCTGCAATGTCCGGAATTAGAGAAGCGGTAATAATCGCGGCGGTCCGAACTCCGGTCGGTAAATTTCAAGGGTCATTAAAAGGTTTCAAAGCGACTGATCTCGGGGCGATAGTCGTGCGCGAAAGTGTCAAACGTGCGGGTGTCGAACCAGCAGAGGTCGACGAGGTGATCATGGGATGCGTGATCCAGGCTGGTCTGGGACAGAACCCCGCTCGCCAGGCAGCCTTGCGAGGAGGACTGCTGCCCGCTGTTTCCGCAGTCACGATTAACAAAGTCTGCGGGTCTGGTCTCAAGTCAGTGATGATGGCTGCCCAGGGAATACAGTTGGGTGACACCGATCTGGTAGTGGCCGGCGGCATGGAGTCGATGAGCAACTCGCCTTACCTGCTACCGAAGGCTCGTGAGGGGTACCGGCTGGGAAACGGCGAACTGGTGGATGCAATGATCAACGACGGTTTGTGGTGCTCATTTGATAATCAGCACATGGGATACACTGGAGAAGTGGTGGCGGAACGGTTCACTGTTAGCAGGGCGCAACAAGATGCCTACGCTTTGAAGTCGCATGAAAAAGCCGCCCAGGCAATCAAGGCGGGAAAATTCAAGGACGAAATCGTTCCGGTGGAGATTGCGCAAAAGAAAGGGCTACCAATAGTCTTCGACACGGACGAAACAGTCCGTGGAGATACCTCGCTCGACGCGCTGGGAAAGCTTAGGCCTGCTTTTAAGGAAGGTGGCACAGTCACCGCCGGAAACGCTCCCGGCGTCAATGATGGGGCATCCGCACTGGTGGTCACTTCCCTTGAGCGGGCCCGCAGTTTGGGCATCGAACCCATGGCCCGTATCGTGGCCCAGGCAACATCCGGGACTGAGCCTGAGCTGGTAATGATGGCGCCGGTCGAGGCTATGAGACGGGTTCTCAAGAAAGCGGGCTGGACGTTCGCTGACCTTGATCTGATCGAGTTGAACGAAGCTTTTGCCGTGCAGGCTGTGGCAATCATAAAAGAGTTGGATCTTGACCCGGAGCGGGTGAATGTCAATGGCGGAGCCGTAGCGTTGGGGCATGCGATCGGACAATCCGGGTCGCGCTTGCTTACGACCATGCTTTACGAGATGAAGCGTCGCGATGCGCGTCGTGGAGTGGTGGCGCTCTGCCTGGGCGGAGGCAATGCTGTGGCCCTTGCTGTCGAGCGATAGACTTAAAACTAGAGGAAAGAATGACACCAACGAGTCACAATAAAATTCTTGGCATCCTGCACCTGGCGTATGGTGGGCTTACGGCACTGCTGATGGCCGCAATCTCCATATTTATGCTGTTGATGATGAGTGCGATGAGGACTAACAATAGGGGTGAACCAGTCCCAGCGGGCATTCTTGCATTCGTGATGATCGTTGTGTTTGCAGTTACGCTGTTTCAAGTTACACCCTCGCTCCTTGCAGGTTACGCTTTGCTGAAACGCAAGCGTTGGGCTAAAACAATGGGAATCATCGCGGCGATGCTGGCCGGCTTGAGTTTTCCTTTCGGTTCGGCCCTTTGTGTTTACACCCTGTGGTTCTTGTTTGGAGAAAGTGGAAGGTTCCTTTATCACAAAGCTGCTTATGCGCTTCCTCCTGGTGATGCGTCGTGGGCCAGGACTGCCAGCCGCGCACCAAAGCGCCTGTATGTTCCGCCATCAGCGCCGCCAGACTGGCGATAGTTGGTCAATCCGGAGTGTAGCGAGTGAATGAAGTCATTGGGGTAGTTGGCGCGGGAACAATGGGCAACGGTATCGCCCAGGTTGCCGCGCGTGCGGGTTATCGCGTGGTGATGCGCGATGTGAAGGACGAATTCCTTGAACGCGGTCTGGCGGCAATTGAAAAGAGCTTACAGCGAGACGTTGAGAAAGAGCGTTTAGCTGTTGATGAGAAGGATTCGATCCGCGGCCGCATTCAAACAACGACCTCCCTTGAACCACTGCGCGCCGCATCGATCGTGATCGAAGCCGTAACGGAAAACCTGGGCGTCAAAACCGAACTCTTTAAAACGCTCGACCAAACTACTCCTGGCGAAACAATCCTGGCTTCGAACACTTCGTCGATCTCTATAACCAAGCTGGGCGCGGCAACGAGTCGAGCTGACAAAGTGATTGGCATGCACTTCATGAATCCGGTGCCTGTCATGAAGCTGGTCGAAGTTATCCGCGGCATCGCGACGTCCGACACCACCTATGAGAAAGTGCGTGCGCTAACGGAGAAGCTGGGCAAGACCGCTCTGGACTGTCAGGACTCTCCGGGGTTTGTTTCCAACCGCGTTCTCATGCCTATGATTAACGAGGCCATCTTTACTCTTTACGAGGGAGTAGCGACGCGCGAGAGTATTGACGGTATCATGAAGCTTGGCATGAATCATCCGATGGGGCCGTTGACGTTGGCGGATTTCATAGGCCTGGATGTTTGCCTGGCTATCATGAACGTAATGCATGAAGGGTTTGGCGATCCCAAATACCGCCCGTGTCCCTTGCTAAGACGTTATGTCGACGCGGGCTGGCTGGGGAGAAAAACTGGACGCGGGTTTTACGAATACTAACTGGGAATCGTTGTAGGGGCGTCGCTCCGTGGGCGCTCCTGCCACCGCGACCGGGGGCGGCCACGGAGGGACGCCCCTACAAACTGACATGACTCAAGTAGTTCATTATTGCCAGAAATGTTTGGCGGGAAATCTGCTGGGCCGGGATTTTTGTGCGCGTTGCGGAACGCGGCTGATGATTATCGTCGAGCCTCCGGCGTCTCGTTACGAGTTTGCTGAATCAAGCGCTTCCAACGAGGAGCACTTGCTGGAGCGCATCTCAGCACTTGAGAACAGGCTGGGCCGGTTGACTGAGCGACTGGAGCGAGGTCTGGATCTCCTCCTGCGGCAGGCGCAAAACTCCTATTTCGATCGTGCTTTGGTGAAATCGCTGATTGGCCTCCTGACGGAAGACGGAATCGTCGAGGGCCCCAGGCTGGAGAAGCTTTGGAACGCACGCTGTCAGAAGGAGGCGGAAGAGCAGGAGGAGAGCGCCCGGCGCGAGGAGCTGCGGATAAAGATCCTTGCCTTTTATCGAGGTCCCGAACCGGGTAATTTCGAACAATTTGTTAATGAAGGTTTCCTCCTTATTGAAGATCAGCAAGTAGATCGCGGTATTAGATCGCTGCAACGCGCGGTGGGACTGGCTGGGGGCAATGCTCCCCTGCTTTCCTTTGTGGGAGAGCATTTTTTTCGCACCGGCAAAACGCGGCTCGCTCAAATCTATCTGGCACGCGCATACGAGTTTGAACCGGGGGACATGCGCGTCTCACTGCTGCTGGGCCTGACCTGCGCCGATGAAGGTGACACCGAACGGGCGAAGGATCTGCTGAACAAGGCGACGCAGAGGGGGGCCTCGTCATTCGCGGCCCACTATGGGCTCGGTCGGCTCTTCATCGCCGAAGAGAACTGGCGCAATGCGCTGCGAGAGTTTAAGCGCGCCTTAGCCAGCAAGCCTTCTCCGGAAGCGCATTACGCACTTGGCTGTCTCTATTACCAGTTAGCCCGCGATTCGCTGGCAGCGCGTCACTTACGAAAAGCGACGGAGCTTGATGCCGGTTATGGTGAAGCCTTCTATGTCCTGGGGTTGATTTACCGGCGAGCGGGTCAGGAAAAGGTAGCCCTCAAGTTCTTTGAACAGGCTGAAACGGTAGATTCTTCTCGCCGTCCAAAACGGGCCGGTAGAAAACGGGCAAGCACAGGAAAGCCGGCAGTTTTTCCCTTGTTCCAGGGCGTCGAACGGGACGCCGGCGGGCTGGTCACCGGCGGCAACGAGCGACTTGCCAGGGCCCTGCGAAAGGACGCATTGGATACCTTCGTCACCGTAGATGTCGAAAGCAGTTAACTTAGCTGGTATTGGGTCAGTTTAATTCCGGAAGTTCAGAATTCAACCTTCGGGTTGCCGTTTCACCACCCAAAGTAAAGATGAACTTTAAACTGACCCACACCGCTTAGCTTAGTGCGTTGACACCTCAACGCGCGTGGCTATAATAAAAACTTTTGCGCACTAGCTGCTTGAAAACGATTTTTGTCACAGAGTAGGATCTCATGCGGGTTGAACTTGCAAAGCTGGACAATAACGTAGGCAACTTTGCCCACGAGTACGCAGCCGAAGAATTTGTTCTTGAAGATGACAGGGTGGTGGTCGCGGGAGCTCTGAGGGTTTCAGGGCGCATTACTCGAACCGAACACAAAGTAGTTGTGGAGGGCGAGTTTGCCGCAATCGTCGAGGTAGAATGCGACCGCTGTTTGCAACCCGTCGAGTTGCCGATCAGCAGTGACTTCCGCATGGAATACGTAACTGCGAAGACCTACATGTCGTTTGAGACGGTGGAGCTTGCGCAGGAAGACCTGGCGCTTTCGATCTTTGACGGCGAGGTTATCGACGTTGACGACATTGTTCGTGAGCAGGTATTGCTTGCTAGCCCGACTCAGGCGATTTGCCGGGAGAATTGCAAAGGATTTTGCCCGGTTTGCGGCGCCGACAGAAATATGACCGATTGTAATTGTAGCCCGACGGAAATTGATCCGCGCTGGAGCGGACTTAGGGATTTGCAATTTTAGAATTTAGATTTTTGATTGCCGATTTCTCTTGTCCAGATGTTCTCCGCGGTACACCGGATAACCGGTCAACGTTGTGAAGCGCAATCTAAAATCTAAAAAGCCTTACTGGAGTAATCATGCCAAATCCTAAAAGTCGACATTCAAAATCTCGCCGCGGGAAACGCCGGGCGCACGACGCCCTGCGGGCGCCGCAGACCACCCTCTGTTCAAATTGTCAGGAACCTCGCCTGCAACATCGCGTCTGTCCCAAGTGTGGGTACTACAGAAACCGCGAAGTGGTTCGGATAGAACAATCCTAGCAAGCTAACAGTATCCCCTTGCGAAATCAGTCGAAGAATGAGACCCGTCTGACGGGAAAAGTCGTTCTCGACGCGATGGGTAGCGACAACGCTCCTCACGCTGAGATTGATGGGGCGCTCGCTGCAGCGCGTGATTTGGGTGTCGGAGTAATTCTGGTCGGCCAGCCGGAAAGGATCCATCCTGAACTTCGTCGATGTGGCTGGCGCGGCGACGGAGACCGAGGGATTGAGCTGGTGGCAGCCGCCGAGGTGATCGGCATGGACGATCCCGTCGCCACCTCAGTCCGGCGAAAGAAGAAGAGTTCTTTGAGGATTGGAACGAAACTGGTTACTGAAGGCCGCGCGGATGGTTTTGTATCCGCGGGAAATACCGGCGCCGAAATGGCCACCGCAAAGATGGTCATCGGCATGTTACCCGGCGTGGATCGACCTGCGCTTGCAGCGCTCATTCCTACCAAATTAGCCAAGCCGACTTTGCTTCTAGACGTGGGCGCAAATTCCGAATGCAAGGCCCATCACCTGGTTCAGTTTGCCATTATGGGTGAGGCTTACTCGCGCGCCGTGTTGGGCACCATCAAGCCCGCGATTGGTTTGATGAGCATTGGCGAAGAGGAAGCAAAGGGTAATGACCTGACCAAGGAAGCCTTTCCGCTGCTGCGCGAGATGCGCAGCTTGAATTTTTTGGGAAACATGGAGGGCCGCGACGTCTTTTCCGGCCTGGTAGATGTGATCGTGACTGATGGTTTTACCGGTAACGTCATGTTGAAGCTCTCCGAAGGATTGACCGAAGCGATGCTGTCGATGATCAAGCGTGAGCTAACTGCCTCCGCGGTCACAAAGGCGGGAGCTATGCTGGCCAAGCCTGCTTTCCGCAAGATCAAGAAACGTCTGGATTACTCGGAATATGGCGGCGCGCCCCTGCTCGGCGTGCGGCAGATCGTTGTGATCGGGCACGGCAGGTCCAACGCTCGCGCAATTCGCAATGCGATTCGCAACGTAAAGGAGTTCTCCGAGAATCGTGCAAGTGAGCGAATTGAGCGCGGCATAGCTGAAACCAACGCGCTACTTGGCCCAGCGGGTGCGCAGAGGCCCCTCAAGAGTGTCCGTGTACATTAGGTCGATTGAGTTGGCTTTTCGTTTTTTAGTGGTTAGTATTGGCGTTTCCTTTCGCAACTGAGGACAGTAGATGGCAAATGTACGCGCCGGGATTTTGGGCACCGGCCATTCATATCCTGAAGGCATTCTGACCAATGCCGATTTAGAGAAAACCGTCGAGACTTCAGATGAGTGGATAACTACGCGTACCGGCATCAAGCAGAGACGGAAAGCGTCCCCTGGAGAATATACTTCGCAGTTTGCAGTTCGCGCCTCGCGGCAGGCTATTGAACGGGCCGGGTTAGAACCTCCGGATATTGACCTGATTCTCTGCGCGACTGTAACGCCGGATCAGATTCTTCCTTCAACCGGCTGTTTGATTCAGGCGGAGCTTGGCGCCCACAAAGCAGCCGCTATGGATGTCGTTGCTGCCTGCTCGGGGTTCTTGTATGGTCTTACTCTGGCAAATACGATGGTCCAGACTGGCCAGTCGCGTAACGCGCTCGTCATCGGCGCCGAGATCCTGACGCAGTACGTCGATTACTCTGACCGTCAAACGTGCGTACTGTTTGGCGACGGGGCTGGTGCGGCGGTTTTAGGACCCGTTGAGCATGACCGTGGAATCCTGGCCACCCGGATTAAGTCTGACGGCAGATATGAGGAGCAACTTTATTCTCCCGGTGGCGGAACGCGCCGCCCACCGACCGCCGAGACGCTGGCTGCCGGCGACCATTTTTTTAAGATGAAGGGGAACGAGCTGTTCAAAGTGGCTGTGCGCTCGATGGCTGACATCTCGCGCGAAGTGCTCGAGGAAGCAGGTCTAACAGCCGAAGAGGTCAGTCTGTTTATTCCCCACCAGGCGAATCAGCGAATTACAGACGCGGTGGCTAACAAACTAGACTTTGACGACGCGCGCGTTTACTCAAACATCGCGATGCATGGGAACACGTCTTCGGCTTCGATCCCGATCGCCCTCGATGAGTGTGTCGAAGCCGGGCGAATTAAGGAAAATGACTTGATTCTGTTGGCGTCGTTTGGTGGGGGCATAACCTGGGGCGGAGTCCTAATGAGGTGGTAGGAGGAGCGTCGATTTTCGATTGCCAAACGCCAATTGCCAAATGCCAATTTCGATTAGGTTTCGTTTGTTGTGATCGGCAAACTTGTGTATGGGGAGATCATCAACTAGGTTGAGAACGCCAATCGGCAATTGGCAATCGGCAATCGGCAATGCTCCTCAATCGGCAATTGCATACATCTTTCCCGGTCAGGGATCGCAGCATCCGGGCATGGGAATGGACTTGGTGGATAACTTCCCCGTTGCGCGAGAGGTCTTTGAGGAAGTAGATGAAGCGCTGAGTTTCCATATCTCTCGCTTGTGCTTTGAGGGACCGCCGGAAACTCTACAACTGACTGAGAACACGCAGCCGGCAATTCTGAGCGTTTCTGTCGCCGCGCTTCGGGCCATGGAGGCCGAAGGGTTTCCCCACCCGGACTATGTTGCTGGACACAGTCTCGGGGAGTATTCAGCGCTCGTCGCCTCGGGTGCCCTAAGCCTGGCCGATGCCGCACGAACTGTCAGGGCGCGTGGACGTTACATGCAGGAGGCGGTTCCCCCAGGCGAGGGCGCCATGGCGGCAGTGATAGGAGCTGAACTGGCTGAGGTTGAGAAAGTTTGTAGGGAGGCGAGTCAGGGCCAGGTTTGCTCGCCGGCTAACGTTAATTCTCCAAGTCAGGTGGTGATCGCCGGCAACGCCGAGGCGATCGATCGCGCGGTCGAGCTGCTCAAGGAAAGAGGCGCCAAGCGCGTGGTGAAGTTGAATGTGAGCGCTCCATTTCATTGCGCGCTAATGATGCCCGCGCAAAAGAGGTTGACCGCCGATCTGGAAGCTTTGAGTCTTGACGATTTGCGCATTCCGCTGGTAAGTAACGTTGACGCGGCAGAAGTAATAAAAGCAGTAGACGCCAGAGATTCGCTGGTCCGGCAGGTTTCATCGCCGGTGCGCTGGCTGGAATCGGTCGAGTTGTTGATTCGCGAAGGTATCGATACCTTCGTCGAAGTTGGACCGGATAAAGTTCTGACTGGGTTAATGCGCCAGATCAACCGTGAGGTGAAAAGTTTCAACGTGGAAGATACCGCAAGTCTGAAATCGGCTGGGGCCGATCTGGTACTTTCTCAGGGCTGAAACCGAGTTTTCATAAAATCGCAGAGGAGCAAAAGAGATGCCCGATCAAGAGATCGAGAACAAAGTAAAGCAGATCATAGTTGACGAACTTGGTGTGGACGAGAATGAGGTCACGCCAAATGCTCGCTTCATCGATGACCTGGGCGCCGATTCGCTGGACACTGTCGAACTCGTGATGCGTTTTGAAGAAGAGTTTGGCATCGAGATTCCAGACGAGGACGCTGAGAAGATTCAGAGTGTGCGCGACGCGTACAACTACATTGACCAGCACAAGAAGTAGTGATAAGTGATAGGTGAGAGCAGATGTCTCTTGCGGATCTGTTACCGCCAACCCTTCACTTATCACTGATTAAGGAGTTTTATTTTGACGCGTAGGGTTGTGGTTACAGGCCTTGGCCTGGTAACGCCGATTGGCAACTCAGTCGAGGCGACGTGGACTTCGCTGTTGAATAGTCGGAGCGGCGCGGACCGCATTAAGAGATTCGATGTCGAGAAGTTTCCCGTTAAGTTTGCCTGCGAGATTAAGGACTTCGATCCGCTGAATTACGTCGAGAAGAAAGAGGCGCGCAAGATGGGCGCCTTTATTCATTACGCGATCGCCGCGGCCCAGGAAGCAATGGCCGATAGCGATCTTGAGGTTAGGGATGAAATCGCAGAGGAAGTCGGCACCTATATCAGCAGCGGTATCGGCGACTTCTGGGCGATTGAACGGGAACATTCAAAACTCCTCAGCGATGGCCCTGACCGTATTTCTCCGTTCTTTATCCCCTCAGCAATAGTGAATCTGGCGGCTGGCCAGGTTTCGATACGTCACAACGCAAAAGGTCCGAATTCGGCCACGGCCACGGCTTGCGCCGCCGGGGCCCACGCGATCGGCGACAGCTATAAGATCATACAGCGGGCAGCCGCGGATGTAATGATTTGCGGTGGTGCGGAGTCGGCGATCACGCCCATGAGCGTGGCGGGTTTTGCTGCCATGCGAGCACTTTCGACGCGAAACGATGATCCACTTACCGCGTCACGGCCTTTTGAACGGGATCGCGATGGTTTTGTGATAGGCGAGGGCGCCGGCATCATGATACTGGAGGAACTGGAGTTTGCTCGCCGCCGCGGAGCGCGGATCTACGCCGAGCTGGTTGGCTATGGAATGACCGCCGATGCTTTTCACATAACCATGCCGGATGATACTGGGTCGGGCGCCATTCGCGTTATGCAGAAGACCATTCAGGACGCTGGCATTCAACCCGAAGAAGTCGGTTACATCAACGCGCACGGAACCTCGACCCCTTACAACGATAAATTTGAGACGCTGGCCATCAGAAAAACATTTGGCGAGCACGCGTACAAACTTGCCGTGAGCTCAACGAAGTCAATGACCGGGCACCTGCTGGGCGCCGCCGGTGGAATCGAGGGAGTTTTCTCGGTGTTGTCCCTGCACCGCAATATCCTACCGCCCACAATCAACTACCTTCATCCCGATCCGGATTGCGATCTGGACTACGTTCCCAACGAGCCCCGTGAGGCTGTCGTGAACTACGCGCTGTCCAACAGTTTCGGATTTGGTGGCACGAATGCAGCGCTGCTGTTTAAGAGGTATGAGGATGGTCAGTAGTCAGTGGTCAGTGGTCAGTTGTTCGGTTGTCAGTACCAGAATCAATTTGCAGCAGAACAACTACTGACAACTGGCAACTGACCACTGACGACAGAGAACAATGAAGATCATCGTATTAATGAAGCAAGTCGCCGACAAAGACGCGATCTTGCGAATCAATAAAGACGGGACGTGGATTGAGGAAGGCGATCTTTCCTTCGAGGTTAGCGAATCGGACGGATACGCGCTCGAAGAAGCTTTGCGTGTCAGAGAGAAACTGGGCGGCGAAGTAATCGTCTGTTCAATGGGACCTCAGCGAGCTAAGAGCGTGATTAAGGACGCTCTGGCGCGCGGCGCCGACCGGGCCATTCATGTCGTGGGCGACAACCTCGCGCACCTTTCTCCCTATGCCGCCGCGCGAGCTTTGGTTGAAGCAGTTCGTGATGAGCAGCCGAATCTGATAATGACCGGTTTGCAATCGGACGACTACGGTTACGGCCAGACTGGCGTGATTGTGGCTGAGTTGCTGGGGATGCCGCACGCGACGATTGTGATTGAAGTCGAGGCCTTCGCCGACAAGCTGCGTGTCAAGAGAGAACTCGAGAGCGGCTGGTATCAGTGGTACTCCATGCCAACTCCGGCATTGCTGACTATTCAATCAGGTATCAGTCAGATTCGCTACGCCACGCTCAAGGGCATCATGGCGGCAAAGAAGAAAGAGATTAAAGAAGTAACTCCACCGGCGGAAATGGTGAGTCGCCCGTCACATCAACAGTTGAAGAGAGTTTATCTGCCACAAAAAACCAAACAAACCCAGTTGCTGGGGAATGGCGACGCTAAGGCCGGCGCTGTCGCACTCGCCGAGAAACTTCACGTCGAAGCCCGGGTAATCTAATGAGTAACGGAATCCTGGTATTCATCGAACATCGAGACAGTGTGGTCAGCAAGACGGCGCTCGAAGCAATTGCCGCGGCGCAAAGCCTTGGGTCTCAGATGCAACAGCAAGTGAGCGCAGTTATTTTGGGAGCTGACCCAGATGACATGGCTCAGCAGATCGCATCATATGATTTGGCCAAGGTGGTATCAGCCAGCAATACGAAACTTGCGAGCTACACTTCGGACGGCTACACCGATGCTACGGAGAAAGTGGTGCGTCTGTTGGATCCACAGGTCGTGGTCATGTCGCATACCTATCTGGTCCGCGATTTTGGTCCGAAGCTGGCGGCACGTTTTGAAAAGTCGCTCATTAGCGATTGCATCCGCGCGCAGGTAGCGGACGGCGCGATCACATTCACACGTCGAATCTTCCTGGGCAAGCTCGACGCGGATGTAGTTTCAGATGGAGCGGCGCCGGTGTTTGCCACCTTCCAGTCAGGGGCCTATCGCCCTGATCAAGCAATGAAGGGAAGTGGGGCGCCGGTTGAGAGACAGGAAGTTGAAGTTGGCGAGCTTCGCATGAGTCCGGAAGCTCCGTTCCAGGAAGTGAAGCAGGCTGTTGATCTTTCCAAAGCCGAGATCATAGTGGCCATCGGCCGCGGGATTAAAAGTAAGGAAAATATCGCTCTCGCCCAAAAGCTCGCTGAAGTACTCGGCGGTGATATCGCCGCGTCGCGTCCTATTTGTGACGCGGAGTGGTTGCCTATCGATCGCCAGATTGGATCGTCGGGGCAGACTGTAGCGCCCAAGCTTTACATTGCGCTCGGAATCTCAGGGGCGATTCAGCACCTGGTGGGCATGAAAAATGCCGGCACAATCGTAGCAATTAACAAAGATCCCGAAGCCCCTATCTTCGACATCGCCGACTACGGCATCGTTGGCGATCTCTTTGAAGCGGTTCCGGTATTAACCGAAGAGATTAAGAAGATTAAGGGTCTCAGCTAGTCGAGCCTTACGCCGAAGCCGTTGCAATTCGCGGAAACCTTCGGTGTCGTTCGATCGCCGGTCATTACCGCCCACCGGCACATTGTAGGGGCGGCACTCCGTGGCCGCCCGACTTCTTCCGTAACTCACCTCTATTGAGAGCCCGTCATCACCGCGACCTTGGGGTGCCCACGGAGGGGTACCCCTACAAGTGCTGCGGAAGTTCTCGGTCATACCTAAAAGCGAAATCCTACTCCAGGACCATCTCGATATCCTGCAACACTTCCTCTGGTTTCCATTCATTTCCGCGATAAATCCTATGAACTTTGCCGTCGGGAGCGATGATCGCGGTTCTCAAACCGTGCACAATCTCGTCTTTTTCCGGGTAGTAATGCAGTCCAAAGAACTGGGCCACTTCCTTCACTTGTTCCTTAGTGCCTGTGGCAAACGCCCAGTGAGAAAAGGTTTCGTCTCCGAAGCGGCCCGTATGGGAGGCGCCGTAGCTCCGCAAAACCGCAGGCGTGTCGTAATCAGGATCGATGCTAATACTCAACAGTCGTGTCTTTTCGTATAGCTCAGGCTGCTTCTGCAACTCCTGTTCGACCTTTGAAAAGTTGTTGCTCATCAGCGTGCAATACTCGGGGATAGGACAGCGGGTGTAGATAAAGGTCAGGAGGAGTACCTTCCCTTTGTACTGTCCCGTCCGAATCGGCTGATTGTTCTGATCGATGAGGGCGAAGTCTGGGACTTCATCTCCTGTATCTCCGGCCGCACCGGTAGAACCCTCGACGTCAGGCTCTGTGTTCGATTTAACAATCACTATGTTCTCCAGCCAGGATTCGGTCTCATCTACCACGAGGATGGCCGTAATTTGATCGCCCGGAGCCGCCTGATCGAAGACCCACTCGTCCCGGACCGTGAAGGGCATGGTCATAGCGTCCATGAAGCCCTTAACCTCCTCATGCGCCACCGTCACCAGGTGCTTATCTTTCTCGACTGTCAGGACTTTTCCCTTCATTTCATAGCGTTTGGCGTTGGACGTATCACGCCTGCAGCCTGATAAGGCAACAAGGGCGAAAAGGAGAAGAAAAGTGATGAGCGGCAAGGGAATCGGTTTTATTGTTGGCATATGATTGAGGTGATGTCTTTTAAGTAGTGCAACTTTTCGCTTCTTCGCTAGTAGGACCCTGCTGAAAACGGGGCGGGCAATTATAAGAGGGACAAGACGATCCACGAAAGCACACGAAAGGACTCGAATTAAGGCCTCAAAATGTGTCAATTGAAAACTGTCTCAACCGAGGGGTTCACCCCACCTCTTCGGGTCCGTTCGTGTAATTTCGTGGATCGTTCCTATTGAGCCTTTGATTTCCTGAATAATTCTCGTGATCTATTTCCTCTCCAACTTTTCGTCATATAGTTGCCGATAAACCCAAAAATTAGTCATCACCTTGAACACGTAGTCCTTCGTCTGAGAGAAGCCAAGTTCAGGCACGTAACGGTCGGCTTCATTAGAACGTGACCTGCCGATCCAGCGAGCGACGTTTTCAGGACCCCCATTGTAGGAAGCTGCAACTGCCTGAGGCTGCGCCGGAAACGGTTTGAATAGATTAGCAAGATACTGCGAGCCAAAAAGAATCGCTGTATCAGAATTATAGAGGTTGTCCTGAGTGAAATCGCTTAAGCCAAGTTGGCCGGCGATGTCGTTAGCCGTTTCAGGAATGAACTGCATCAACCCACGCGCCGCGGCAACCGACTTTGCGTCCGGTTGGAAGCGCGATTCCTGTCTGGCAATTGCCAGAACAAATCTCGGATCGACTCCTCTCGGCGGCGCATGCATGAGCAACGAATCGCGATAGGGCAAGGGATACAACAAGTCGATCAGCTCGCGCGGTGCTAATTCCAGAACGTAGTCGGCGGGGATGCTTTTCCAAAGTTGTTCGCCAAAACGCACTGCCCGATTCGGTAAACCACCTCGCACGGAGTAGCTCGCCAAAGTGTATTCGAGATCAGATTGTGACGTGACCCTTATGGTATGTCCGGGTGGCGGGGTGGAACGCAGTACAGCTTTCACCCGCTGGTCGCTTACTTCCGAGCGCGCCACAGTAAACTCCGGCACACCCTCGTCGTAGAGGCCAAGAAAAAACAGTTCTTCAGCAAGCGCTTGATGTGACGGCTCCACCCCGGCTGGCCGCGCTTTGGTAGTAATTACTTCTTGTCTGCCCAGCGCCAGTAAATTGAATGACGGAAGCCGGAAAGTGGGCAATTCTTGATAGGCGCGCACCACAAGTTCCAACATCTCATCTCGCAGCGCCGCATTCTCGATAACCCGCAAACTATCCTGGGCCAAACGCCGTCCCTGTTCCGCGTGACCGCTGTTGACCGCTCTTTCTGCGGCCGCGCGCAACTCGTTTGCGCGCGTCTCTAGAAGAGGCCGCGTTCTGGCATCGGACCCGATAGCCAGCAATCGTTGGGTCGCCCGCTTTCCGTAATATTCGTTTCTGCCGTCAGGGATGGAAAGATAATCAGAAATGGCTTCGTTGGTTCTTCCCTGTTTCTCCAGGGCGTAGCCACGGAGGAAGGTCAATTCTTGTGGCGTGGTCCCCCCGGGTACGCGGGTGCCGCCGAGATCCGGTCGGCTGCGAAGTTCGTTCACGTCGGACACTACTTCCCCCCAGGCGCTCTGGGCGAGATGGATTCTAGTCTGCGCGAAGAGAGCAAGGGCGCCCCCGATCTGGCCCTCGAAACGGATGCGTATTTGTTGGACCCAGTCCAGCGCTTCTTTGTGACGACCAGCTTCATGCAGGACATCGACGATGTTCAGGTAGGGCCGCTCAGGATTAGGCGCATCCGGAAATCGTTCGGTGAAACGCCGGTAAGCAAACACCGACTCATCGGTCCGTTTAAGACGATTGTATGTGCCGGCCGTGAAACTCAGCGCGTCACGTGCACTCATGCTGTCGGAAAACTGTTCCAGAACGTGCTGAAAGTATTTCAAAGCCTCATCGTATTTCAGTTGGAGGTAGAAACCCCGCCCCGTTTGATAAAGCGCATTCGCCACGGTCGGATTTTGCGGATAACGCTCGACCAACGCCAGATAGTGACGCCGCGCAGCATCGAAGTCCCGGTTGAATTGATAAACCGAAGCACGCAAAAGATGTTCCGCCTCCGGTAGTTGGGCCACCGTACGCTGACCTGCGCCTTCTGTTCTAATGGCATCGATAGCATCGAGACCACGCACGCCGGCTAGCGCAAAGTCGTCAGGTCGTGAGGCGTCGGGCATCTGCAGTACCAACCTCGAAAACGTTTCGCGAGCTTCCTGCAGCTTTCCCGCAGCCCGCAGTGAATGCGCAATCAGAGTCAATGCCTCGCGGGCCAAAGAGCGATTTTTGGACTCGCCAAGTGGCCGTAGCGCGGCTACCGCAGCGCTGTAGTCTTTGCTCTCGTAAAAGCTCTGGCCCAACCTTATAATTGCCGCCTCGCGCAACAGACTTCCGGGTGCGGTGGCGATCAACTGCCGCAGTTTTTCGCGTTCGAGAGTGAGGTCGCCGGTTGTCCGGGTGAGCCGGGCGAGATGCCATAACGCATACTGCGAGAGTACCGACTGGCGCGCGACGACCTGTTGATAGCTCGCGTTAGCTCCGGCGGATTCACCATTTTTCTCCTGTAGCCTGCCGAGCAGATAGTCATAATTATTTACCCTCAGGCTTTCACTGTTTGAGCGATGTAAGGAGTTGAGCTCTGCGAGCGCGGTTTTGACATCGCCGGCGTCCGTCGCCGATCTGATTCGCGCATGACGCTCTTGCGGCGTTTGGCCGTGAGCAAAAAAAGGCGCAAGCAGCGTCGCCACGACTGCGAAAGCGAGGTGGAGCAGTTTGGTTTTATGGTGCACGTGTGGAATTATCATCTAGAGGCAGGAAATTAACCAAATTGGCCTGATTGATAATGTCTTGATTTAACGGTTCGTCTATCATTGCCGATTGCCAATTGCCAATTGCCAAGTGCCGATTTAAGGAACCGTCTTTGGCAAATGGTCTTTGGTCTTTGATGGTAAAGGAGGTAGGGACTCCGGGGAGTTTCTTCCAATCGGCAATTGGCAATCGGCAATGAATTGAATTGGAAATCGGCAATCTCTCCTATGGCTTCTGAAGAAAAAAGCACAGCCCAGATCAGTCAACGCGCCGAGCTGTTGGAGGGCGTGCGCATCGCCGAAGATATCAAGCGGGAAGTCGCGGCAGAGATCGAACAGCTTTGGCGGAAACCTGAGCAGAGACCCTGGCTCGCGGCGGTACGCGTTGGCGATGATCCGGCCTCAGAGGTTTACGTCAAAAACAAGATTCGGGCTTGCGAAGATGTTGGGATTCGATCAGAACATCATGCGTTGCCGGAGTCCACTACGGCAAGCGAATTGCGAGAGCTGATCGCGTCGCTCAACTCGCGGAATGAGATTGACGGCATTCTGGTTCAGATGCCGCTCCCTGGGCGAATCGATGAAGGGTCCATTATTGAGACCCTTGATCCGGCTAAGGATGTCGATGGATTTCATCCGGTTAACGTGGGATGCCTCGCCCTGGGTCGACCGACCTTCGTGCCTTGTACGCCGGCAGGAATTGTCGAACTTCTTACTCGCAATAAGATTCCTATTCGCGGAGTAAACGCTTGTGTTGTTGGTCGCAGCCAGATTGTTGGCCGCCCGATGGCTCAGTTGCTCATCCAGAACGACGCTACCGTGACGATTTGCCACTCCCGAACGCGGGATCTCAAATCCGTGACGAGGCAAGCAGACATACTTGTGGTGGCCATCGGTCGTCCCGGGCTGATCAGAAGGGACCACATTAAGTCAGGCGCGACAGTGATAGATGTGGGAATGAACAAGATCTCCGAGGATAGCGTGCTGCGCGAGATGTTCGGTGACGAGGCGCAGCGAAGATTGGAAGTCGTCAAGAAACGGGGCTACACGCTCGTTGGTGATGTGCACCCCGCGGAAGCAGACGAGGTAGCTGGGCGGCGCACGCCGGTGCCAGGCGGCGTCGGCTTGCTCACCGTCGCGATGCTGATGCGGAACACGGTTAAGGCGGCTCGGCAGAGGAGAGCATGAAGAGATTGTCGATTGCCAATTGCCAATTGCCGATTTTAAAGAAGAACCTGCGGTAATTGGTCTTGGGCCGTGATAGTGGCATCGGGCTTATAAGGGGATTCCGAAGGTGACGCTCACCTTGCGAAGGTAGAGAATCGTGGGACTCTCTTCCAATCGGCAATCGGCAATGAATGGGATGACAATGCTACGCGTTGGCTTAACAGGGTCGATTGGGGTAGGGAAGTCGTTCGTTGCCGGTGTTTTGACTGAGCTTGGCTGTCATGTGTTAGACGCGGATCAGGCGGCGCGTGAGGCGGTGGTCCCAGGATCTGCCGGACTAACGGCAGTCGTCGGAGCTTTCGGCGAGGGCGTTCTGCAGAAAGACGGAACATTGGATCGACAAAAACTCGGTTCTTTGATCTTTGTCGACCAGAGCAAACGCCAACTTTTGAACTCGATACTTCATCCATACATTATTGCCTTGCAGGATGAACAGCTACGCGAATGGGAGGTCCTGGATCCCGGAGGTATCGCCGTGGTCGATGCGGCCCTGATGATTGAGTCTGGCGGCTATAAACGCTTCGACAAGTTGATTGTTGTACACTGCCGGCCGGAAGTTCAGGTAAAACGTTTGATGGCTCGAGATAACCTGACTCGCGAAGAAGCGCAGAAACGAATCGATGCCCAGATGCCGCAGGAAGCGAAGCAGAAGTTTGCCGATTACCTGATCGATACGTCGGAAGGATTTGAAAGCGCCCGGAAGCGGACCGCCGAGGTGTATGAAGAGTTGCGCCGGGTTAAGATGCAAGAGAACAAGATTTAGGGCAAGGGTTATTTTTTCTTACCACAAGATATTTTATCGTGCGGAAACACTTATATAGCGTTACTGTAGCTACGAGAAATCAGGGGAACACTGATGTTCAGCGTTTCTTATCCTCTGTTAAGGCGGAAAAAGATGGGCATACGGTCTCACAATATGTTGAGGTTGACTATAGTTTTACTTCCTATGGGTAAAGTTACATTACGACCCACGACATGCAACCGTTCCTTGCAGTCGACCCCGCGATAGCATGGCTTTCATGGTTGCCTATTATGAGTTCTCCCTACATCGTACGAAGAGCCCAGATTATAATCGCCGGGCTGTTGCTGGTGGTTTTGTCAATTGTTCCCACTGGTTGCTTCGTTGATGAAAGCTACCAGCCTTATTACGGACGCGTGGCTGTAAGAAGCAGTCAGGACTTTCGCTGGATAGATGGGGGTCTGCCGCAAACTTTTGATCCGGCGTTCGCCGCTGCGCCGCCTGACACCGACCTGGTCAGGGCAATCTTTGAAGGACTGACTGACTACGATCCGCAAACGCTTGCTCCCATACCCGGCGTTGCCACCCGCTGGGAATCGTCAGACGAAGGCCGTACGTGGACCTTTCACCTGCGAGAAGATGCACGCTGGTCAAATGGTGAGGTTGTGACGGCGAGGGACTTTGTTGATTCATGGCAGCGCACGGTGAAGATTGGAGATCTGGCGCCGCACACTAACCTTCTCAGCAACATACAGGGAGCCGGGACGGCGTCCGCTGCTGAGCGGCCGGCCACCAACGGCAAGAGCGCCCGTCAGAATCGGGCATCACCGGCCGCAGCCAATGCAAGACGCGATTCAAAGCGCTTTGGCGTTGAGGCTGTTAGCGATCGACAATTGCGCGTCCGCTTACAATCGCCCGATCTGAATTTTCCGGCGCTCGTCGCACATCCGGTCTTTCGTCCCGTGAAACTTACCGAAGAAGATACGCTGCAACGAATCGGGCGACTTGGTCTCGTTTCCAACGGCGCCTTCATGCTGGCTAAGAGTGAAGCCGATCGAGTGCTGCTGGAGCGAGCGGGAAATTATTGGGACAAGAACGAGGTAAATCTCGAGCGCGTCGAGTTTGTAGGAGCCAAGGATTCGGAAGCAGCCCTTACCGCATACCGAGCAGGTGAAGTCGATGCCGTTACCAATTCCGCTTTCGAGCCGCTAGCCCTGAAACTCCTCGCGCCCTATAAGGACTTCAGGCGGGAAACTTATGGGGCTCTCAATTATTACAGCTTTAATCTGAGTAATGAACCGTTTGATGATGTGCGCGTGCGCGAAGCCCTGGCCATCGCCATCGATAGGGATCGTCTATCTCAGGATGAGTTGGGAGGAGCCACAGAACCGGCGAAGAAGTTTTTGCCTGAGGCGATGTCGGGTTTGCAAGTAGTAGTGGCGAAGACGGAGTTGCTGGAGAAAGATATCGAACGAGCCCGAAACTTGCTCGCTGAAGCAGGTTTTCCCGATGGAGATGATTTCCCGACGGTGAGGCTGCTGATAAACCGCAACGAGCAGCAGCGGCTGGTTGCGCAATCGATTGCCTCGATGTGGCTAAGCGTACTGAACATTGAAACTGAAATAACTATTAAACCCTGGGACGAGTATGTGGCGGCGATTCGGGTGGGCGACTACGATATCGTGCGGCGCGGAATGGTTATGCAGACAACGGATGAGTTAGCAAATATCCGCGCGCTATTTCAACAAGACCCGCAGTCGGCTGAATCCGGCGCTGCGGGGCAGACGGTGGGATCGGCGAACAGCTCTACCGTCGTGAATGGCGAACGTTCGGCGGATAAGAAGACCCCAACCCAACCCCTAATCCAATCAGAGACCGAGGCCCTTAATGAGTTGAGAGCAATTCCATTGTATTTCGCGTCTTCCTACGCTCTGGTGAAACCTTATGTGTCCGGCTTCGATTCAAACGTTCTCGATGTGCCATCCTTGAAGCACGTGCGCATCGATACTAATTGGCGTGAAACAAAAGCTGTCGGCTTGAACTCGATTAAGTGAGGTTTTCGAATATCAAACTCCTCTAACTTGCCCGCGCCTACTGGGAACATAAACCTCGCTCGAAGACATTTGTCAACCTCGACTCGAAACATTTGGTAGAATCATTCTGGGAAGGGCAGCGTCCAAATCGCGTGCCTTCGAGGAAAGGATAAGTGGCCCAAATCTACGCCAAACAAGCGATTGCCGGAGTTGTTGTTATCACACTTCTTTTCACCGCAATCGCGTGTCGTGTGTCGGCCACGAAGGAAGAGTTCTTCGGTCGAACAGTTCCACCTGAGCGAAACATTCTGCGTTATGTAAACGGCGGCGAGCCAGAGTCACTCGATCCTGCGATCAGTTCCGGTCAACAAGAGGCGCGTATCTACATGGCACTCTACGAAGGACTGGTCGAGTACGATCCAAAGTCTCTCGATGCAATTCCCGCGATAGCCGAGCGTTGGGATGTGAACAACGACTCGTCGGAATTCGTCTTTCACTTGCGCAGGAACGCCCGCTGGTCCAATGGCGAACCGATCAACGTCCATGACTTTGTCTACAGTATCCGAAGATCCCTCACGCCCGAAGTTCAATCTCGTTCCGCAAGCCTGGCTTACCCTATCCGGTATGCCGAGGCTTTTAATTCAGGCGCCGTGTTTGTCCGTGACCCCGCCAGCAATCAATTTCTTTTAGAAAAGGATTTTGCCGGCAATGAGCCGGCCACGGAAGCGCTTGGTCAGAAATCTCTGGGGCCCGATGAACCGGAATATGAACCAACGGCCGGCGAGACATTGCCTGGTCGCGATACGCCATTTCACCAGTTCATGCATTCGCCTGAGAGGCTGGTTCTTCCCGGTGCTGAGAAAGCTCGTAACAAATTACTCGAAAGCAATGTCAAGTTACGGTCGGCTGTCGCTGGTAAAGAACTGGTGAAAGTGAGAGCTGAGGACGTGGGCGTCGAGCCGGTTGATGACTACACGGTGCGCATCTCCCTCGCTGAATCCGTGCCTTACTTCACTGAACTTGTAGCGCATCAGATCTTTCGTCTGGTGCCACGCAAAGCGATCGAACAGCATGATGGGAAGTGGACTGACGCAGCAAATATCGTAACCAGTGGGGCTTTCAAGTTGAAATCATGGAAGCCATACAGTGAAGTCGTGGTTGAGCGCAATCCGATGTACTGGGATGCTGCCAGCGTCCGGCTTGATGAGATCCATTTTTATACTTCGACTGATCATCCTACCACCATGAATCTGTATAAAGTGGGTTCGGCAGACGCGGTCGTGAACCACTCCGTGCCCAATGCCTGGCTGGACGTTGTCCGTCCGAAGAAGGATTACATGGACGCGGCAGAGGCGGCGATTACTTACATTCTCATCAATGTAACTCAACCGCCCATGAACGACCTCAGAGTACGCCGGGCGTTCAATATGTCCATCGACAAGGTCAACTATGCAAAGGCCAGGAAGATCACGAAACCGCTGTCAGCCTTTACTCCTGAGGGTATTTTTGTCGGTTATCCACAACCAAAAGGAGACGGCTTCGATCCGGAGGCGGCACGAAAGTTGTTAGGTGAGGCTGGTTATCCGGTGACCCGGACGGCGGACGGAACCTTTCAGTGCGAAAAGTTTCCCGCTAATGAAACCCGGTTTTCTTTTCCGACTCACTCGTCGAACAGAGCTCTGGCGGAATTTATGCAGGCCCAGTGGAAGCAGAACCTGGGGATCACCGTTATGTTGAGCAATATGGAATCCAAGACCTATATGGCCGCGCGTGGCAAGCTAGACTACAAAGGCTTTGCGTTTGGTAGCTGGGGTGCTGACTATATGGACCCGACTACTTTTCTAAATATCTTTCGGACGCGCGGCGGCGACAATGGCAGTGGTTGGTGGGATCAGAAATACGTAGATCTGCTTGAGGAAGCAAACCACACAATCGACGTCCCAAAGCGTTATGCGTTACTGGCCCAAGCTGAGAAACACCTGTTGGACGCGCAGCCCGTGATTCCGATCGAGACTCCCGCAGTGAACTGGGTTAAGAAGCCTTACGTGAAAGGCTTATACCCAAATCCAGCATGTCTCTTCGCGTGGAAGTTTGTGTATATCGAGCGAGACCCGGCTAAGTGGGATTATGGCACTCCCAGCTTGACGGACTAAGACATTGCCGATTGCCAATTCAACACATTGCCGATTGCCAATTGCCGATTTAAATAAGCGGGTTTTGGTAATTGGCCTGGCCTCTCGAGAGGTACGCAGCTAGGGGCTCTCGCAAGTCTACTCCAATCGGCAATTGGCAATCGGCAATCGGCAATGCGTTGAATCGGCAATAAGAAGAATGCTTCGCTTCATTATTCGACGTCTGATAATTACAATCCCGACGATCCTGGTTGTGATTACCATAACATGGGGACTGATCCGGCTAGCGCCGGGCAATTTCTACACAGGTGATAAGGCCCTCCCCGAAGCGATCGAACAGAGCATTCGCGAAAAGTATGGCCTGGACAGACCCTGGCGCGAACAATATCTACGCACAATGGGCCACATTGTCCGATTGGATTTTGGTACGTCCTTGAAATACGAGGGGCAGTCGGTCAATACGATTATCGCGCGCGCGCTTCCGGTTTCAGCGACGGTGGGAATACTCGCCTATCTTCTTGCGCTGATCGTAGGGATAACAGCCGGATCCATTGCCGCACTAAAGCAAAACTCTAAGTGGGACTACGGGTCCATGGCTCTGGCCATGCTCGGCATATCTATTCCGAATTTTGTGTTGGGACCCATTCTGGTTCTCTTCTTTTCGCTGACGCTTTATTGGCTTCCACCTTCACGTTGGGATGGGTTTCCCAGCAAGAGCGTGATCCTGCCGGTGATTACACTCTCAGCTATCTACATGGCCTACATCGCGCGCCTCACCCGAGCAGGGATGCTGGAAGTGCTCAGGTCCGACTATATCCGCACCGCCCGGTCGAAAGGACTTAGCGAGACTCAGGTTATTATCCGGCACGCGTTGCGCGGCGGTTTGCTGCCTGTCGTTTCTTACACCGGGCCTGCTTTGGCATTTCTGTTGACTGGCACTGTTGTAGTCGAAAAACTGTTTGTCCTGCCTGGGCTGGGAAACTATTTTATCCAGGCATCGCTGAACCGTGACGAGCCGCTGATTCTGGGCATTGTGGCTTTCATATCCATGACTCTTTTGACGATGAATTTGCTTGTGGACATCGCATACGGCTACCTCGATCCACGCATTCGGCATTGAGTTGGTCCGTGCGCGCCGCGCCGCCGACGCGGGTTCGGATCGACAAGACATGACAAGCAAAGTTTTTCCTGACGATGAACGACAAACGACCACCAACTCCACACGAGCCTGAGAAGCCCGCTCCCGCTTTCACGCCGTTGGGGACGCCGCCTGCCCCGCCCATTCGGCAACGCGAAGGCGATATCATTCACACTGGATCCGAGTTAGCGGTCGGGGAAGCGGATGTTCGATCCGCGGAGCCAGGTGAGTTCGTGACCGGCACGTCGCTCACGAGAGATGCCTGGCGCAGGTTGCTGAAGAATAGACTGGCAGTATTCGGCATGATTATGGTCGCGACAATTACCCTGGCTTCGGTCATTGGGCCTTTTCTCATTAAGCATCTTACGGGATTGACTCCCGACTACATTCCCACCGATATCGCCGCATTAAAATCGCTGCCGCCATTTACCGCTCCCGATGGTTCGTTTTCGTGGTTACACCCCATGGGAACTGACAATCAGGGACGCGATCTCCTGGCCCGAGTGCTTCAAGGTGGGCAGGTATCCTTGATGGTTGGGATTATTGCGACGCTTATGTCGCTGATAATCGGTGTCAGCTACGGAGCGGTTGCGGGTTACCTCGGGGGCCGCCTGGATAGTGTAATGATGCGTCTGGTTGACGTGCTCTACTCGCTGCCTTACATCATCATTGTTATTGTGTTGCTGTCGATGTTTCGCAGTCAGACTGCTCGTGGCCAACTGATCCTGCTGTTCGTGGCATTGGGCTCTGTATCGTGGCTGACCATGGCGCGGATTGTGCGCGGACAAGTGCTTTCGCTCAAGAACCAGGAGTTCGTGCTGGCCGCCAGAGCCACCGGCGTTTCAACTCCTCGGATTATCTTCCGGCACCTGGTGCCCAACACGATCGGACCGGTGATTGTCTACTCCACGCTTACCATCCCGACGATTATGCTGACGGAGGCCTTTCTTTCTTTTTTGGGGTTTGGCGTGCAGCCCCCGATCGCGTCGTGGGGTAGTCTGGCCACAGAAGGAATTCAGAACATCGCGATCTTCCCATGGCAACTGATTTGTCCAGGTGTGACGATGGGGCTGACGCTGTTCTCGCTGAACTTTCTTGGCGACGGATTCCGCGACGCGCTTGATCCGCAGATGAGGAAGTTTTGAAGATTTTTGATTTTAGATTTGTGATTTTTGATTGCACAGAGGGTCGTCGTCGAGCCTTCCTGACTCCACGCGAAATCACATGGGAAATCTAAAATCACAAATCAAAAATCTAAAATTTAAAATATACAACCGCATGACCACCCGCAACGGAAATCTTCTGGAAGTAAGGGATCTACGGACCTACTTCCACACCGAAGACGGCACGGTTAAGGCCGTGGATGGAGTGACGTTCAACGTCCGCCGGGGTGAGACGCTGGGAGTCGTTGGCGAGTCTGGTTCGGGAAAATCCGTCGCGAATCTCTCAATCATCCGCCTAATCCAAAGTCCGCCCGGGCAAATCGTTTCAGGCGAAGTCGTCTTCGATGGTCGGGACATTCTCCGGCTGGCTGAAGATCAAGTGCGGAGGATTCGCGGCCGGCGCATCGCAATGATCTTTCAGGATCCGATGACGTCGCTCAATCCCTTCATGAAGATCTCCAGACAGTTGATGGAGATGACCCGGCTCCACCTGGGGCACTCGAAAGCCCAGGCATATGCGCACGCGGTAAAGATGCTCGAGACCGTAGGAATTCCGGATGCGCGCAAGCGCGCGGACGACTATCCCCACGAATTCTCAGGAGGGATGCGCCAGCGAGTGATGATAGCCATGGCGCTTTCCTGCCAACCGGAACTTTTGATCGCCGACGAACCCTCTACGGCGCTCGATGTGACGATCCAGGCCCAGATACTGGAGTTGATAAAAACACTGAAGCAACAGTCCGGCGCCAGCGTGATTCTTATCACTCACGATCTCGGTGTGGTTGCGGGCATGACCGATCATCTGATCGTGATGTACGCGGGAAAGATTTTCGAGCAGGCGCCGACACGTGAGTTGTTTGCCCTGCCCGGCAATCCTTATACGAAAGGATTGCTGCGTTCTGTTCCTGATCCCACGTCGGCCCGGGGAACGCTTTACCAGATTCGGGGTTTGCCTCCGGACGTCGCTCATCTGCCGCCTGGCTGTCCCTTCGCACCGCGATGTGACCGTGCTGAGGACATTTGTAGCAACGAGTTCCCACCGTTTGTTAAGGTCAACCACGATCACCACTCGCTTTGTCACTTCGCCACCGAGGTTTACGCGAAATCAGTCGCGGAGAAGAGTGCTCTCGATATGCGCAGGAGAGAGTACTAAGGAAGTCGAGAGTTCAAGCTAGCTTGTCCGCACCCCTAAGCCACAACCTAAAGGTGAACTCTGAACTTCCGGACTCAAAAGTGAGCCTGAACAGAATGCGAAAAGAAAAGACGTGACAATGAGCGGTGAACTGAATAAAGGGACAAAGCACTCAAAACCGTCCGACAAGGGCGAGAAGGCTGCACCACTGATCTCCATACGCAATCTCACCGTTCATTTTGATCTTGGCCGCGAGCGCGCACCCCAAGCCCAGGAGACAAACCGGGCGGGGGAGAAGAAAGAAAAAGCCACGGCTGCATTTCTGAAGCTTATGGCGATAGCGATTGTTTTGACTTTAATCACTTTGGTGGTGATCGTCGCTACTGGTGGGAGACTGACCTCGGGCTTGATCGGGTTAGTAATTGCGGTTGTCGTGGTCGTGTTGCTAATCATGTTTGAAATGTCTGACCGCAGAGGAGCGCGTCAGAGTGTTAAGGCAGTTGACGGAGTCTCATTGGACGTCTTTGCAGGCGAGACTCTCGGCCTGGTCGGCGAATCGGGTTGCGGCAAGTCGACCTTGGGTCGCGCAATCCTGCGACTTATAGAGCCGACTTCCGGTCAAGTACTGTTTCGCAACCGCGACCTCGCTCGTTTATCGAAACGACAGATGCGTGAGCAACGCCGGCATCTGCAGATTATCTTTCAAGATCCATATGCATCGCTAAACCCAAGAATGACGGTTGGCGAAATTGTGCGAGAACCGCTCGACACATTTCGCCTCGCTAAAGGAAGGGAGGCAGACGAGAGGGTCCAGGGCTTGATGGAAACAGTGGGTTTGAGCAAGCGTTTCATCAAACGCTACCCGCACGAGTTCTCAGGTGGCCAACGCCAGCGCATCGGAATCGCTCGGGCCCTGGCCCTCGATCCAGACTTCATCGTGGCTGATGAGCCAATTTCGGCGCTCGATGTTTCTATTCAGGCGCAGATTCTTAATCTCCTTGAGAAGCTTCAGCGTGAGAAGGGCTTGACTTATTTGTTCATTTCTCACGATCTCCGCGCGGTACGCCATGTCGCTAGTCGTGTCGCGGTGATGTATCTCGGCAAGATTGTCGAAATAGCCGACGCAAAAGCTATCTATGACGATCCGCTCATGCCTTATACCCGGGCGCTAATCTCCGCCGTTCCGTTTCCCGACCCTGTAGTGGAAGCCACCCGACAACGCATGGCGCTCGCGGGAGAGGTCCCATCGCCCATCAATCCGCCTAACGGCTGTCGTTTTCATACCCGGTGTCCATATGCAATTGAGGCTTGCAAGGAGATCGTCCCACCTCTGGTCGAGATCAAGTCGAATCACTTCGCGGCCTGCATTCGGATTAGCCGTGACCAGCCTCAAATTGAAAGTGTCGCTCCCGGCGAGGCTCCCGGCCTCGGTCCCGATCCAGGAGTCGTCTCCTAAAAATACCCAAATAGCTCGCAAGTCTTTGAATCTCACTGAATTACCGCGTGGAGACTGATTCCTATTAGTTGTATATCCATAGAGTAAGTTTCGCTTCCGCTGGGCATGCTCGCGCTAGAAGGGCCGTCAGTTGGAGTTATGCTGGCTTGTTCGGCATGGAGTGGATTTATACTTATGTATCGAAGACCGAGAACCCTCCGATAGAATCGTTGTCGAAAGTCAGGATATTTGTTCCCGCTTTCCCGGCGCCCGGCAAACTGACGAACTATTCCGGATGACTAAGAAGTCTCTCAAATCGAAACCCGCTAGTGTTCAGGAGCATCCGCAGGGCGCGCCTGCCGGATGGGGCCTGCTGCAGCATCGGCTGGCTGCCTCGTCGGGCCTTTCAATCCTTCTGGTAGACGGACGACAACCTCCGGCGCTGGTGGTTTCAGACAATAATTCGATCTGCCGTGCGCTTCAGTCTTCGCCCGACCACGTTAGTCTATGCGATCCGTACTGCGGCGACGCGCACCAGCGCGCGCTGAGTAGTGGTGGCGTGGTCCATTACAAGTGTCATGCAGGCCTGCAGTGTTTTACCATGCCCGTCCAGATTGCCAACGAGCGAAATCTGGCGGTCATCGGAGGACGCGCCTTTGTAACCGGCGCTGATTATCGGGTCACCGTCGAGCGTCTTCGTGCCGGCGATCTGAAAGACTTGCTTGCCAGTGAGCCTCTCTCGAACGTCATCTTTGCCGATCCGGCCAAACTGGACCAGTTAGCTGACAGCTTGCAGACGACCGCCGGCCAGTTTAAGGAAGACATGTCTCGTTCGCCCACTGAGGTTAAGGCGACCGCGCCGCTCGCGCCTGTAGACGCTGAAGCCCCACCGGCACTGACACTCTCTGTGACTACGAAGTCTTCTTCCGACCTGCAAGGCGAAATCGATCAACTGCGGAGCGAGCTGGAATATCGCTCGCATTTCGCTGAGTCGCTGCGACACTTCCTCGAGCGCATCAGTTCTTCAGATCCACAAAAAACCTACACGGCTATTCTGACAAACTCGAAAGACCTGTTGCTGGCAGAGCGTGCCTCGCTGCTGGTAGTAGACGAGAAAGCAAATGAGCTGATACTCAAAGCCGGCGTAGGACTGAAAACCCAGATCTCCGAGGTGGCCCGGATAAAAATGGGAGAGGGAGTGGCGGGAGGAGTACTGGAAAAGGGCCGCGCCCTGGTAGTTGAGAATATCGAACACGCCGGGATGGAACCTGCTCCGGCAGAACGAGAATACAAAACCAAATCTTTTATCAGCTTCCCAATCAGAATCGGGGGCCGCACGATCGGGGTCCTCAACGTAACGGATAAGACGAGCGGTGAAACGTATGATGACATCGATCTGAGTTTGCTGGAGATTATCGGTCCCCAGGTGGCGCTGGCGCTGGAGCGGGCCGAATGGCAGGAGCGGGCGACGGAATTTCAATTGATGTCGATAACGGATTCGCTCACAGGTTTGCTGAACCGGCGTTATTTGCAGGAGCGGATGAATGAAGAGGTGAATCGCTCGAAGCGCTACGACTATCCCATGAGTTTCTTGATGATCGATATCGACGATTTCAAGAGCTACAACGATCTCAACGGTCACCCGGCAGGCGATCAGGCGCTCCAAATTACAGCTCATTGTTTAAAAGTAGCGCTGCGATCCGCAGACGTAGCTTGCCGATATGGCGGAGAAGAGTTTGGAATTCTTCTGCCGCAGACGCCGCTTAATGAGGCGAGCGTGATCGCCGAGCGAATGAGGCAGCGCGTAGCAGAGACGGTCTATCCGCATGGCAAGTCGCAACCCGTTGGCCGGGTGACGATCAGCATTGGTATCTCCTCCTTTTATAAGCACGTCGATACTCCCGACCGAATAATCGCCGCTGCTGATCGCGCTCTCTATGCCGCCAAGCGCAAAGGCAAGAACAGAATTGAGTTATACCAGGATAGCTAAGCAAATCGAGCCAGGGCGATGAACGGAAAAGTATCCCCCAAACAAGCACGGCGAATTCTTGGCCGGGTTGCAGCAGATAATTTCGTTGGCAGAACCGACGAGTTGCAACAGATCGTGTCACATCCGCGCAATTCAGGTGAAGGGCGAGGCTTGTTGCTGCTGATGGCGCCTTCGGCTGGAGTATCCGAGTTACTCCGTCAGTCTTACGACCAACTGTTCCATCGCCGCGAAGACATCGTGCCAATCTATTTCGCGCTAACCCGAGGCGAGACTACAGCCGTCAGTGCCGCCATTGAATTCCTCAATACCTTTCTGCTCCAGTATGTGGCGTTTCGACGCAATGAACCCTCACTTTGCGAAGCTTCGATCACCCTAAAGGATCTGGTGCAACTTGCCCCGCCGGCCGATCTGGAATGGATTGAACAGTTGGTGGAAGGCTACAACCGCGAACGCTTCGGCAATGATGACCGCGCCTTTGTGCGCTTCTGCCTGAGCGCGCCACAAAGGGTCCCCAAACGTAACGGCTGTCTCTATGTAATGATCGATGGAGCGCAGGTGGCGGACAGTCCGGGGGGTCGGGGCGATCTGGCTGCGGAGATGATGCGCATCTTTTCTCGTTCCAATCTTCCATTTGTCATTGCCGGTCTGCGTCGGCAGGTTCTGGATGCTGCACATCGCGCCAGTTGCAACTTTGACTTTATCGATATTCTTCGCCTCGGCAAACTAGAGGACGAAGAAGCGCGCCGGCTGGTAGAGCATGTAGCTACCCGCCAGCGAGTGGTCATCAATGACGAAACCAGGGATCTGTTGGTGCAGCAATTTGAGTGCAGTCCATTTTTCGTCACCGCGCTGCTGCAAGCCGCCCGCGAACGGAACGTAGCCCTGGATACCTATCTCGACTGCGAGCACTTGTATGTCGACGAGTTAATGGGCGGTCGCATTCAGCGCTATTTTGCGGCGCTACTGGAGGAGATCGCACCCCAGCCGGAAACCAGGCGAACGCTGGTGCGCCTGTTGTGTGAAGCGGCAGTCGGTGAAGGCCGCAAGTTCTCCTTTGAAGTCTGGCGAAAGAAGCTGCACCTCGATCCTGCTCAACTGGAAAAGCTACTACTTAGTTTGCACATTCAAGAATTCATCAACTGGGATGGATCGACCATCGAGGCAGGTGGCGGTTCGGCGACGTGGAAGGATTATTTGCAAGTACGTTTTCGCCTGGACATTCTTAACGAGCCACGCGCTCTGGTGGTTGCGGCTACCATAACCGACGCGCTCAAGCGAGCGCCGCACACGATGGCGCGCCACTACCATCGCGTCACGACGCTCGGCCTGCGCCCGCTCTTGACCAGGTTCAATTGCCAGTTGGTGCCCCAAAGCCTTTTCAGTTTTCAAGAATTCAACAACCGTTACAAGGCACTCTCTAACGAAGAAATTTCCAGTGGTCTCGATCGCGAGACTGATCTGATCCGGTTACCTCAGGTTGTGCACGTGGCTAGCTGCGCGGCTTTCAATCCCGAGCTGCAACGGGGCTGCGACGAAGAGCGTTGCATAGTGGCCCATACCTTTGAGGGGGCAACCTACACTGATGCCGACCAGGTTATCTGGCTCGTCGCCGAAGTAGAATCCAACCTCGAAGCTGATCGTGATCTGACGGAGATGTGGTGCGAACGGCTGCAAAGGCTCGCCCGTAACTCAGGCTTTGCCCGAACGCGCATCTGGTTGATTTCCAAGCAGGGCTTTTCCGAAGCTGCTTTGCAGGCCATCGACGCGCGCGACGGATACGCGTCGAGCAGACAGCAGGTCCAACTTTTGACGGCGAGGATAAGCGACCGCCACGACACGGCCAGGCAGTCATCGGAGCCAGACGAGTATGTCATGATCCTGCCGATGGCTGAAGACAACGAACTCCTGGCTGCCAGCACGGTCGAGCAGATAGCGCGCCGACTTAACTTCCGACCAGAAGCCATCCGTCAGATCAAGCACGCGATAGTGGAGGCTTACATTAACGCCAGCGAGCACAGCCTGAGTCCCGACAGAAAAATCTATCAACGTTTTCGCGTTGAAAGTGATAGGTTGGTCATCACAATTTCCAGTCGGGGCGTCGTGCCCTCGAATCTAGCAGCTCAAAGCACAGACCAGGGAACAGCAAAGGACGAAAGCGAGACCGCCCAAGAGCGGGGGGGTTGGGGCCTAAAACTCATCAGATCCCTAATGGATGAGGTCGAGTTTGAGCGGGTAGATGAAGGAACCAGCCTGCGGATGACCAAGTACTTGCGTACTAGTTCACCTTGATGGCAAACGTTCAATTGATATAACAAGCGCCATCGGGCGTCTCTGGATCTACTTCGGCTGGATGCGGAGGATGAAGTTGCAGATGGCAATCTTTTCGTCGGGGCGCACCTCGGTTCGATCTTCGCGGGGAAGCTCGCGGCCGCCGATCAAAGTAGGGTTGCGGCCTTTGGGAGTCAGCCAGTAGCGACCGTCGTTCTCGCGCGTTAGCACTGCATGTACGCGACTCACCTCCGGATCGCCTTTCAGGGGCAGATCGACTGTGATTGATCTCGATCCGCGGCCAATTGTGATCTCGGGTTTTGAGATTGGCACGACCGACTCCCGCACCCCGTCTCGCCAGACCTCCATTGAATAGAGCTCCATCACCCGCGGGCGGACGATAGTCTGCTCACTCTCCGCGGTCTCTGCAGTTTCGCGGATTGTGTCATTTGGATTGAAGGGCCTTCCCGATCGGGCTGAGTCCGCGCGAGGCGTAACCATCGTGTGCCCGCTCTCCGATTCATCCCAAACTGCCTGGACCCGAAACTCACCTTTATTGAGCGTGCCGTCAACTCGCAGCTCTACGGCAAAAGACTTCGCAGCCAGTGGTGTTTGTCCACTCAACTCTCTCGCTCTTTCTGAAAGCACGTGGAATAGCCCCTGCTCGAGGCCACGACGCTTGTCGCCTTGCCAGTCCTTATCGTCGTCGGCACTGAGATAGACAATGTATTCGCGAGGGATGTAAGTGGGGCCGCCCGGCGGCGTAAACATCTCGCGCTGCATTACGGCCTCGACTTCGCGGGCAATCTTAACCAGGAATTCTTCCCAAATTCTCCGCGGCCGCGCGTGCTCGTCCGCGGCTTCCAGCAGACCTTCTCCGCTTTCGCCGTCAATCCATTTTCTGATCGACTCGATCAATCCCAACTGATCAATTCCTCCTTAGGATTAGATTTCATCCCTCCGGGATTGGATTGCCCAGTTAATTGGCACGAGTGACAAATGCCAAGCGAAAAAGATCATGGGATTTATTTCACTGCGAATTGAGTCCTTAGACCCGGTCGCTACCGCTCGCGGTTCTGTATTTGTGTGATCCATAAGCCTTGCCCAAATTGTACCTGTATATTCCTACTCAAACCTCACGTACCGTTTATTTATCCAACCGCGATCCGACGAAAACTGATCGCTCTTGGGGCGCCCATGCGTCACCACTTGAACTTCGTACCAATTGTTGTTTTCGCTTAACAGCTTGACCCGCGAACCGCTTTCAGCAAGGCCAATAGCCTGATTCGAAGAACCCGGACCCGCACGGAGATTTACATCTGTTGTTGTAAGACCTTCGCGCCCGGCTACAAAGACCTCGGGGAGTCCGGCGATTCGCCGCAAAGGGTTCCATTGAGACGCGACGTATTTATGCGTGGCCAGCAGCATTCCGGAGAAGCTAAGAATAAGCAAAAGCGCCACCAGCAATCTCCTCGGCCGGCCTCGCGGCGCCGGCGGGTACAACTGAGCCTGGTCTGAAGAAAGCTTCCCGTTACGCGACTGATTCCGCAACTGACTCCGTGACTGATCAGGAAATCCGGCGACAATGTCCTTCGCAGCGTGGCGCGGGCCAACGCCTTCCGGCGCTTCAGGAATCTGCTGAATTCTGCTTACGGGTACTACTATCCGTGGGCGTTTAGATGGCTCAAGACTGGCATGGGCTAATTCCGGCGCCGGGGCGAGTTCGAAACGGGGACCCGGCGGAGCCTGAGTAATGTCTTCAGGGTCGACCCGCAGTTCGGAACTCGCCTTGCGCCCCTGTTTCAAGTCTGGCGCGCTAAGCGCCCGCGTCGGCGGTAAAGCCGCCTCCGCCAGTTGATCCCAAAACTCCTGCACTGTCTGATGGCGATTCTCTGGGCGCCTCTGCGTGGCTTTCTCGAGTACCCGAAGAACCGAAGCCGTCCAGTATTCATTACTAATCAAGTGGGGCAACTCTCTGATTGGATGATGCGCAAAACGGCGCGGCGCTTCACCAGCGAGCAAGCTATACGTGGTCTTGGCCAGGGAATAGATGTCCGCTGCGGGTGTCAAATTCTCCGGCGTGATGACAAGCGAACCGGTGTCGAGTTGCGATGTCTGCACCAGAGGATTGTGTTCAGGAGCTGAGTAGATATTCGTTCCCACTCGGGTGATCGCGCCTTCAGTTGCTTCGAAGCGTGCCACGCCAAAGTCCGCAATCTTTACGATTTTTCTGTCGGCAGTCAGTAACAAATTCTGGGGCTTGATGTCGCGATGGATCACTCCGCACTGGTGAGCGTGAGCCAATCCGGAACAGACCTGTTCCAGATAGAAGAGCGTCTTATCGATAGACAGAGGGTGATGACGAGAAAGTGCCAACATGTCGCCGCCGGGCAAATATTCCAGGACGATGTAGTGAAAGGTTGTGCCAGCCAGATCGATCGCGGTCCCGTGGCCGAGACGGTTGATGATGTGCGGATGCCTGACGCGGTCGATGGCCACCGCCTCGTTCTGGAAGTTTACCACCAGCGTTCGCTCCAACTCGACATCGGGTGTCTCTTGCAAGTAGACGTTGAGCGCTTTGATTACGACCGTGGTTGGCGCACCCTCAGGCGCCGCATTGTCCCTGGCAACATAGATCTCCGCATAGCTGCCTCGTCCCAGGCATTCCAGCACATCGTAACGGCCATCCAGCCGGCTTTGTTGTAGCTTCAGTTCCGCCATCAACCCGCGTTCCCACCGAATCATTCGCGTTCCTTAGATGCCTTCCTGAGATGCATGGCCACCGCTTTCCATCAGCTTACCGGTACAGAAAACTTAACCCACCGGAGCGGTCGCTAGCCCGAGGGAAGCCGGTGCGATTAATGTCTAAGGGGAGTTACCAGGGACGGGCCTGGGCAACATCTCGTCCAGATGTGTCAAAGCACGCGGCTTTTCTTTATCGAATTTTATTGCCAGAGCCGCGAGCGCCAGGGTCGCCTCTTTTCGTATCGTGGAAGTCGAAGGAGAGGGGTTAATGTCTGACTTTACAATCGCCTGTTCAAGAGCCAGGGCCGCCGCTTCGCTATTTCCCGCCAGCAACGAGGCTCTGCCATAGAGGTACAGAAACTCTGGGTCCGATGATTCCAGGGGACCGGAGATGCCCTGGCGCGTCAGTTCAGCGTTCACCTGAGAGGATAGCCAGCCATTCGGGTCTCTATCAATCTCGCGGCGGGTTTGCTCAAACTTCAACAGTGGGTCTTCGGTTACCAATGGTGTGGGTGAGAGCTGGGCACTTGCGTCGTTTGCCTCTTGAAGAAAAGGAATAGGCGCTTGGTAGCGCCTACCTGCGTAGAACGCGCCGGCCACTGCGGCGAGAAAAACAAGGAACATCATGAGGCGTCCAACGGTCCGGGCAAAACCACCTTCGGAAGTATTGGAGGCGGGAATGTTCAATTTCCTTTCTGGGGTATTGATCTGCTCTGCTTCCGGGTTGCTGTCTACCAGGAAGGCAACTCGGGAAGGGGGGACGAGGGTGTCTTCGGCAACACTCTGAGCATCAACGACCCGGTCGCTACTGCTCGCGGTTATGACATCCATATTTGCCGCCGCAATCGGCTGGGCCACTCCGTTGATGGCCGGTACTCTCTCCAGGTCTGGTGAGATGGTTCGCTCCATATCTTCAGGCCGCCCGTCCGAAGGAATGCGGCGGCCGCAACGGACGACAACCGCGGTGAGGTTGTCCTCCGCCCCGCGTTCATAACAGCGACTCTTCAATTCATCGCAGAGTGTCTCAAGACTATCGTGGGTAACCAGCAATTGCCTTAATTCAGCGTCCGGTATATGACGCGTGATGCCATCCGTACAAAGCAGGAACTCTGTCCCATTCTCAACCTCGATGGTCTTGAGATCGACTTCGACAGAGTCTTCCGCGCCCAGAGCGCGGCTAATGACGTTCTTGCTCGGATGGTGAGCAGCTTGTTCGGGGGTCATGCGACCAGCCCGCACTTCTTCTTCTACCACTGAATGGTCTTCGGTTTCGCGTACGAGCTCGCCCTGCGTGGTGAGACGATAAAGGCGCGAGTCTCCGACGTGTCCGATAGTCGCAATCTTTCCTTTCACATGAAGTGCGACAATCGTGGTGGCCATCATCGAGAACTTTGCATGCTCCTGGGCCATCTGGTGAATCGAGGCATTCGCCCGCTGAATTGCCAGTTCCATCAGGTCCTCGACATCGTCCCCGTCTCCTTGATGACGGAAAGCTTCATCGAGCACTTCGATGGCCGTCTGCGAGGCAACTTCTCCGGCCTCCGCACCACCGACGCCGTCGGCGACCGCAAAAATTAAGCGTCCGCTATCGGCCAGAAATGAATCTTCATTAAGGGGACGTCTTTCATTCAACCCGCGATCAGTGACGGATTGTGCTTCGACGGTGAGGGGTTTATCAGGCTGACTCATTGTACGGCCTCCAGGTTGACCGGGGAAAAACTTCTGGCAGGAGCTCTGCTGGAAAGCAGTCTATCCCCTGCATTGCGGTGAGAGAAAGCCATAAGCATGCCCAGCATCGCATAGCTGGTAATCAAACTGAAACCACCATGACTCACAAATGGCAGCGTAATTCCGGTCATCGGCAGGGCCCGCAAAATGCCTCCCATATTAACGAGTGCCTGAAAGCCGACAAATGCGGTTAGACCAGCCGCACAGAGTTTCGTAAACATATCACGCGCATCGAGCGAAGTGCGAACACCCGCGGTCACGAAAATGATCACGGCCAGGATCAGCACTGCCCCACCTGCCAAACCCACCTCTTCGACAGCGGCGGCGTAGACGTAATCAGAGTCGGCAATGGGAATCACCTCGGGAAAACCGAGTCCCAGGCCACGCCCTGTGGTCTTTCCGGAGGCAATTCCGAAAATTGCCTGGGCCGGTTGAAAGGCGAGCTTATCAAACCAAATATCTATATTCACAGTCCTCTGCATGGCGGGACTTTGATCGGCAAGCTCTTTCAATTGTGGATTCTGATTGAGGGCTTCCTCATAGTCTTTCTTCCACCAGGGGACTTCCGGAGACGGAGGATCGAAACCGTCGAGCCACAGATGAAATCGTTGCTGGATACGGGAGGGAAGGGCGGCCTGAATCGGGCGAGCCATGGTCGGCAACAGTGGGACTTTCTCCTGAATGTCTCGGGGCAACGCACCCACGACCAGGATACTTATCACCAGAAATACCGATCCTACAAACAGCAGGAGCTGAGGCCAGCGTCGCACCGCCACCAGATAGAGAGTAGTGTAGGCGCCACTGAAAATCAGCATCTGGCCGAAGTCCTTGAGGGCAAAGAAAGGTATGAAAGGAATCATGGCCATCACGACCAGGGGAACGATGTCGCGCGCGCGGGGAACGCCCCAATAGGTTTCCGCAAGATCTTTGTAACGCGCGGTCAGGATTCCCGCGAAGCCCACCAGGAAAGGAATCTTGGCCGGCTCCCATGGAGTCATATTTCCCAGGCTCTTACCGGCGCTGGAGGTGACGACCGCAGCGGCCAGAGGGACGAGTGTCAGCAACACAATGACGAAGCTGTTGCGCTGCAGCCACAAAAGAAAACCGTCGCGTACACAACATGAATACGCCACGGCAAACGCGACAAATGAGATTATGGGAATCCAGGTGTAGCTGGCAGTGATCGCGTTCCAGAAAGTGTAGTTGGACTCCCGCCTGGGCAGTTGATTGATGTCCACGGGCTGGGCTGGGGTTGGTGGGAGCCCCATTATCTGTTTCTTAACTGGATCGTAGTTTTCCAGAATGTAGCGAGTGCGCAGCGCCTCCATTTTCTCCTGACGGGCTGCCGCCTTGTTGCGAGCATTGTACTCGGGATCGCTGTATAGCCGATATTGCACTAACATGCCGAGGGAGAAGAGAAGTATGGCGGCCGTGAAAAGAATCCAGTTGCCCGCGAACTTCATAACGCGCGACAACCAGAGCAGCAGCACCACCAGGGGGATGTACATCAAGAGGTCACGGACGGCGCCGATGATCGAGGTCTCATATCCACGCAATAGAGCCGCGCGATAGATGCCGTAATAACCGGCAATCTCGAAGCCTGCGATTAGGAGAAGCACGAACAGATGTGACGAGGCGCGATTTTTCATAGTCAATCAATCAAGAACACTGCCATCATCTTGAGTAGCTATGCAGCTCGAGCGGGGGCGCGCTCCGCTTTGCCCCCTTACCAACCTGCAAATTAGGGGAGCTTAAACCGTCTTTTTGCGCTTCACACAGTCCGTACTTAACGCCTAGTCCCAGGTGTCACGCCTCCTTGTCGACGTTTATTCACGGGTGGTGGCCGTTGATTCACAGGCAAGTTGAAATACCCCAGTTCCTTCGCCTTTAAGACTAAGGCCGCCGCAATCGGAGCCGCCGAGCGTGAACCGTAGCCCCCGCCTTCTACAACCACAGCCATGGCCAGTTGCGGCCGCTCGAGGGGCGCGATGCAGAGAAACCAGCCATCGATCCGGGGATTCTGTTCATCCATTATGGTTTCTTCATACTCGCGAATGATGTTCCCTCTGTTGTCCTTCTCTATTCGACGTCTCGTCTTGGGAGCGCCGGTCTTGGGATCATAAACCGGCACCACTTTCTGCGCCGTTCCCGTTTTACCTCCTGAAGTAATTCCGGCGGCTTTTACCGGCGCAAACACTCCTCTTGCCGTTCCGCTCGAACCTCCGGTTACCCGGCCCATGATCTCGCGCATTCTTTGCGCAGCTTGCGGCGAGACAACCTGCTTGAAAACTTCAGGTGCGCGATTCAACTCGATCTTCGCCTTCATCAACTTACCTTCCATGTTGGCGATGGCTGCGGCGGAAAGGGCCATTTGAAATGTAGTCATCTGGCCTGCATAGCCTTGCCCGTATCCGATCAGCGCCAGATCATACCTGGTTACTTGTTTGCCGGTTACTATGGTGGCTTCGCGTGGGGCCAGGGCACGCTTTACTGCCTCAGTGCTGGCGTTCCAAAATTCAGGTTCCTTGCGACCACGCAACGCTTCTGTGGGCGTGTCGTAAGCTCCGATGCCGAGTAGCTGGGCTCCCTGCTTCAATCGTTCCGGCCCCAGCTTGACCCCCAACTGCGCGAAGTATTGATTACACGAAACCTCGTAAGCGAGATCCATCCCGATCCTGCCGTGCACCTCGCCCGGTCCGGCATCGTCATAAATCACGTTGGCGCCCGGGGCCGCATAGTATCCACCGCCGCTGCAAACAAATTCCGTGTCCTGGATACCGGCAACAAAAGCAGCCGTCATGGTAACGGTCTTAAAAGTCGAGCCAGGAATGTAATAGGCGCCCAACGCACGGCTGACGAGCGGTCGGTCTCGCTCGTTGGCTGCCAGCCGAATCCACGTGGTTTCGCCTTCGACTTCCTTGAGGCTGTAAGAAGGCTCACTATACAGCGCCAAAAGTTCGCCCGTCTGGGGATTCAGCACTACCACGGCGCCGTGTTTGCCCTTCAATTGATCGACCGCGGCTTGCTGCAGGTCTCGATCAATTGTCAGAATCACATCGGTATTGCCTTTGTTCTGGCGCGTCTCACCCTTTACAACCTGCAGTGCCACAGGCAGCGCTCCACTCTGGACGCCAAAAAGCGCGCGCTCCAAACCCGGATCGCCTCGGTCGGAACCGAAAATGTGGGCCATCGCTTTGTCCATCGGATACTGCCGCGTAATCTTGCCACTTGAATCGCGGCGGTAGAATGCCAAAGCCCGATCAAGCTTCCCGCTGCGGTCGAGCATCCAGCCGCGCAGGGTCGACTCTGAGAGACGGCGATTGCGCAGGTCCTTGTAAGACAGTTCCTGAAACTTCTCGTTTTTCTCCTGTGCATAGTGGGCCCAGTAAATGTGAAAACCGAGTAGCCCCAGGGCGAGCATTACAAAGAACCAACGCAGAGCTCGCAGACCTCTATTTGTAGACGTTGAGCCGAGACGCTTTTTGACCTCGGTCGGAAGATCTTCAGGAACTGCCACGGCAGTGGCCCTCAGGCGCCGCCGATTCCTAAAGAGCGAAACCAGCAATAGAAGAACAATTAGCGCGAAGCCGCCGACATAGATCAACGTGAGCAACGCCGGGATTCGCTCGGGTGTGTGAGGAACAACCGCGGTTGGTGTTGGCGACTGTAGCAGTAGCAAGAATGACATTTGGCGGTTTTCTATTCCTGACGGTGCATCCGGGTCGTCAGTCTCTCTTGAAACGCACCTCTAAATCCCCGAACCCCACCACATCTCCAGCTTCAATTTGCCGCGCCTCTCCGTAGGCGATGCGACGTCCGTTGATGTAAGTGCCATTGGTTGATCCGGTATCGGCGACGAGCAGCGTGCCTTCGGCGTTCAACACCAGGGTGGCATGGATTTTGGAAACGCTGGTGTCGTTCAGCGACAGTTCGTTGTCGGACGCGCGACCCACATTTAGACGTTTTCCACCAGGTTTGAAGATTAGCGGCACCTCGACAGTGCCATCGCGCCGCGTCACTCGGGCGGCAATAGCCACATCCGGCGCAGGTGGAACTCCTTTCGGAATTCGGGGACCGACAACGGCTCGTTTCGCTTCATCCTCTTTCTTGAGCTCTTCCTCAAACTCGCCAAAAGTCGGGTCGACTGAAACGCCGGTGGTAAAAATGTCTACTTCTGTTTCCACCTTCATCGGAGCGAGAGTGCGGTATCGATGATCGTTGATGTGATCGATAGCTTCAGCGAGAACTTCATGTTCCAGCTCTTTTAGGATTTCCGGGGGCGCTTCGGAATGCGTGCCCCATTCGACTTTGAGTTTTAGATGGTGCGGAGCAATGCGACCCTTGCGTCCCTCATCGCGCACCCGCTCGTCGATCAGACGCTTCATCCGTTCTATCAACTGTGAGGTGGTAAGCCCACTCTTAGGCTCGACCGTGCGGCCAAACTTTCGATCAACTACATCGCCCATGCCCTCGAGCACGCGACGAAGCAGGCGTTCAGGCAGGGCTTCTTCCCGCCTCTTTTTTCGGATTGGCTTCACTTCTTCAGTCATGCTATCTCAAATACGCTAAGAGTTGCGACAGGTTCCGATTGCGCGTGCCGGTGCGAGCTGTCGCAGGTGGCATAGACTTTAGTCTGTGTTGCCGGACGTATTGCACCGACGGTAGGTTAAGCTAGCGTGACTTGATGATCACAGACTGAAGTCTATGCCCACCAGCACCCTGACACCCGGCGCCCGTTAGTACGCTTGCGCAGAAAACGCAGCCCATTCATGAACTGCGTGAGAAGGGAACTAAACTCCTCGGAACGGCGCTATTCTAGCTGAAACAACGGCGCGGCAATAGGGCTAAGCTGTGGGAAGCCTACTCAAGCTCGCCAATTCGCAAGTTGGGAAGGGGCAAAGCGGAGCGCGCCCCCGCTCGAGATTCCCAGCCACTTAATCTTGAATTGAATATTCAAGAGTTACTCTTACTTCGTGAAATTCGTTGTAGCGCAGTTTGTTCTCGAATTCAGAGCACAACGTGACCATCCCCAGGACTCCAAGGCTGCCGCTGCTACCCTTAAGGCTGTGAGCGGTTCGACGAAGACACTCAATGTCTTGCTCCTTCAGCGCAATGCGCAATTCGAAGGTAGGACTAGTAGCGTAAGCCCGACTATTAAAAAGGGCTCCTCAACACCCCGCAGTAGGTTGTTGACAAAGTGGTCGGCGATAATAGAACCAGTAAGGCGATCACGAAATTACACGAAACGACACCAACAACATTTTACGCTGAAGGCGTATTCGATCCAATTGGAGGGAAAATGGAACAGATAAACTTTCTGGCAGTGCTTGTTGCGGCCGTCTCGGCTTTCTTGCTGGGCGGACTCTGGTATTCGCCGGCTCTATTCGGCAAGATTTGGGCGCGGGAAGCCGGGATCAATCTAGATCAGCCGAAGAAGACCCATGGAGCGATTGTGTTCGCAGTCTCGTTTCTATTCTCCGTCATTGCGGCGACAGTGTTTGCCTTGTTTCTGGGACGGAACCCGGCGCTGAACACCGCTGTTCGCGATGGCCTGAGCATTGGCGCCTGCTGGGTGGCGACCTCTTTCGGCATCAATTACCAATTTTCAAATCGTACGTTTAAGCTGTTCCTGATTGATGCCGGGTATCACGTGGCGCAATTTGCGCTCTATGGAGTAATCCTCGGTTTGTGGCATTGAAGGTCAACGCCTTTGCCGGGCGGCCTCATAAAGCAGGATTCCGGCAGCGACTCCGACATTCAGGCTTTCCACCTCCCCGTGCATTTCTATCCTGACAGCTTCATCGGCTGCGACCACTTCTTCGAGACTGAGGCCAGTTGATTCAGGGCCAACGATCAAAGCCGTGGGCGGGGTCCAGTTAATATCAGTGTAGAGGGCGCTGGCCTTCACGTCCGCGCAGACGGTCTTGATGTTGTGCGCGGCGCACCAGATAAGAGCATCGCCATAACTTGCACCTCTCCAAATCGGCAACCGGAAAGCCGAGCCCATGGCGCCACGTAACGACTTAGGGGAGAATGGGTCAGCCGTGTTGGCAGTGGTAATTATGCCCGTCGCACCAGCGGCCTCCGCACTTCGCATGATCGCCCCCACGTTTATTGGGTTGTTGATGCCGTGCAGGATCACTAACAACGGGCGACGCCCTTGCGAAATTTCTAGTTTGGCTTTTCCGGATTCCGGCTGCTTCGCAAGGAGGATGATGCCCTGTGGAGTTTTGGTATACGAGACAGTAGCCAACAACTTCTCACTGACCGAGGCAACGCGGTTACAAACTACAGAGACTGCCTCGAGGAAACCTGCCGCCCTTTCTTTCTCGGCAATCTCGTCGGAGTAGATGACGGCATCGATTTCCAGTCCGGAGTGCAGCGCCTCCTCCGCCAGCCGTAGCCCTTCCACAAAGATAAAGTCGCCTGTCTTTCCATCACGTACGGAACGCGCCTGGCGGAGAAGGGGATTGTCGCGACTGGAGACCTTTATCATTGCCGATTGCCGATTGCCAATTGCCGATTAGAGAAGAGGCTCGTGTGTGTCTCAAGAGTAACGGTAAAACAGTCAAGCAAGTTTTGCTGGCTTCATGAATAATAAGAAAGCGCTTTGTGTTTCGTGATTTTTCGTGTGATTTCGTGGATCGCCTTCAGTGGTGGAAGAACTCGATCCACGAAATCACAGGAAGCCGCAGGAAAGATGGTCCAATTATCGGTGCTGTGAATCGACGCTCAAGACTGAGAAAAGAAATCGGCAATCGGCAATTGGCAATCGGCAATGTTGGGAATGGGCAATTGGCAATCATAAAGAAACTTCCACCCAAACTGGCCAGTGGTCCGAGACATTCAGACTCCGCGCGACACCCCAACGAGTCACATTCAGGTTACGTACAAAGATCCAATCTGCGTGCAAACGTATTCCCGCCCCGCGCCAGGTCGGCGTTCCCGTTGGAAACGGTGTCGCATAGCCGCGAGACTCGAGCAGGCGCCGAGTCTCGATAGACTTTCTCCGAGACAGAGTATTGAAGTCACCGAGCGCCAATGTTGGTCCCGCAAACTTGTCGGCGTGATCGAGGACCACTTCAAGTTGTTCCAGTTGCCCATCCGCAGCCGAATGCGGATCAATATGTGAATTGAGTATACGAAGAGTCTCGGCGCCTACTTTTATCGAAGCTCCGAGGGAAAGTCGGGGACGCCATGGACACTCGGTCCAGGGAAGATCGATACGCACCACCTCGTCCATCGGAAGTTTGCTGAGCAGAGCTACTCCGGTGTCACCAGGATCTTGAAGTCCAATCTGTTCTTCGAAGCCGAGCCACCACTGACGGTCCCTCGGTTCGATACCTCGCGGAATTCCGGCGGGCGCGTGCACCCAGGTCATCTGCAGTTGCTCCGCCAGTTCGCGCGCCACGTGATGGCCTCCGGTGCGTTCCGTCCCTTTGTCGGCTTCCTGCAGCGCCAGAATGTCGACGGGCGGCACACGCAATCCCTCTGAGAAAGCGCGCGCGGCGAGACGGATGTTCTCGCCCACTGTCTGGGCACGATTGCCGGGCAGGTTGAAGCCGGCTCTTCGCAGTAGGCCAGTGGAAATCAGGAATTGGCCCACTGCGTAGCGAATATTGTAGGAAGCGATTATCAGTCGTGACGGGGTTTCCGCGCCGGTTTTCCATGGAACGGTTGCGCCAAATTCAATTTCAGGTGAATCAAGGAAAGAGGGGACTGCAATCTTCTCAGTGGTCGCCATCGCCGACTATATAACAGTATCTAGAGTCAATTGAAAGAGACTATCTCACTGCGGCCGGCGCTATCACTTCGTGGATCGCTCGCACTTCGCTTACCAACCGTTCATATTGCTCGAGGGTCAGCGCTTGAGCACCGTCAGAGAGCGCGCGGTCAGGCTGGTCGTGAACTTCAACAATCAGCCCGTCCGCTCCAACGGCCACACCCGCACGCGCAAGCGGAGTAACCATAAAATTCTTTCCGGTACCGTGTGACGGATCGACAATGACCGGCAGATGAGAAATGCGTCTCACCGCTGGTATCGCGGCCAAGTCGAGAGTATTACGCGTGTGCTGGGCAAAAGTGCGGATGCCACGTTCGCAAAGAACAACCTGATAATTACCTTCAGACATAATGTACTCGGCCGCGAGCAGCCATTCGTCCAGGGTGGCCGAAAGTCCGCGTTTCAGTAAAACAGGCAAAGACGAGCGGCCCACGCGGCGCAGGAGCGAGAAGTTTTGCATGCTGCGGGCTCCGATTTGAATGACGTCCGCATAGCGCTCAACCAATTCGACGCTTGCTTCGTCCAAAGCCTCGGTTACGATCTTAAGACCGTAGGCCTCACGAATCTCCGCAAGAATTCTCAAGCCTTCCTCGCCCAGACCCTGGAACGCGTAAGGCGAAGTCCTTGGTTTAAAAGCGCCGCCACGAAAAAATCTCGCGCCGCTCCGTCGTACGGCTTCGGCCACAGCAAAGGCCTGATTACGGCTCTCAATCGCGCAAGGGCCGGCAATGATTGCTAACTCGTCTCCGCCGATGGCCGCGTCTCCAATGCGGACGATGGTTTTCTCCGGTCTTAGATCCAGCGTTATCAGTTTGTAGGGCTTGCTAACTCGAATGGCTTCGGCGACTCCGGGTAGGGTTTCGAAGTGAGAAGGATCAACCGATCCCTGGTTGCCGGTAATGCCGATGGCCGTGCGCGTGGCTCCGGGCATTGCGTGGGGCTTGTAACCCAGCTCCTCGATAACACGCACGACGGCCTCAATCTGGGGGTTGGTCGCGTCCGCCTTCATAACTATCAGCATGTCTTTCTCTTATACTCTCAGCTTTTGTTAAATGTACAGTTCGAGAGCGGCTCGCTTCCAATCCTGGGTAAACTCAGTGATTCCCCAAAAAGTACAACTCAAGACCCGCTAACTTACAGGTTAGGAAGGGGGCAAAGCGGCAGCACGCCCCCGCTCAAGATCCACAGCCACTCTACCTTGAATTACAACACAACTAGCCCCTCCCTTCCAAAAGAGCACAAACTCATCTTCTTTATAGCCTTTTGTGTTGAACTGCTTTGGATCTTGGGCGGGGGCGCGCTGCGCTTTGCCCACTTCCCGACCTGCAAATTACCGTCGCGCTTCAGTCTCTCTACATCCTTTCGGGGACACTTATTCCCAAGGTCGCCAGCGCTGAGGTCAATTGGCGTCGGGCGATGTTAGCCGCAGTTATTAACACGGCTTTTTTGGTCAGGTCCTCCTCGGCGAGGATTCGATGCCGGTGATAGAAAAGGTTGAAGGCACGCGCCAGGTTAAAAGTGTATTTTGCCAGATTGGCCGGCTCGGCAGATGCCGCACAGTGAGAGACGACCTCGTCAAACCTTTCCGCCAGCATAACCAGTGACCAAATTTCTGTACCCGCTTCGCCGTCGAGCGCCGCAGAAACTTGACGACGAATCTCATCATCGCCTTCTGCGCGCTGAATCAACTTCTCCGCATACACGTGGGATTCGCTGTCAAGCTTTCGAAAGATGGAATTTGCACGGACCGCTGCGTACTGGCAATAGGGACCGGTTTCGCCTTCGAATGAAAGCGCTTCTTTGAAATCGAACGCGATGACAGAGTTGCGCGTGAACTTCAAAAGAAAATAGCGCAGCGCGCCTACGGCAATCTCGTTAGCGGTGGCCGCTTTCTCCTCGGCGGTAAGCTCCGGATGGCGTGCCTCAACCTCGCGCAACGCATCCGCCTCGAGCCGATCAATCAGGTCATCAGCCTTAACGCCCAAACCTTTGCGGCCGCTCATCTCGATATAAGGTTTAGCGCGGTCCTCGTTGCTCAGCTCAATTCCCAACTCAGCACAAGCGCTGGGCGACAACGCCACCATCTCATAGGCCAGATGCACACTCGCGTTTCGTCCTAACTCAGGCGCCAGAGCGGCAACGCCACGGGCTACGATCTCCTGCGGATACGACTGCCGCGAATCAATAACGTTGTAAACGGTAACGCCACCGCCGAAATTCGGACGCGGCACCTCCGGAAGTATTTCAGAATTCGGCTTCGTTGTCGTTACCCACGCCACGTGTCCGTCGGCATATTTGCGGAAAGGCTGGTAATTGAAATCAAGACCAAGATGACCCAGCTTCCAGAGTTGGTAGGCAATGTCTTTACCGGTGTAAGTAACCGTTCCGTTCGAACGCACGATGATCTTGTCGGCCTCGTGTTCGTCCGTGCCGGTATGTGATTCAAAGGGCATTACCCAGCAGCCGCTGTTCTTACCCTCAGTTTCCAGCCGGATCACGCGGGCGTTTTTCATAAGCTGGAAAGCTCGATCCCAAAAGTGCAGGTGAAGAATCTCGGACTCACGAGCGAGCAAGTCGTAACGAATGCCCAGACGTTCCATAGTATCGAGGATGCATTCGACGTTTCTGGTGGCCACGTAGTCGGCGAGTTCCGCCGTGGGATTGTTACCTTCCTCGAGGGCATGAAGAATGTCTGTCCGTAGTTTCAGCTTTTCCGGGTTTGGTGGGCTGTTAGAATCGTCGTCGCGATAAAACAAACCAACCTTCGTATAGAGGTCCCAGCAGTAGTAATCAAACGGACGGTCTTCGGGAAGGGAACGGTCGAGATTCCTAATTTCATCAAGCGTCATCTGTTTGATGTGTTTGAAACCGACGACTACATCGGCGACCTGAACGCCAGTGTTGTCGATATAATTCTGAATCTCCACTGCGTTGCTGGCGGCTTTGAGAATGCGCACGAAGGTGTCGCCGAGCACGGCGTTGCGCACATGACCGATATGAGCGGCTTTATTGGGATTAATGCTGGTGTGCTCGACCATTTGTTTAGGACGGCCGGCGACAGATTCAATCGTCGCGCCGTCATTTGTTGGAGGCGAAACGGCCGCGAAAACTGAGAGCAGTTGGGCCCGGTCAAAGAAGATGTTTAAGTAGCCCGCTCCGGCCACCTCAATCCGGGCTATTTCCTCATCTGCAGCAAGCCTCTCTTTCAACTGCTCCGCGATGGCCCTCGGCGCGACTTTGGCGCCGGTGGTTTGTTTGATGAGTTTGGCGAGCTCAAAGGAAACAGGAAAAGCCAGGTCACCCAACTCCGGTTTCGGGGGAGTCTCAGCGCTGATCTGGTCCAGGCTTAGGCCGAAAAGCTCCAGCGCACTGGCTTGGATTCGTTGCTTCAATTTGTTCTGAAGGTCAACTAGCGTCACGGGTGCTACTGGCGGCGTCTCGAATCAAGGTCTCGCAAAAGCGGAGAGTATAGCTTAGCAGTTGCAGTACAGCGAGTGGTGGCGAGTGGATCACCGTGCGCCGGGAGTGCAAAGGAAGGTTGCCAGGGGCAAGCGCGGAGCGAAGCTGAGCGCGCCACCCCTGGTTTAGGTCAAACAAGCCACGCCCTGAAGGGCGTAAAGAACAGCGCGAAGCCTGAAGAAACTCCGGCGCCATCTTTGTATGATTCCTGAGCCCCTGCAGGGCTCGGTTGCGTTGTGGGACTGGATCCAGGGGCGGCGCGCAAAGCCGCTTGCCTCTGGCTACCTTCTGCCGCGCCTCCAGCGCTGGTTGAGTTGCTTCTGTCAGCGCCCTTCAACTCTGTCGTCGCGTTGCCTGCCCGTGCTTGACATCTTTCGAACGCGCTCTGTTACCATCGAAAAATTCCATGCAATTCGCCAAGGAACCGGCAATCTCTGAAAGACTCCGCGAGACGTTATCAAGCGCCACTCGCGTAATCAAATCATTCCCAGACAGCCGGCAAATCGCTTTGAACCAACAGTCAATCATTTTTCGCTGGTTTCATATATGAGTACCCACGTTTCGTGGCGGTGGCAACATTCCATTGCAGACGGCACTGTTACTGTCTTTTTCGTGCGGCTTTGTGTGATTTCGTGGATCGAGTTTTTACCTACGGAAGCGATCCACGAAGTCACACGAAAAATCACAAAACAAATCGCCTTTCTCTCATCAATCTTCTACTATAAACATTTGGCGCCAACGGCCACTTGGCTCGAATTTACGATTTACGATTCACGATTTACTAAATGAGAACCCTCTACTTCGACTGTTTCGCCGGCGCTAGCGGCGACATGATCCTGGGCGCGATGGTTGCCGCGGGCGTTGAGCAGCGGGCACTCCTCGGCCAACTCTCGCTCCTAAACCTGCAGGGTTACTCAATTGAGTTTCAGACAGTCGACCGATCAGGAATCAGCGCCACGTACGCCCGGGTTCAAACTCCCCACGAACACGCTCATCGACGCCTGAGCCACATTCTGAAGATTATTTACGATTCGCGACTATCGGCTGGAGTGAAAGACCGCGCAGCAAAAGTGTTCTCGCGTCTGGCCGAGGCTGAAGCTCACGTGCACAACGAGGCGGTGGAGCACGTGCACTTTCATGAAGTCGGCGCGCTGGATGCAATTATCGATGTAGTAGGCGCCGCGATCTGTTTCGACCTGGCAGGTATCGAACGGTTTGTTTGTTCGCCGCTGCATGTGGGTAGCGGTTCAGTGGACATGGATCATGGCCGTTTTCCGGTTCCTCCCCCGGCGGTTGCCGAGTTGTTGAAAGGCGCGCCGGTTTATTCAACCGACATAAAAGGTGAACTGGTCACGCCAACCGGAGCAGCCATTATCGCGACCGTATGCAGCGAGTATGGACCACTTCCGAAGATGGAGCTGCAGCAGACGGGCTATGGCGCCGGCACCCGCCAGTACGAGAAGTTTCCTAACGTCTTGCGCGTTTTGATTGGAGAGACTGAACTTCAGACCGGCAGCGAAGAACCACTCTGGATGATTGAAACGAATGTTGACGACATGTCGCCCCAGATTTTCGGTCATGTGATGGGGCGAGCTTTTGAGATAGGCGCGCTTGATTGCTATTTCACTCCCATTCAGATGAAGAAGGATCGCCCGGGCGTCTTGTTGTCCGTTCTTTGTCGCCCTGAGGAGAAAGAGAGTCTCACCGAGATGCTCTTTGGAGAAACAACCACGCTCGGTGTTCGCAGTTACGAGGTGCAAAGACGCGCCTTGGAACGTGAAATCGTGCAGGTGGAAACCGAGTATGGGCCTATTGATGTTAAAGTAGCGCGGTTGAACGGAAACGTAGTAAACGAGATGCCGGAATACGAACAGTGTCGCGCCGCGGCGCTTAAGTCGGATGTCCCGTTGCGAGTGGTTGAGAGCGCCGCGCGATTGGTTCTTGCGTTACAGATCGCATCATCCCGGAGGGATGGAAGTTAATAGCCATGGGCGAGCTTTGCGAGTGTGAATATGCCTGATACAAAGAGCCTTGGTTTTCACCCCGTTAGGGGTGAGATGTTTATAGCCTCGATGTTCGCCCCGTCCCGGCTCCGTTCGGAGGAGCGGGGTGTGCTTGAGCAGTACACATCGAGTTGAGTCCCGTTCCTCCGAACGGAGTTGGTTATCGGGTTGCGCCGGATTCTATAGATATTTCACTCCTAACGGAGTGAAGAAATGGTTTGACCCCCCTCGGGATTCGAAAGGTTATAAATGGCCACAAAGTTTTCGGAAGGGAAGGGAACTCGAGATTCAGGCAGCGGCGATCGTGCGGCGGCGGATCTGGAGATGATTGCTCGTGGCGTGCGCTTGATTCTCGAAGGCCTCGGCGAAGACCCGGCGCGGCCAGGCCTGCAGGAGACACCGAAGCGCGTGGCCGAGATGTACGCCGAGTTAACTGCCGGCATGCGTGAAGATCCGCGGCAGCACGTGGTACCGCTGCCGGGAGACAAACACGACGAGATGGTAATCGTGAAAGACATCAGCATCGCGTCGCTCTGTGAACATCATCTGGCGCCCTTCGTCGGAAAGTGTCACATCGCCTACATTCCCAAGGATGGGCGGATTCTGGGAATTTCCAAGCTTGCCCGGCTTGCCGAAACCTTCTCTCGCCGACTGCAATTGCAGGAGCGCTTAACAACTGACATTGCCAACACACTCTTCGAAGGTCTAAGACCCATTGGTGTAATGGTGGTCATCGAGGCCCAGCATACATGCATGACACTCAGAGGTGTCCGAAAAGCCGGCGCCAAGACGATCACCTCGGCAGTGTTGGGTGGCTTCCGCAATGATCTGCGCACGCGGGCCGAAGCTATGGCTCTTATTACTGCTAAGGAGTGAAAGATTTTCCATTTTCCATTTCTCATTTGCTATTTGGGATGAAAGACAGGAGACGCGTTGGCCCAATGATTGAGGTCGAACGCCTCATCAATGACAAATTGAGAAATGAGAAATGACAAATGGAAAATAATCGCTTAAAGGTCCGAGCGAATTCAGTTGATAATGCCCAAAACCTTCTACCTAACCACACCCATCTACTACGCCAACAGCCTCCCGCATCTCGGTCATCTCTATACGATGATCGTGGCCGACTGCGTCCATCGTCACAAAGAGCAACGGGGACTGGAAACCTACTTCCTCACCGGCACTGACGAACACGGGATTAATATCGAACGGGCGGCGCAGCGCGCCGGTCGAACACCACAGGAACAGGCCAATTACGTCGTCAGTTACTTCACCAAAATGACTTCAGCCTTTGGTCTGGACACCGGGCATGGCGGTTACGACATCTTTATGCGCACCACTCACCCCTTTCACGCGGAGGGTGTGAGTGCGTTTTGGCGCCAGGTGTCCAAGTCGAAGACTCCCAAAGGGCGGGACGCAATCTACAAAGGTCACTACGAAGGTTGGTTCTGCGCGCCCTGCGCCGCGTACAAGACTGAAGATGAATACACGAAGCCGGCACAATTGGACCAATTACCTCTCTGCCTGATACATGAGACGCCGCTCGACCGCGTATCGGAAGATAGTTATTTCTTTCGGCTGTCAGACTACGGCAATGCTCTGCTCGAGCTGTACCAAGCAAGACCCGACTTCATTCGCCCCGAAGCGCGGCGCAACGAAGTAATGAGCTTTGTTCGAGGTGGCCTTCAAGACCTCTCGGTCAGCCGGCTGCGCAGTTCTGTGGGGTGGGGTATTCCGGTGCCGGATGATCCGGCACACACAATCTATGTCTGGTTCGACGCGCTCACGAACTACATCACAGCTATCGGCTACGGCAATGAAGAACGCGAGCGGGCCGTGGGTTTTGAAAAGTTTTGGCCGGCGCTGCACCTGGTCGGCAAAGACATCCTGCGATTTCATGCCGTCTACTGGCCCGCGTTTCTGATGGCCGCGAGCGTCGAGCAGCCGCGCGGAATCATTGCTCATGGCATGTGGGTGGACCAGGCTGGTCGCAAAATGTCCAAGACCCTGGGGAATACCGTGGAACTGGACGTTCTAGAGCAACACTTTTCCGTGGATGCGATTCGCTACTTTTGCCTGCGCGAGATGGTATTCGGCCAGGACGGACGCTTCGGCTACGAAGCCCTGATCGATCGCACTAACAGCGACCTCGCCAGCGGGCTGGGAAATCTGTCGAGTCGCACGCTGACGATGATTGACCGTTATTGTGAAGGTCAGGTTCCTTCAGGACGTATACCGGAGGAAAAGTTGCTGCTGGCAAAGCGCAGCGGCATCGACACTGACGAGACGACCATCGCCGGGTTCGTGGAGCATGCACGCGATGACTTTCTATTGCATTTCGAGAACTACGCTTTCAGCCGGGCGTTGGAGGTTGCCTGGTCGATAGTCGCGCGCGTGGACAAGATGATCAGTGAGGCGAAGCCGTGGGACCTGGCAAAGGATGAAAACCAGCGCGAGACGCTCAACGCTGTTCTCTATCGCGCGGCCGAATCGTTGCGTTGGTTATGTGTTTTGCTTTATCCGGTAATGCCGGAATCCGCGCAGGGCATCTACTCTCAACTTGGGATTGGTGGCGCCGGTGGCTCCGACAATTTGAAAACTTCTCTGGCCGCAATGGACCCGGCTGAACTCAAGTGGGGCGGACTCCAGGAAGGCACCCGCATTGGCGAAGTCAAGGCACTGTTCCCACGCATCGATAAAGGAAAACTCATGAGCGAGATCAAGACGGATCGACCTTTCGGCACGCATGCAACCGAAGCCCACGCTGTTCCGGGCGCGCCCACTGCTGCTGAAACTCAACCTTCACCTCCTATGAAGCCTGCCACCGCAGCCGACGCCGTTCCCGGACAAGCAGAAACGCTGTCCACATTGAACGCGAAGCGCGAAGAGGAGCAAGCAATCGAGGGGCTGATCGACATCACGGACTTCACCAAAGTCGAGTTGCGCGTTGGGGAGGTCTTGACGGCCGAGCGCATCCCAAAGGCTGACAAGCTTCTGCTCTTGTCTGTAGATATCGGAGAAGAGAAACCGCGACAGATCCTCGCGGGTATCGCGCAGCACTACGAACCCGACAAGTTGATTGGCCGCAAGATCGCCGTAGTCTCCAACCTCAAACCACGCAGGATGCGCGGTTATGAATCTCAGGGCATGCTTCTCGCAGCCTCCGCTGGCGAGGAAGGGAAGCCAGTGCTCGCGACCTTCACCGAAGACGTTCCCAACGGCGCCCGGCTTAAATAGAGTTAGCAGGCACTGAAAAACAAACACGATCCACGAAACAACACGAACCCCACGAATTGGGTGCCTTGGATTCGACGTTACTTCGGGTGATTTCGTGGATCGCTTTACTGCTTTTATTGTGCTCACTACACAGTAAAAATGCCGCGACTTGCATCGCGGCATTCGTCTTATGAAACTGTTCAGAAGCGGTTACGGTCGGCCCAGGATACCGCCGAGAATATCTGCGATACCCCCTCCACTATTGCTTCGGTAACCACCGTTGGAGTATTGCCGATACCCCTGGTCATAGCCGCGCACGAAGCCTTCGCGAAAAGCCTGCGTTGAGGCGTTCTGATAATGGCGTGAGCGCTGCGGGCTGTAGCTCTGGCGTCGCTGGCCGTCGCTGGCGCCGGTTTCAATGCCCTGCTGATAACCCCGATTCAGTTCAGCGTTGTTGTTGTAACCACCGTAGCGGCCATTTCTATAATCATCATTTCCGTAGCGGCCATTTCTATGATCATCATTTCCGTAGCGGCCATTGCCGTAGCGGCCGCTTCCAGAACGGGCGTATTGCCGGTAGCCCTGGTCGTAGCCCCGCACGAAGCCCTGGCGAAAAGCCTGCGAAGAAGCACTTCGGTAATAGCGCGAACGTTGCGGACTGTAGCTCTGCCGGCGTTGCGCATCATTGGCTCCAATATTTACGCCGTATTGATATCCCTGGTTTAGTTCAGCCCGGGAGTTATGGCGGCCATCACGACCGTAACGTCGATCGGGACTTCGCCGATATCTGCCGTCATCATCGCGGCCACGACGATTGTATCGATCATCATCGTTGCGCCACTGCGCCTGCGTGGTCGTGGTGGTCGCAGCAAAAATGCCAAAAACTGCCGCAAGCGCTAAAACAGCGCTGCCGATTCTATTTCTCATGAGTGTGCCCTCCATTTGGTGTTCCAGATTTTGCAACCCGCATGCCGCTTTAGTTTTCAATCACTTACCGCGGGATGAGAGGGCTTATTGCAACCATATGGTGCAGAGCTGGCCGCAGATGAGACAATGTCCGCTAAAATTGCCGAATACATGACGCTCGTGGTTTGGCTGATCGGTTTGCTGCTAACGCTATTCACGCACTCGGGAGCTTGCATCTAGTGAGGGTAAGCGACCATAATAGGTCGTCGGATCGACGTACTGCTAAGCGAGCGTTTCTAAGCTCGCTTTTTTGCATTTAAGGAGTTAACGTTTTGAAGTTAAACAGCATTTTGGCCAGAAATTCCCTGGGTGAACGAATTCTCTTGCCGATACTCCTCCTTGTTTTCCTCGCCATTGCCCCAATCACGGTATCCGCCCAGGAATCCAGTGACGCTGCAAAAGCGCAGGCTGCCGCGGCCTCTATTCAGGTTCGCATCGAGCGGGCGCGTGCGCTCGCTGCCGCTCACCGGCTGGAAGACGCGGTTAGGGAGCTTGAGTCTCTGCGGTCAACAGCCGCGGACGAAGTTGTGCACAACGTTACGTCCTTGATGCTGATGAGTATCTATCTGGAAGAGGGCAACTATACGCGCGCAGAATCTCTGCTTGAGGAAACATTTCGCGCCCGAGCCGCACAGCAAGAGCGCTCAATCCGTACTTATTTTGCACTTGCGGGCCAAGCTGTGAATGGCGCCCGGGCCCATATCGCCCGCTATCGAAGTTTCGGGATGAATGTGTCGGATTCCGGGCTACCTGCTGAGGCCCTTAACGATTTGGATCGTCTGCGTTCTCTGCTCGAGCGCATGATTGCGCAGGCCAAAGAAATCACCAGAGACGATTCGAAGGCCTACAATTCAATGGCTCTGCTTGAAGACGTCTTAGGTATTCGCCTTACATTGGCTCGCGATCGAGAGCACCGCGAAAAATGGGCAAACGAGTACGCCGATGCTCGTCAGCGACTCGCATCTTCGCAGAAGCAGGTCGCATCACTCGGCGGTGTACCGTCGCTTTCGTCCTCTGAGATGAGATCGCCGACTGCGGGAAAGGTCACTCCGAGAACTCCAGGCCCGACGGTTGCAGCGCCGGCACCCAAACCTCCGCAACAGGACCCTGCCGTGGGTCAACCTGCCCAGTCCGGCGGCGCAGCGCCCGATAGTAGCGCTGATTCCAATACCCTAAGCGTTGGATCGCTAGATTCTTGGGCTACCAAGAAAGTGGTTCCCGTATATCCACAACTGGCAAAGTCTTCAGGAGTTGTGGGTGTGGTTAGAGTATACCTGACTACAAACGCAGACGGCACAGTCATCGATGTCTCTCACTCTGAGGGTCCTCTGGTGTTAAAGCAAGCAGCCGAATTTGCGGCGAGCCAGTGGCGCTTTCAGCCGGCCATCGTGGCTGACAAACGGTTCGGGCTTACCGGGTTCCTCGATTTTAACTTCACGCTTTAACAGGCCGTATTTGTTGGCGGACAGCAGCTTAGTTTAAAGTTGACTTTAAAGTAAGGTTTAGGCTAGACTGCCGCGGAAACGGCGATCATCGATGCGGAGAAGCGAGATAGTTGGGCGTTAGCCATACTGGAAAAGCAAAGCCAGGGCTTGAATTTACAACTAGAATGAAGATATCTGCACAAGAGGAATTCGGACTGCGTTGCTTGCTGCAACTTGCGCGAGCCAATGCCGTGGGCGAGTCGCTAACTCTGGCTCAGATTGCCGGGCGCGAAGGCATCTCGGTCGCAAACGCCGGGAAGCTCATGTGGATTCTGAATAAAGCCGGCCTGGTGCAATCGCAGCGGGGAATTAAGGGCGGCTACCACCTTGCTAGGCCAGCTTCGGAAATCCATCTGAACCAGGTGATTCGCGTGCTTGATGGGGAGCGGGTTGACTCACACTGCAAGAGCTACGCAGGTGTGCTCGACGCGTGCGTGCATACTGGCGATTGCGGAATACGACCGGTGATCGTCGAGCTTCATCAGATTGTCGATAATGCACTGTCCGAAATTACGTTGTCTACTTTGCTGGACACGGAAGCTAACGTTGATGCGGCGCTGCACCTGATTCAGATCGCCAAGCAGCGGACGGAACAAAGGGCCTGAGAACCGGGCAAGAATTATTGGAAGGCATGATACGTAAAACAAGATGAGCACAGCAGAAAATCTGGTCAGCCAGGAATACAAGTACGGTTTCGTAACCAACATCGAGTCCGACACCATCCCTCGGGGGCTTTCCGAGGAGACCGTGCGTCTCATCTCCGCAAAGAAAAACGAGCCGGATTGGATGTTGGAGTTTCGCTTGAAGGCTTATCGGAACTGGTTAACCATGACCGAGCCTAAGCACTGGCCCAACCTCGTGTATCCTGAGATCAACTATCAAGACATGATTTATTACAGCGCTCCGAAGCAGAAGGCGCTGAAAGCCAGTCTGGATGAGGTTGATCCGGAACTATTGAAAACCTTTGAGAAGCTTGGCATTCCCTTAACCGAACAAAAGCAACTTGCCGGCGTTGCCGTCGATGCTGTTTTTGACTCGGTTTCCGTAGCTACAACCTACAAAGAGAAGCTGAAGAAGCATGGCGTAATCTTCTGCTCTTTCAGCGAAGCTATTCGAGAATACCCGGCTCTGGTTCGCAGGTATCTGGGCTCCGTGGTACCCACGAACGACAACTTCTTCGCCGCACTTAACAGCGCCGTTTTTTCCGACGGTTCATTCTGTTTCATCCCCAAGGGCGTTCGTTGTCCGATGGAACTCTCGACTTATTTCCGGATTAACAATTCCGAATCCGGTCAATTCGAAAGAACTCTAATTGTCGCCGAGGAGGGCTCTCACGTTTCTTATCTGGAAGGATGCACGGCGCCCAAGTTTGATAAGAATCAACTGCATGCCGCGGTGGTTGAACTCATTGCTTTAGACGACGCGCAAATCAAGTACTCTACAGTGCAAAACTGGTACGCCGGTGACGAAGAAGGTCGCGGAGGGATCTACAACTTTGTTACCAAGCGGGGCAAGTGCGCGGGTCGCAATTCCAAAATCTCTTGGACGCAGGTGGAAACGGGTTCGGCGATTACCTGGAAGTATCCGTCGTGTATTTTGCTGGGAGATGATTCAATTGGTGAGTTTTACTCAGTGGCCCTGACGAATCACGCACAGCAGGCTGACACGGGAACGAAGATGATTCATCTCGGCAAGAACACGCGCTCGACGATCATCTCGAAGGGTATTGCTGCCGGCAAATCGAATAACAGTTATCGCGGCCTGGTGAAGGTCATGCCCAAGGCTGAGAACTCGCGCAATTACACACAGTGTGACTCAATGCTGATTGGTTCAAACAGCGGCGCAAATACTTTCCCCTACATCGAGGTTATGAATAACACTTCGGCAGTGGAACATGAAGCCTCCACTTCGAAAATCAGCGAGGAGCAGTTGTTCTATCTGCAACAGCGCGGCATCTCTCAGGAAGATGCAGTCTCTTTGATTATTAACGGCTTTTGCAAGGATGTGTTTCTGCAGTTGCCGATGGAATTTGCGGTCGAAGCTCAGCGTCTGCTTGGTATGAAGCTTGAGGGCAGCGTCGGTTAAGAGCAGGTTTCGGGTGTCGGGTGTCGGGTGCCGGGTGCCGGGTGCCGGAAGAGTCGTTTTTCACTGGCACCTGGCACCCGACACCTGTGACCAAAGAATTTACGGAGTAAATTATTTCATGTTAGAGATTCGCGATTTACACGCCGGCATTGATGGTAACCAGATTTTGAAGGGCATTGATTTGACGATTATGAAGGGTGAGATTCACGCCATCATGGGTCCGAACGGATCCGGTAAATCAACTTTGGCTAAAGTCCTGGCCGGCCATCCCGCTTACGAAGTAACGAAGGGGCAGGTGATCTACGAAGGTAAGAATCTTTTGGAGATGGCGCCTGACGAGCGCGCGCGCGAAGGCGTGTTCATGGCTTTTCAGTATCCGATCGAAGTGCCCGGCGTTTCCAATGCGCAGTTTCTGCGGCTGGCCTATAACGAAAAGCGCAAGCACCTCGGCGAAGAAGAATTGGACCCGCTTGAGTTTAAGGACCTGCTGAAAGAACGCGCAAAGGTAGTTGAAATGGATGCGAGTTTCATGACCCGGTCGGTAAACGAAGGATTCTCCGGGGGCGAGAAAAAACGAAACGAGATTCTGCAGATGGCTGTGCTGGAGCCGAAGCTGGCGATTCTGGATGAAACGGACTCTGGTTTGGACATCGATGCGCTGAGAATTGTCGCTGGGGGTGTCAACCAACTGCACAACTCCGAGAACGCAGTTGTTCTCGTTACTCACTACCAGCGTTTGCTCAATTACATAGTGCCTCATTACGTTCATGTCCTGGCCGGCGGGCGCATTGCTCGGGAAGGCGGCAAGGAACTGGCCCTGGAGCTGGAGGAGAAAGGATACGACTGGATTACCTCGTCGGTTACAAGTGGGGGCAGCGCGGCGCGGGTAGTTTAAAGAAGTAGTTTGTAGAAATGTCGTCTCAAATAGTAAAAGAAGTAAACCAGTATCAGGCGGCGTTTCGGCAACTTCAGGAACGTACGGCAGCGAGCAACCCGGCGTGGTTTGAACGCTTGCGCGAGAGCGCGATGGATCGGTTCGAACAGTTGGGCTTTCCTTCCGTGAAAGAGGAAGAATGGAAGTACACCAACGTCGCCCCCATAACTAAGCTGAACTTCACACCGTCTCTGACATCTATCGACTCTGATGCTCCAGTCACTTCGGCTAAGTTTGCAAGGTTTAGCTACCTTGAAACTCAAACCAGCCAGTTGGTATTCCGAAACGGAGTTATGCGCCATGACCTTAGTGCATTGGCCGGACTGCCAGCCGGAGTGGTCGCGATTGATTTGACTGAAGCTATCGCCGATGCGAAATATGGGGAACTTATTCGTGAGCACCTGGCGCGCGGCGCTGATTACAACGCCAACGCCTTCGCGGCCTTGAACACGGCGTTTGTCTCTTCCGGTGCGTTTATCTTGATTCGAAAAGGAACCGAACTCGAATCCCCGCTCCATCTTAACTTCTTAGCCGATCTGTCTGATCCGGATTTGGCAAATTTTCCACGCGTCCTAATCATTGCTGAAGAGAACAGCCGAGCGACAGTTATCGAGAGCTACGCCGGCATTATCGAGGGAGTCTATTTTACCAATGCGGTCGTGGAGATAGTGTTAAAGGAAGGAGCGCGCCTGGAGCACTACAAGGTTCAGCGTGAAAGTGTGGATGCCTATCATATCGCCACCACCAGCGCGGACCTGGGCTTCAACAGCACTTACGACAGTACTACTATCAACTTTGGCGCGCGGCTTTCGCGGCATGACATCCACGTCAGAATGCCTAATGAAGGCGCTGAATGCTGGGTTGACGGTCTCTACGTCGTCAGTTCGGACCAACACACAGACACGCATTCCGTCATCGATCACCAGCAGCCGCACTGCACCAGTCACCAGCTCTACAAAGGAATTCTCGACGGTAGATCGCGCGCGGTTTTCAACGGCAAGATCTTTGTTCGTCACGGCGCGCAGAAAACCGATGCGATGCAGACAAACAAGAACCTGCTGCTTTCAAACGAAGCTCGCGTTGATACCAAGCCCCAGCTCGAGATTCTTGCTGATGACGTTAAATGCGCTCACGGCGCAGCCGTTGGACAGATAGGAGATGAGGAGCTGTTTTATCTTGAGACTCGGGGGATTCATCCCGATCTGGCGAAGAATCTTCTGACTTACGGTTTTGCAGAAGAAGTGATTGGGAAGATAAAGGTTGATTCGATTAGGGCCCAACTCGATGAGGCGGTGCTGAATCGGATCAATGCGCGGCTGGAAGCATGAATCGTTCGGGGAGGTTGCCTTGTCAGCTAAAGTCGATCCCATCTTAACGGTCGCTGACCTGGACTTATTGCCAGATGACGATAACCGTTACGAACTCTTTGAAGGAGAAGTATTCGTGTCGCGCGCCCCCGGTCTACCTCACCAGCGAATCCTCACCAACTTGCTGATTCTTTTTGAACTTCATTTAAGGGATCATCCTGTTGCCCAGGTCTGGCCCAATCCCGGGGTGATCTTTGACAATTTCAACGCCGCGATTCCCGACATCGTTTCTGTGAGCAATGAGCGCATTGAAGCTATAGCTTCGGGCGAAAAAGTTACCGGTGCGCCCGATCTGGTCATCGAGATTATTTCCCCGGGGGCTGAGAACGATCGTCGCGATAGGACTGTCAAGCGTCAAGCCTACAGCAAGTTCGGAGTACAGGAGTACTGGGTGGTTGATCGGTATCAGCAGTCGATTGAGGTTTACCGGCTGGAACAGGGCCAGCTCGTGTTGGTAACTACGCTGGCGAACAATGATGAGCTTACGACGCCGTTGCTGCCGGCGTTCACATGCCCATTGAGCCAGGTTTTTGAAGGATAAGAATCTGCCAGGCTAGTGTAGTGTCTCAAAAATAATTGAGAGACACTACATTAGGGTTGGTTCTCAATCCATTTCAGCGTTCGCTGCAGCCGGCGTGCATGATGCTGGCGTGAGTGCTTCGTATGGCGACAATCGAAAAATCATTAACTGAAGAGAAAGAACGGGCTGCCAAATGGGACGTCGAGCGCATTCGCGGGGATTTCCCTGTGCTGCGTCAAACTGTGAACGGCAAGCCACTGGTCTACCTGGATAATGCTGCGTCCTCACAAGTTCCGCAGGTGGTAATCGAACGCGGCAGCATGTATCTGGAGCAGGAACACTCCAACATCCATCGAGGCGTGCATTATTTAAGCCAGAAGGCAACAACTGCCTACGAGGGCGCGCGCGAGACGGTGAAACGATTTATCAACGCGCGCGAGTCGAAGGAGTGCATTTTTGTGCGCGGCGCGACGGAGGGCATTAACCTGGTCATGCACGGTTACGGCCGCAAATTCATCTCGGCCGGTGATGAAATCATCATCTCCGCCATGGAACACCACGCGAACATCGTGCCGTGGCAAATGCTCTGCGAAGAGAAAGGCGCTCGCTTGCGCGTCATTCCTATGAACGATGCGGGTGAGTTATTGCTGGACGAGTATCAGGGGCTGTTAAACGAAAGCACCAGGCTGGTGGCAGTTAGTCATGTCTCAAATGCTCTGGGGACGATCAATCCCATCAAAGCGATGATTGAGAGCGCGCACAAGTATGGAGTGCCGGTATTGATTGACGGCGCTCAAAGCGCGCCGCACATGATCGTGGACGTGCAGGATCTCGACTGCGATTTCTACGCATTTTCGGGCCATAAGATGTTTGCTCCTACTGGCAGCGGCGTGGTTTACGGCAAGGCCCGATGGCTCGAACAAATGAACCCATTCCAGGGCGGGGGCGACATGATCAAGAGTGTGACGTTTGAAAAAACAACTTTCGCGGACCTTCCGACCAAGTTTGAGGCGGGAACTCCGGCCATTGCTTCGCAGATTGGTCTGGGCGCGGCGATCGACTATCTGAACAGCATCGGCCGGGAGCAAGCGGCGGCATATGAACATGAGCTGTTGCGCTACGCCACCGAGCGGCTATCGCGTATCGAAGATGTTCGCATCATTGGGACGGCGCGGGAAAAGGCCAGTGTTCTTTCTTTCGTGATTGACGAGATCCACCCGCACGACATCGGCACCATTTTGGACCAAGAGGGTATTGCGGTCAGAGCCGGCCATCACTGCGCACAGCCGGTGATGCAACGATTCAAGGTTCCGGCGACCGCACGGGCCTCGTTCGCCTTCTATAACACCAGGGAAGAAGTGGATGTACTGGCGAATACGATCGAGAAAGTTATCGAGATATTTAGCTAATTGGCAATTGGAAATCGGCAATCGGAAATGGAACATGTCTGAACTAAGCGAGCTATACCAGGAGGTCATTCTCGACCACAACCGGAAGCCGCGAAATTTCCGGCGGCTCGAGACGGCCAACCACTCAGCCGAAGGTTACAACCCACTCTGCGGTGACCAACTAACTGTTTATTTGAATCTTGAAGACGACGCCGTTAAGGAGGTCAGCTTTGAAGGTTCGGGTTGTGCTATTTCAAAAGCTGCTGCCAGCATGATGACCCAGGCGGTGAAGGGAAAAAACAAGCAGGAAGCAGAAAAGCTCTTCGCCGAGTTTCATCATATGGTCACGGGGGAGCTGGACGAAGAGGAGACCCCAAACGATCTTGGGAGTCTCAAAATTTTTGCGGGCGTACGTGAGTTTCCGGTGCGAGTGAAATGTGCAACGTTGGCGTGGCACACTATGCAGGCGGCGCTGAATAATCAGGGACTGGTTTCAACGGAATAGACGGCCGCAACTCTGGGTCCGACACTGGCGAGTGGGATAACGAAAGAGGACTGGGCTAACAGTGCCCAGTCCCTTTCTTCGTTTAGGACTGATGTTCTTAGGGACACCCGCTGGTAACAGCATACATGGGCCCGCTATCAACTGCGTTCCCCCGTCCCGGGCTCAATCGCACCGTGACCTGGCGGGTGGCCGTCGTCACATTGCCAGAGGCGTCGGTGACTTTGAGTGTGACAGTATAGACGCGGCCGTCGAGCGCGCCGTCACGCTCAGCTCGAAGCTGCACCGACTTGCAATCGGCAGCAATCACAATGTCATTAAATGTATTGCCATCACTTGACCCCGGCGCGTCTTCCACTTCATCGCTGGTGACTTGCGCGATCACCACGTCGTTAATGTCGAGGTTGGGATCACCGGTGTCGCCAGCGCTGACGACCATGTCGCTGACGGTAATCGTCCGGTATGAGTGGTTCGGCGGGAAGAGCGTAAGCGGGTTTGTACTTAGCGTAATCGTCGGCGGAAAACTGAAATACGCGACCGGCATGTCATGGTCCGAGTTGCGCTCTGGCCGCGTCACGTCGTTGGCGAAAAGCGAACTCGGAACCTCCGGGAAGTCGGCGTTGTTGCGCGCGATAGCGTAACGCTGCAGGTACGAGTGAGCCACAGTGTTTACGATCACATGATCGAGGGCTTGCGGCGTTCCTTCGAAAATGAAGCTGTAGCGCTGATCGACCGGCAGACCATCAGTCAGGTTGATGAAGTCGGGAAAGACAACATCGGGGCTCTGATCAACGACAACCTCGTCATCGGACGTCGGCGTGCCCTTGATGGTGGCGATTGGGTCGGTGTAGCCATCATTAAACTCGTAGGCGTTGTAGTCGCCGACCGAAATGATCGCCGTCGTCGGGTTATTAGTTTGCAACTCCTGCAGCAGATTCGCGAGGAACTCGCCCTGCGCCTTACGCTTGGCGCGTACGCGGGGGCCTTCGCCCGTCACCATCTCGATATCGATGAACGAACGCAGGTGGTTGACAATGACGATGACCTGGCGCGGATTCGCGCCCGTGGAATCTATGGTCGCTCGCAGGACGAGGGGGGGCCGATCGTTGAGCAGCGCCGGCTGATTAGTGTTCGGATCGATGAAAGTATTGCATGTCGCCGCGGTACCGACACAACCTGGCAGTTCCTCCTGAGTGACGCTATCAATCCGGACGCGGGAGGTCCTGACCAGGAAGCCGACGTTCTGAGTCGATTGCGACGCAGGGATAAGGCGCGCTTCGTAGGTTGGGTTCGGGTCGCCGGCTGCCACAGCGTCGTCGTTTACCTGGATAGCCAGCGCTTGAAGGCTTGTTAAGTTCGCGATTTCTACGTGGCCAATAACGTCCGGGTAGCGCAGCACGGTGCGGATGGCCAGCGCGGCTTTCCGGCGTTGCGTTTCATTATTGTTGAAGTTCTCGATATTAAAGCTGGCAACCGTAAACTGGTCGGCGGCGGGTGTGGGCACGGGCACGGCGCTCATGTTGGCCGTCGTCGAAGCCGCTAATTCTGGCAGCACCTTGTAGTCACCGAAGCTGAAGTCAAGTGGACCAGTTACATTCGAGATGGTCACGTTTGAAGTAACCGAGATGGCCGATGAACCAATCAGACCGTCCGTGTCGATCATAATTCGCTCGGGATTCTCGTCCCAACGTGGGATGCAACAATCCGGCATCCCCGAGGTCGGGTCGGGCGGCACCGGCAATGAGATTTCGATGCCTGGCTCACGCAGCGGTCGCGGCACGCCGGCAAGCACCGTGAATATCTCCCCGAAATTGTTTGTCGGGGCGACTGAGACGAGCGTGTCAGCGTGCATGCGCATGCCCTCGAACCTTTCTAGCTGGGTGGTCGTCCCGGCTGGATTAAGGATGGTCATGGTGAATGTGACGGCATTGGGCAACGGGCTGCCGCTTGAAGTGACGGTTACATCGTTCGGAAGCGTACTGTCTAGCTGGGTGAGGTTGAAGAACTCACTTGCCGTGCCTCTTACACTGACCATGTCCCCCACCGCAACCGCAGGCGCCCCGCCAACGAATACGAATATCCCTTCCGATGTTGCCGGATTGGCGTCAACGCTCGCGTCGGGCTCCTGCATAAAGAAGCCGTTTGTCTTCCGGCCCGTGACGACTCCCGCGGTAATCACATCCTGGCCCAGGAACGGCGTGATGAGACCGCTTCCCTGTATGTCGTGGATTGCAGCGGCGGTGTAATCACAGCTTCTAGCTACGAAGCTGTTGCGTGGATTTGGGGAGCTGATAGTGAAGTCGGCAGCGTTGTTATTGGTGTCCACGCAGCCTCCGCGCTTGCGCAGCGCTGCCGTGGTGTTACTGGGTGGAGCAGTTGGTCCCGAACCTTCGAAACAGGTCGCGCTGCCATAACCCACAAGATCGACAAGGCTTCCCCCTGCCGGACAGGAATTGCTGATGAACGCGGTGGTGCTGGTCGAAAGTGCCACCCGACCGCCGCCGGCGCCCATGGCGATTCCGCCTGTCGCATCAGGCGTCGGCAGATTCACGCTCCCACCAGCGCCCGCTGCTTCCTGAACCAGGTAGTAAGCACCCGGCGCGATCGAGCCGTTGAGCGGGGTAATTTGCCATCCAGAGCCGGCCGCAGACGAATACTGAACTGACCAACCCGACAGATTAACAGTTGTCAGTCCTCGGTTATACAGCTCGATGAAATCGTTTCTGAGTGTCGCGCCCGAGTTGCCGCCTCCGCCGTAGACCTGACTAATGACTACCTCGAAAACAGTCGGAGCTACGTCATCATTCGTTATCGTGCCCACACCTTGATCGCTAGTGTTGCCGGCGCCGACAATGTCGGTCACGTTAACCAGGAAGGTTTCGTTTGACTCAACGTTGGTGTCGCCGTTGACGACTACGTCGAAAATGTATTCGTCATTGCCACTGGAAATGGTCTGGCCCACCAGACTCTTCGCAACATAGTCGTTGTCAGCGATGGTAGCCGTGCCGTCCTGTGTGGCAATGTCAAAGGTGACACCTCCGGGAGGCGCCGGGGACGACAAGCTGACTGTGAAGCTGGCCGTCGTGGTCCCGCTGTCACCTTCTGCTACTGACACGTCATTTATGGAGAGGCTCGGAGGACCGCCGGCGCATGAATTTAGCGCGGAAGCGGTATTGCGCGGGGTAGGAGCGCCGGCGGAAAAATCGCCCGCGTTGTTGTCGGTCTCAGTGCATCCGGCCATCGCTCTAAGCGCAGCGGTTGTATTGGATAAGGTCGGGGTTGGTCCAGCCCCTTCGAAACAGTTTGCGATCCCAAACCCGACAAAATCAATAATGCTGGCTCCGAACGGGCATCCAGTGCCGGTGAGCACCGTAGTGGAATTTACCAGCGCCACCTTGCCGGCAGTGGCACTCATGGCGATAGTTCCGGTAGCGTCCGGTGTTGGAAGATTTGCTGTTCCCCCCGCACCTTGTGCCTCCTGAACTAAATAGTATTGTCCGGGCTGAAGCGTCACATTTGTAAGAGGGGTAACCGCCCAACTTGTTCCCGCGGCGGACGCGTATTGTACAGACCAGCCACTTAGGCTCGCGGGTGTGGTGCCTCGATTGAAGAGTTCAATAAAATCGTGTGTAAACGTTGCACCCGAGTTGCCACCGCCGCCGTAAACCTGGCTAATGACAATCGTTGACGAAAGCGCTTGTGCCGGGGTCGCCCGGTACATCTGGTAAACAAACACAGAAACTGCAGATAGCGCAGCTACCATGAAAATAACCACACGAGACCGCCGCGGGGTGAATAGGGACACAGTATTAGGCATTAATATTCCTCTCAAATAATCAGCTTTAACCTTCCAAACGTTTTTGAGGAATACCGAGCTGGGAAAGGAACTGCCGGTAGTAATGTGTCAAGCTTTTACCAGCTTTGCTGACAGCGGTCAACACAACCTGCCTTAATTCTGTATTAATTCTTCCAGTTTCCGACGGTACAGGCTGACAAACAGGCTCGCCGATAGGCATAATCCATTGATTCGCTTACTATTCGCTAAAGAGACGGTTGCGAGAAAGAATCCCGCCTCGGGACAACGATCGTAGCGGTCCCATTCCCACAACAAATGGCAACTGAAACTTCGAGCTCACTGGCCCAGCAAATTCAACAAAGGTTTCATGAAAAGCAGGCTGAGATAGTTTCCCTTACGCGAGCGCTCGTTGAAACAGAGTCGCCTTCGGGGGATGAGTCCGGCAGTAGAGCCGTGATTGAACTGTTGGCCAGTGCGGCGGCCGAGGCAAGGTGCGTCACTGCCCTTCAGCGAGTGGATGCGCCTGGGGTTGGTCAGCATTTGGTGATTCGCGCCTTCGGTGGCCCACTCGATTCCAGGACCGTGATGATCATCGGCCACACGGACACTGTGCATCCCCGCGGGTCGCTTGCCGCTCGTCCGTGGCGCGTCGAGGGAAACAGGATCTATGGTCCGGGCATATTCGACATGAAGGCCAACTGCGCCATGGCCATTGCGGTACTGCATGTGTGCGACGACCTGGGAATCGCACCTCGGTGTGGCGTGACGTTGGCCTTAACCTGTGATGAAGAAGTCGGAAGCTTCTCAGGCTGGCCGTTGCTGGAAAAGTTGGCCCGGGGCAGCACGCTTCGGTGCGGGTTGGTACTCGAACCACCAGTTCCGGGCGGAAGCGTCAAGACCGGGCGTAAAGGGACGGGAATGTTCACCATGAAAGTGCAGGGCCGCGCAGCCCATGCCGGCTTGGATCCCGAGAAGGGCGCCAGCGCTATTTTGGAATTAGCGAGACAGATTGAGCGTTTGCATGCGCTTAATGCTCTGGGAGGCGGAATAACAGTCAACGTGGGTGTGATTCATGGTGGCACGAGATCAAACGTGGTGGCCGCTGAGGCCCAGGCCGAGATCGACGTGCGCTTTTCAACGGCGGCAGAACTGAAAGCCATTGAACAGGCGGTGCTCATGACCAAACCTTTCGACGAACGCGTGCGCCTGAGCGTCACGGGCGGGATAAATCGGCCGCCATTGGAAAGAACTCCGCAGGTCGTTGAGCTTTACGAGTTAGCGAGGGATATCGCCACCTCCACGGGATTCGAACTTCGGGAAGCGCAAGTTGGAGGGGCATCCGACGGAAATTTCCTGGCTGCCATGGGAATCCCTGTGCTTGATGGACTCGGAATCGATGGTGACGGCGCGCATGCGGCTCACGAACATATCATTGTCGACGACATTCCGCGTCGCGGCGCTCTGTTGGCTAGCCTAATAGCTTCGCTGTAATAGTTTCGAGTTTCGAGTTCCGAGATTCGAGTGTCAAAACCGATCCACGTTGGCTTTGCCTTTTGCTCCGTAGGAGCAGCATGTTTATAGAATCGGTGAATCAAAGCGGCTGTCGAGCTCCGTTAGGAGCGGAATGTTTTATATGTCGCTCCTACGGAGCTAAGAGACAGAAGAAAGATTCAAGAGCTATAAACATCTTGTCCCTAACGGGACTAAGAATCAAAATCCAAACCTCACTCGGAACTCAGCACTCAGAACCAGAATTCAGAACTCGAAACTCGAAACTCGGAACCCGAAACTTAATCGATGAGAATCGCCACTTGGAACGTTAACTCCGTACTCGCTCGTCTGCCTCATCTGACCAGATGGCTCGATACAGTTCAGCCTGACGTCCTTTGTCTGCAGGAGACCAAGTGCACCGACGACAAGTTTCCCCTTGAGGTGCTGATAGAACGCGGCTATAGCTGCATTACTCTTGGTCAGCAATCCTATAACGGCGTGGCAATTCTTTCCCGCGGTGAATGCGAAACTGAACAACGTGGTTACCCCGGAGTCGAGGAGACGACGCATGCGCGTCTACTGGCAGCGAAATTTTCGGGAGTAGACATTGTCAATGTTTATATTCCCAATGGTCAGATGGTTGGTTCTGAAAAGTATGAATTCAAGCTCAACTGGATGAGGCGACTGCGGTCATTTTTTGAAACCCACTACCAAAACACGACGCCGGTTTTGCTTTGTGGAGACTTTAATGTCGCTCCGGAGGACCGCGACGTTCATAACCCGCAGCTTTGGCAGGAGCGCATCATGTGCAGCCAGGCTGAGCGGGAGACGTTAACTGAAATAAAAGCGTGGGGCTTTCATGACTGTTTCCGGCGGCATCACGAGGAAGCGGGGAAATTCTCCTGGTGGGATTATCGGGCCGGCGCATTTCGGCGCAATCATGGTTTAAGAATTGATCATATTTGGACCAGCGGGTCGCTGACCGCCCGGAACATGAATACCTGGATAGATATTGAGCCACGTACCTGGGAAAGGCCTTCAGACCACGCGCCGGTGTTAGCCGAGTTCGATTTGTAGTTCGATGCTTCCTGCCTTCACTAAGGTGCGTTGGTGGGTAGGGTTGTCGGCATTGAATAGAAGGAGCCACTTAGTTCGAGGTCAGCTCTGCTGTCTTCTCAGTAATATCTTTCTGGGCCCACTCATTGTCACGGCTGGCTTCACCAGCTTTGGCCCGCTTGGCCGCCTTCATTTTCTGCACCAGATCCATGTGAGTTGAAAAATATGTAAGGCTTTTGCCCACTATCTCCTCCACGGAAGTGAATTCTTTGTCGGTCATGAACTTCTCGAGACCCTCCTTAAGCTCATCGATCATCTTCACGCCGTGAAGCATGACCCCAGTGCAAAGCTGAACAGTCGAGGAGCCAAGCAGCAGAAATTCAAGCGCATCGTGAGACGACTCGATGCCGCCGATGCCGCTCACGGAAATCTCTTTAGGCAGGCTGAGCGCAAGCTGGCTAACCATGCGCAGCGCTATGGGACGCACGGCTTGCGAAGAATACCCGCCGGGGACCGTGTGACCTTCGACGGTAGGCATGGGCCTAAGCGTATTGAGGTCAACTCCAATTACCGAGAGGATGGTATTGATCGCCGAAACGCCCACGGCGCCGCCGCGTACCGCCGCGTGGGAAGGCTCTTTGATGTTCGTTATATTCGGCGTCATTTTGGCCCAGACGGGAATCTTCGAAGCTTCAGTGACCCAGCCGGTAACTTCCTCGGTGAGATCCGGATGCTCACCCATCTCCGAACCCATTTTGCGCTCAGTCATTCCGTGCGGGCAGGAGAAGTTCAGCTCAAAAGCATCGACGCCCGTGTCCTGAACCCGTCTCGTTAATTCCTGCCAGCGACTCTTCTCATATTCTTCCATGATCGAAGCAATGAGGATGTGATGGGGATACTGCTTTTTTAGCTGACGAAACTCGTCGAGCCAGACCTCGATCGGCCGGTCAGAGATCAATTCAATGTTTTCAAACCCGATCACTTCCCCGGAAATCTTCGATCTCAGCTTTCCGTAACGCGGCACAACATTGACGACTTTGGCAGACTCGAGACTGACAGTCTTAGCTACAGCGCCGCCCCAACCGGCGTCGTACGACTTCGCGATCACCCGCGCGTTGGTTCCCGGCGGCCCCGAGCCCAGCAGGAAGGGGTTGGGAAACTTCATTCCGTTGACGGTGATCGAGAGATCCATGTATTCCTCATTTCCAATTGCCGATTTCCAATTGCCGATTTCCGGTTCCCAGTGTTGATGCCCCTCGTCCGAGTTGTAGCCACTGACTTGGCAATCGCACTAATCGGCAATCGGCAATTGGCAATCGGCAATGATTCAATCGGCAATGTTCCTCAGTCCGCGACCAATGCCCCGTACGAATCCGGCCGGCGATCGCGGAAAAACTGCCAGGTGTTGCGCACTTCGCGGATCATGTCCAGATTCAAGTCTGCCACAACCAGCGCATCCTGGTCGCGGGGCGCTTCGGCAACAAACTGACCGCGCGGATCGCAGAAATAACTCTGCCCGTAAAATTCGCCGATGTCCCAGGGCTGTTCGTGGCCTACCCGATTTATGGCGCCGATGAAATAGCCATTGGCAACCGCGTGAGCTGGTTGTTCCAGCCGCCACAAGTATTCTGAGAGACCAGCCACCGTTGCCGAGGGGTTGAAAACAATCTCGGCCCCGTTCAAACCAAGCGCCCTGGCCCCTTCGGGAAAGTGGCGGTCGTAGCAGATATAAACCCCGATGCGGGCGAATGCGGTATCAAACGCGGGATACCCGAGATTGCCCGGCCGGAAATAGAACTTCTCCCAAAAGCCGGGGTTGACGTGCGGAATGTGGTTCTTCCGATATTTACCCAGATACCTTCCGTCGGCATCGACAACCGCGGCTGTGTTGTAGTAGATGCCGGTCATTTCCTCCTCATAAATCGGCACGATGATCACCATGCCGTGGGTCCGTGCCACCTCCTGCATCAGCCGCACGGTTGGCCCATCGGGAATTTTCTCCACGGCTTCATACCAGCGCATCTGCTGCTCGGCGCAAAAGTAAGGTGTAGTAAACACCTCTTGCATGCACAGAATCTGCGCGCCCTGCTGGGCAGCTTGTTCGATGAAGCCCAGGTGCTTCTCAAGGTTGAGCCGTTTGATGTCGTCTACAGGCAAATCCGTCGGTGCGGCGTTTGAGCACTGAATCAGTCCGCATCTAACTGTGCGGGGCATATCGACTCCTTATCGAAGAACCCAAAGTCAAAGCATCTCGACAGGCTGCTGAAAGACTAAGAACGATCCACGAAATCACACGAACGGACACGAAAGGGCCTTAGTTCGAGTCATTTCGTGTCCTTCCGTGGATCGTATATTTACTCTCCGAACCGCCCACCCATCATTCAGCAGTCTCCCGGGCCTCTAAATCAGGCTTTAGACTTTGGACGTGGGACTTCATGAGAACGTAGTAGATAACGAATCCGAGTGCAAAGGTTACGAACCAGGCATAAGTATACAAGGTGTCGAACCAATTGGGTTGTGCGATTTGCCCGCCCGGCGAAGAAGCCGCCCGCAGGAAGCCGGGCACAACTGGAGCGACCGCGAATATGAGCGCGACTATTGCCCGCCAATTGACGCCATCCGAATAGGAATAGACTCCATTCGTTTTGAATAGATCGGGCAGGCTCAACCGTTGTCTTCTGAGTACCCAATAGTCGCATATCAGTATTCCGGCAATAGCGCCCATCAGTCCTGAATACCCGATCAGCCAGGTGAAAATATAGGCGCCCATCGAAGCCATAAGCTTCCACGGCATCATCAAGACGCCAATCACGGCTGTGATTAAGCCACCCGTGACGTAGGAGATCCTTTTGGGGTCGAGATTGGAAAAGTCGTTTGAAGGCGAAACGACATTGGCTGCCATGTTTGTGGTGAGCTGGGCGGAAAAGATAACCAGCGTGGCAAAGAGAATAATCGTCACATTGTCGAAGCGAGCCATCAGATCAACCGGATTCGGTATCGCTTCGCCATAGATTAGGACCGTAGCACTCGTCACGGCAACACCGATGAAAGCAAAGGCGGTCATGGTAAATGGGAGACCAAGCGCCTGTCCCAGCATCTGTGATTTTTGCGAACGAGCGTAGCGAGTGAAATCCGGAATATTCAAACTCAAAGTTGCCCAGTAGCCCACTGAAGCAGTTAGCGAGGCTGGGAAAATCGTCCAGAAGTTATTCTGTTGCGTTTGTAGGGCAGTCGATTCCGTCAACACGCGGGCGAGCCCTCCGGCGCGCCACGACGCCCAACTCAGGAGAATTAATCCACCGCCAAGCAGCAGCGGGGCCGACCACGTTTCGAGTTTCTTAATGCCCTCGACGCCCTTGAGAATGATGAGAACCTGAATTCCCCAAAATAAAAAGAAGGCAATCCAGGTATGCATCGCCACGTCCAACACGGTCGCGCCTCCCTGTAAGTTAGCCCAGGTTGGTGAGATTATGCTGAACAATGCGTCAATAGCCGTGCCTCCAATCCAAGTCTGAATCCCAAACCAACCGCAGGCGACAATGGCGCGTAGGATTGCGGGCACATTTGCCCCTCTGGTTCCAAATGCGGCGCGACAAAGAACAGGGAAGGAGATGCCATATTTCGTGCCGGCATGGGCATTGAGAATCATGGGAATCAGCACGATTGTATTCCCCAGTAGAATCGTAACCATCGCCTGCCACCAATTCATTCCGGCTTCGATAAAACCACCGGCGAGCGTGTAAGTCGTGATCACTACGCTCATGCCGATCCACAGCGCGGCGATGTTCCAGGTCGACCAGGTGCGTTGCTTTATTGTGGTGGGAGCAAGGTCCTTGTTCCAAAGGGGACTCAAAGAAAAGTCCTGGTGCAACTCTTCGAAATCACGCTGGGTAATGGCGATGTCGGAAGTACTGAGTTCAGTAGGCATGCGGGTCATTCATCGATTCGGCGCCTATTTGCCGAGTTTCTCGTAGACTTCCCGAAACGCTTCAAGAAGAGGCAGCTCGACTGCATCTCTTGGCCGACCGGCAGAGCGCTTGCTGGCTATGATGTCCCGAATGCTTAAAACTGGAAATCCGCTTGAGATGTCCATACGACTCTTGGCTTTCTCATAGTTCTCGATCCCATCGGGAGCAAACACCAGGTCAATGTCAAACGGGCCGGATTTTATTTGGACGAAATCTTTTCCTCGAATGATTTCGTCCTTAAGTGTGTCGTCGATTAGGAATCCAAGGTCTCTGAGCCCAGCAACTATCCGCATTCCATTCTCGGGATCCTTACGCGGGTAGATGTCAACATCCTGGGTTGTCCCCGGGTATCCGAGCAGAATTGCGCCGCTCTTGCCGATGAACATGTAATCGACTTGGTGGGCTGCAAATGCTGTGGCAACCTCCTGGGCTTGGGCTGGATTGAACCGGTCACGCGGCATCGAGTATCCGCCTCTGCAAATCATCAGGTTCACCGTACCCTAAATACTCAGGCAAGTAATCCCGGCACCATTTGCGATAATCTGCGGTTGAATCGAACGAGCGCCACGGAGCGTCGTCAAGAACGGGCTTGTAGACGTAACAAAACCCGTAGCGCATGCGCTCTTCAACGCTGCGCTGGAGGTTACGCCTACATTGCCGGCGAAAATCGTCTAATCCGTCATTTTCCCTAATTATTTCGCTCATCTTCGATGCTGAAGCTTTACATCGTCGCGCACGTGCCACGCTTCAGGAATTGTCCGTCGCCGGGCTTGCCTTTGTATTCGCCGTTTTCAATCACCACCCTGCCACGCGAGAGCACCGTCTCCACGACACCTTTGATTTTCTTGCCCTCATAAGTGTTGTAGTCAACCTTCATGTGACTAGTCTTCACACTGAGCGTCTGCTCCTGCTCAGGATCGAAGATCACAATGTCGGCATCGGAGCCGACGGCTATAGTCCCTTTCTTTGGAAACAGGCCAAACATCTTGGCGGCGGCAGTTGATGTGAGTTCAACAAAGCGATTGAGACTAATGCGATTTTCAACTACCCCGCCGTCGTAGATCAACGGCACACGGTTTTCAACGCCGGGAGCGCCGTTCGGAATCTTGGAAAAATCATCGCGTCCCAGCTCCTTCTGCTCCTTCATGCAGAACGGACAGTGATCCGTGGAAATGACTTGCAGGTCATCCATCTTCAGACCCTTCCACAACTCAGCCTGGTTCGATTTATCGCGCAGCGGTGGTGTCATGACATATTTCGCGCCTGCGAATCCGGGCTCGTCATAGTTGTCGAGCGAGAGAAAAAGATACTGCGGACAAGTTTCAGCGAAGGCCAGGATCCCGCGGTCACGAGCCTGGCGCACCTGGTTGAGCGCATCCGCGCACGAGAGATGGACGATGTAAACGGGCGCCTCGGCCATCTCGGCAATCGCGATCGCCCGATGCACGCCTTCGGCCTCAGCGACTGTGGGACGGGTCAGGGCGTGATACTTCGGCGCGGTGCGGCCTTGCTGAAGAGCGCGTTTGATTATTTCATTGATGACGACGCCGTTTTCGGCGTGCATGCAGATCAGGCCACCTCGCTCGCCGGCCGCGGACATGGCCCGAAAGATGGTAGCGTCGTCAACCAGAAAAACTCCCGGATAAGCCATGAACATCTTGAAGCTCGTCACACCCTCGTCCATGGCCGTGTGCAATTCTTCAATCTGATTGTCTTCGAGTTCGGTTGTGATCAGATGAAAGCCGTAGTCGATGGCGGTCTTGCCCTCTGCTTTCGCGTGCCAGTTGTCGATGCCCTCGATCAGTGATTGGCTTTTGTACTGCACGGCAAAGTCAATAATGGTGGTGGTGCCGCCGTGAGCGGCAGCGATAGTTCCAGTGCGGAAGTCGTCGGAAGCCTGGGTGCCGCCGAAGGGAAGTTCCATGTGCGTATGCGGATCGATGCCGCCGGGAATAACCAACTTCCCCGCCGCATCAATCACCTTATCGGCTTCCATCTTCAGCTTCGCGCCGATGATGGAAACAGTTTCACCTTCAATCAATATATCGGCTTTGTAATCGTCGACTGCCGTGACAACGCGGCCATTGCGAATTAGGGTTTTCATAGGATCCAATCTGCTGGTTTCGCTCCGTTAGGAGCGAGATGTTTATAGCGACCGATTTGCCAAAATGGAGATCAGCTCCGTAGGAGCGCAATGTGAATTGCGGTGGCCGGAAGAACCACATTTCGCTCCTAAAGGAGCTTATGATTAATGCACACCGAGTTCTATAAACATTGCGCCCCTAACGGGGTTCAAGAAGGTCTCTAATGACCCGAACAGCTCCGTTAGGAGAGAGATGTTTATAGCACCTGATTCGCCAAAATGTTGGCTAGCTCCGTAGGAGCGCAATGTGAATTGCGGCGACTGCGAAGGAACACATTTCGCTCCTAAAGGAGCTAACGGTTCTGTAACGAGATCGGGTTCTATAAACGTTACGCCCTGACGGGGCTTAAGAATGATCCGAAGATCTCCGTCCGGGAGCGTCATGTAATCGTCCAAGATCATTCGATGAACTTGAACACGTATTTGTCATCGAAAGCAATGTCGAACTTTCGCAATAATGCCAGATACTCATTTTTGAAAGAACGCCGCAAATGGTCCTTTTCCTGATTCTGAATGTACCGGATGATCGTATCGAGCTGCGAGTGTCCGTAAGAGAAAGCCCCGTAGCCTTCCTGCCAACTGAACTTGCCACGAACCCAATTGTTTTTGTTGATGAAATTTGAAGAGTCAGCTTTGATGTCTCGCACCAGATCTGCCAAGGCCATCACTGGCTTTAGCCCTATCAGGATGTGAACGTGGCCCGGCATCCCGTTGATTGTGATCAATTTGTGTCCGTTGTTTCGGACGATCCCAGTGATGTACTTGTAAAGGTCCTCCTTGAAATCCTGATGGATGAGGGACAAGCGCCCACTGACCGCGAAGACCGTCTGAATGTAGATCTGTGAGAAGGTATTGGCCATGAGGATTCACACATTCCGCTCCTAATGGAGCTAGTTGAGGATGATAAAGCCATATCTATAAACATGTTGCCCCTAAGGGGCAAAGGCAAAGATACTAACAAGCTTGGTAGGGAAGCCCAGATTTCTCGTGGGCGGCGGCGGAGTTGGTTCGACTCCGCCGTGACCTCCATACACTCTGCTCTTACGGCGTCAACTCCGAAGTCAGCAAAGCACCTTGTAGATTCACCAACACGGCGCTGATCTTAACTACTCGACCAGTGTCTTTAGCGATCCAGACAGTTTGCTTGTCAGCGTCGTTTTCGGCGTCGACAATTTCCAGCTTGTAGGCGTTGAATGTGCCGGCCGGTACCGTGACGCTTTCCGAACCCACGACCTTCAGTTGCTTGAGCTGTGGTTTCTGTTTTTGTACATCGAAGTTACGGAAAGCAAGAGTGTAGCCTTCAGTCAGAGGTAGAGCAGCGATTACATCGAAACTGCCGGCGCCGTCGGCGAAGAGAATCCCGCCGAGGTCTACGTCGATTGGCTTCGCCTGCCCACTTAAGGTCGTCGTTCCGGTTGCCCTACTTCCTTTTACATCGAGTTCGATCACCATTGGCCCCTGCCTAATTGAACGGTGCTTCAGCAGGAGGCTGCCTTTCTCAATGCTGGAAATATCGACAATGTCACCCTGCGGAGTGACCGCAGTTTCAGTGACTACCCAAACACCCTTTTCTTCCTTGATTTCGGTTTTTGTCGTAAGCGGAATCGACTGCCCGCCCAGCGCGATCGACGCTTTGTAGTTTGATGTTCCAGCTTTCAACTCCCGGGCAGGTTTCGGCGCGCCCGCGGTTGCTTCGACTTTCTTGGGCAGGGTCACCGTCTTTACATCGACCGTAATTTCCTTGAGCCGCTCTGCAACCTCGGGTTTCGCGCCTTCCTGGTAACGACCGCCGAGGTATTTTGCCAGGAATTTCTCTGCCGACGCCACCATTGCCAGGTTGTTGATGGGTCGCGCAAATCCGTGCCCTTCGTCTGGCGCGTTTATATATTCCACGGGAAAGCCGCGATCACGGAGTGCGATCACGATCTGATCGGCTTCACGCTTAGTAACCCGTGGATCATTAGCGCCCTGCACGACCAGAAGCGGTGTTTTGATCTTGGTGGCGTGGTTTATCGGTGACTGACGCTCGAGTTGAGCTTTGCCTTCAGGTGTGGTCGGATCTCCCATACGCTGATGAAAAAGCTGTCGTCCTGCTTCCCAGTACGGCGGAATGTTCTCAAGCAGAGTGATCAGGCTTGACGGTCCAACATAATCGACCGCGGCCGCATACAGATCCGGCGTAAAAGTTACTCCCGCGAGCGTTGCATAACCACCATACGAGCCACCCATGATGCCTACCCGCTTCGGATCGGCAATACCTTCGGCGACCAGATATTTCACGCCCCAGGTAATGTCATCCTGCATCTTGTCGCCCCACTGCTTATTACCTGCGTCGATAAACTTTTTGCCATAGCCCGTTGAGCCGCGGAAGTTCGGTTGCAAAACAGCGTAGCCGCGATTCGCGTAAAACTGGGCGAAAGTATCGTAGCCCCAGGTATCACGTGCCCACGGCCCGCCGTGCGGGTTTATGACAACGGGAAGGTTTTTTGGCTGGACGCCTTTCGGCAGTGTAAGGAAAGCCGGAATCTCCAGGCCGTCGGAGGATTTATAACGCACAGCCTTCATCGGCGCCAGATGATCGCGGTTGAGCTTTTCGCGAACGCGATATTGCAGAGTCAGTTTCTTTGTCTGACGATCGAAGAGATAACGTTCGCCCGGTTCCATGTCGCTGTAGGCTGTGAGCAACCAGAGGCGCTCATCCTTAGTTGAAGATCCAAACCCGATCTCTTTGCCGGGCAGTTGCTTCTTTATCAGCTTGTAATCGGCTTCGAACGATTTGTCCTTCCAATAAGTCCGCTGGCGCTCATCTTCATAGGTGGTAGCGATTAACTCCTCCTGTAACTCCGAAAATGCAATATCGCTAAGGTCGACCCGATTCAGCGGATCTGATTCAACTTTTTCCTCTTTTCCGGTAACTGGATTGAACAACGTCAGCTGGGTCAGGTCGACGCCAGCGTCTTTGTTAGTTATGAAGTAAACGCGCTGGCCATCTTTGTGATACCGCACCGGGCCACAACTCTCAAACACATTGCAGGAGTACACCTTGGTAAAGCCTTTGTCGTCGACTCGCAGCACTTCGGTGTCGCCATTATCGGCAACCCGAGTGGCCAGTCGAAGTTGATCTTTGAGATCAAAGGTCCAACCAACGATGCGCTCGGTGTTCTGGCGGACGAGCGTGCGTTCGCCGGTCGAGATCTTCACTTTGTAAAGATCGTGCCAGGCCTTGTCCCGATCGTTGATGCCAACATAAAGAGCGTCCGGCTCACTGCGGGGGACTGCGGCTATCTGTGCCCGCACACCTTTCAGGTCAGTCAGGTTGAGAGCGGCTGGAACTTCTTGACCTGCGACAGGATTCTCTGCCGGGTTAACCGCATAGACCAGATAGTTCTCATCACCGGCTTTGTCCTGAACAAAGAGAATGTATTTACCATCGCGGCTCCAGAAGTAGGCTGGGATCGGACGAGTCATGTCGGCAGTAATCGGCTTTGCTGAATCAAAAGGTGCTTCCGTTCGTTTTACCCAAACGTTACGGGTGCCCTTGAACGGCTTGATGAAGGCGATGAATTTGCCGTCGGGCGAAATCTGCGCGCCGGAAATTTCCGGGTCGCCGAAGAACAATTCGCGATCAATCAGCGGGGGCAGTCCTTTTTGCTGCGCTGAAACCAGAACTTGAGATACAAATGTGAGTGCCGCGGCAAAAGCCACGAACAATAGGAATCTGAAACGAACGTGCGAAAAAACTTTGGATCTCATGAGAACCTCTTTTCGTTGTTTTGATGAAATTTACTTACTGACCGGCCAAACGGTGATCTTACGCAGTGACAGGGTGAAAAGTTTCGACGATGAGATCAACTCATCAGAGATCCCCCGTAGAATTCAACGTCAGCCGCGGATCACGATTCGATCTCATCAGATTGTCTCAGTCGATCGGCGTCGATCAGGTCCTGCGGCCTGGCCGCGGCTGTCTTTGAGATCAGGAGGTCGTTCTTGGAGACCAATTTTATCGAGACGTCTTCAAACTCAGCTTCGACGCGCCGGGGCCAGGCCTCCGCGAACGTGAGCCCCTTTATGTGCATCATGATGTCAATTCGGTGGGGTTCGATTCCGATTTGAAAAACCAGGTCCGGGTTTGCGAAATCTTCGACCGTGACCGCGCTCATGGGAGCGCCAAACTCAGACAGCGCCCGGAACACGAGGTTGGCATTGATTGGGGTAGCGTCAACCCAGACATCCAAATCTTTGGTGTAACGCGGCTCCGTGTACTTCATAACTGCGTAAGCGCCAACGATCAGGTATCTAACTTGATGTTCGTTGAATTTTCTTAAGAGTTCTTTGAAATGCGAGCTCGCCGGCATTTCTTCCTTTGAACTTATGTGCGAAGAGAACCATCTCCCAAGCGGCCGCAAAGATGGCGGCGGCGCCAAGTCGCTGCCAGAACTCGATGTCGAACGAACGATCAGCGCCTTCTATACGTGTTAGTCGACTCATTACCAATCGAGGCTTCGACTCATTTTGTTTTTGAGTACTCATGTCTGACAATATCTTATCACAGCGAGCTGAAACGAAAGCTCACTGGGCCACCGCAAATCCCGCATCCAGGGCTGCTATTAACTCATCCACGTTATCTTTGGTGGAATTCAACATCATGCCGGTGCGGATTACGTTTCCGTAGAGCCCGCCTTTGCCTATCAAGACGCCTCGACGCTTGGTTTCCTCAAAGACCTTGATTAGGGCTTCAGGCGCCGGTTCCTTCGTTTCGTGGTCTCTAACTAACTCGACTCCCTGCATCAGACCCATGCCGCGAACGTCGCCAATGACCTGATACTTTTCTTTTAACTCTTCCAGGCGCTGGCGCAGGTAACCGCCGACCACAGTTGCGTTGCGTCTGAGATCCTCCTCTTCAATAACCTGAATGACTGCCAGTGCCGCAGCCATCGA
>JALZJF010000123.1 GCA_030859905.1 Acidobacteriota bacterium
GATCGGCAGGCGATGCACTAACGGATTTAGGAGACAGACAGGCGATTGGCCCGATGGTTGAGACATTAAAAGACTCGAACAAACTTGTTCGTTGGCGTGCCAGTCGATTTCTTTATGAGTTAGGGGACGAAAGCGCTCTGCCCGCACTCAGAGAGGCCCAGGATGATTGTGAGTTTGAAGTGGCGATGCAAATCCGGCAGGCCATTGAACGGATAGAGAGCGGCAAGGTTGGCCAGGGACCCGTTTGGCGACAAATGACCCAAGGGATTAACTAGGCGCGGCTGTGCGAAACGAAAGCGTGTGAGAATTGTGAAAGTGAACCCGGGTATCTATAATCGGAAAATAAAATAGAGGAACCCTCGCGACCCCAGTTGCAAACCCGAATAGGGGCTGTAGCCGGTGAAAATTTCGTTCGTCACCAGTTTAGGAAGGAGAACCTGTTATGAAAGTCAAAGAGATAATGACTGTTGACCCCAAGGCCTGTACAACAACAACCAACCTGGCTGAGGCTGCATCGTTCATGTGGGACTACGACTGCGGGATGCTTCCCGTTTTGGCCGAGCAAGGAACAGTGGTCGGACTAATCACGGATCGCGATATCTGCATCGGTGGTGCGACAAAGAACCGGAATCTCTCGAACATTGCGGTCGAGGAGATCATGACCGGCAAAGTCTACTCTTGTGCGCCTGAAGATGACGTGCGTACAGCGCTGGAGACGATGCAGGAGCGCAAAGTGCGGCGGCTTCCTGTAGTTGCTCCTGACGGAACACTGCACGGCATCTTGTCGATAAGCGACATCACGCTCAACGCAACAGAAACCACAGGCAAGAAGATCCCTGAGATCTCGTTCGGCGATCTCGTGCAGACCTATAAAGCGATCTGCGCTCACGCGCTGCCGGCCGAACAAGGTTCCAAGAACATGACGGCAACGGCGTGACTGCGGTTTTCGAGCGAGTGAGCCCCCGAACAACGACTGGCAGAGGACCACAAAGCGAAACCAGCGCGTTTTCACCCCAGGCTGCCGACCCAGTACTCCCCCCGGGGGCCAGTCGCCACGGCGGCCGGCCCCCCGCCCGCTAGTCGCACCACCTTACAGCGGATTGGGAAAGTTTTAGACTCCCGCGGCGGCGGCAGCCGCTTTGTCCAAAATCTTCACGGCCCTGCCAACGTCCGCGACACCGAAAATCAACAGCGGCGCATTCGTATCTGCGTCGATCCCGCAATAGGCATAGTTAATGTTGATCTCGGCTTCGCCAAGTTGTGAAGCCGCACGTGCCAATTCACCCGGCCGGTGTGGAAGTCTCACCTGAGCGACTTCCGCCTCCGTGTACTTGAGCTTCTGGGTATCCAGAACGGACTTGGCCGTGGTCGAATTGTCTACCACGAAGCGGACCAGGCCCTTTTTCTCCGAGGGAATTGATTGGAAAGCCAGAATGTTTACCTTAGCATCAGCCAGCGCTCGGCAGATTTTGCCGAGAGTGCCTGGCTCCTCCTCCATGCGAATGGAAAACTCTTTTGTCTTGGGCATCTCAGTGACCTCCTTATAGCTGGAGGTTCCGGGGAACGCAGGACGCGTTCCTGCGAAACCATGAAACCTTCGGTTTCGACTTAAACGACTGGCGAGATCATATGATCTCGTTACCCGCGCTTCAAGACTTCGGAGAAAGAAAAAACAGGTCGATCTGACTAATGTTGACAGAACAACAACGGGGTTTAAGCTCCCGCTCGTTCTTCAGGGTTCAGGTAAACCATCTCTGTCCAGATGAATCGATCTTCAGTGATGACGCTTGCAGCGACCTTTGTCAGTCCATTCGCCTTTTCAGATCGCGCTCATCAGGAGGTAGATGCCGTAAGCGCCGGCGCTCACCATGGACCAGAACGCGAGTTCCTGGACCCATACGAAGCGTCGTACGGGATGCGATGGCGCAACGCTCATCCGTGCAAAGACAATCACCGCATGAAGCTTCCACACTCCGAAGATAACAATCAACGCAGTGACAAGAAGGATTGGCCACATAAATCTGATGTCAAAGCACGACCTACCAAACAAGACACGAGCACTACGAATAACGGCCACAAGCCACGAACATGGACGCCAGGGAAGACTAGTCGTGGGCTTCACTAGATTATTTCCTTTGGGAGAGATTCTAAATCCAGAAGCTGCTTTTGCAAATTCCTCTCTTACTTGTCGCAAGAAAAGGCAACCGCGAGTCTTCGGGCGAGCCAAGCCGAACTCGTTGACCGCTGCTTGCTTTTGCTTCAGAAGAGAGTTGAGGAGATGGTAAACTCAGCGCAACTGATTTTGGAGAATATCTAATGACCATCTTGGAGCACATCAAACAATTGGCCGCCAATCTCACGACCGAGGAGAAGCAAGCTCTGGCTCATTATTTGGCGGAGATTGACAACGAGAAAGTGTCACCACGAAAGCTAGAATCCTTGCGTGGAAGCGATGGCGACGAACAAGTTCGTCAACCGCGGTTGGCGTGGTTGAAGGCTCATCGCGAAGAATACGCCGGCCAGTACGTGGCGTTAGCTGGAGATGTGCTGGTCGGGAATGGGCCCACGATTCGCGAAGCCCATGAACGGGCTAAACAGAAGGGCGTCGAAATTTCCTTGTGCGTGTGACTTCAGAGAACGAAGTGGTTTTCGCTGGATGGTAGCTGGTGAGTGTCTCGAAAATAACTGTATAACAGTCAAGCATGTTTGCTGGTTTCATTAATGAGAGAAAAGCGCTTTGAGTTTCGTGATTTTTCGTGGACCGTCCTTCCGTGGGCATAGACTCGATCCGCGAAATTACACGAAGCCGCACGAAAAAAGACTTTACAGTCAATTGATGATACTACCTAGGACCATTACCAAAAACCAATAGAAGCCAATCGCAATAACGAAACAGCGAGAGCCCGCGCCGATTTGCTGCGTTGCGCCGCAGCCCAAGGCGTCAAACCGTTCACTTCACTAGAAGATTTTGCGGACGATCCCGAAATGACTACCGAGTTCGATATTGAAGCGTTCCTGCGCCAAGTCCGTGAGGACCGTGATCGGCCATCGAGCCGGAGCGTTGAGTAAGATAAAGCAAAGCAGAAGAGGTGAGAGCCATGGCGGTCAGACTAAAAGCAATCTACAGGGATGGAGCATTCGTGCCTATATCAAACGGCGAGAAGTTGAATGTGTCGGAAAACGCGGAAGTCGAAATAACCGTGCATGTTTCTTACGTTTTGCCGCCGACGGCAACGAGCGACGAAGAGCGTGAACGGGCCTTACGCGAATTGTTCGCAAGCTGGGACGCGCACCCGCTTCGTTCCGACGCTCCCCGTCTGACCCGTGACGAGATGCATGAACGCCGTTGACACGAATGTTTTGATCTACGCGCGTTGACCCACGCGACTCTGTTAAGCAGCAAAAGGCGCGCTCGCTCGCCTCCAACCTGACAGACGGCGCGCTGCTTTGGCAAGTCGCCTGTGAGTTCATCGCCGCATCGCGCAAACTCACGGCAGTCGGTTACACGCAAGCGCAGGCGTGGGGCGAGTTGGAGCAATTGCGCGTGCTGTGGAAGCTAATCGTGCCTTCAGAGAACGTCTTTGTGCGTGCCGAACAATTGACGGCAAGCCACAACCTTTCGTTCTGGGACGCGATGATCGTCGCGGCGTGCATGGAAGGCAGCATCACGCGCCTTTACACGGAAGATTTTGACAATTCGCTCAAACAAGCGACAGGCGTCGAGATCGTGAATCCGTTTTGACGCCGCGCTTCATGTCGCGACACAGCGCAGACGGTCATTGTACGCGGTCCTTTTTTCGCCGACTTACCGCATTCGTTACGCGCAATTTTTAAAGATGGACTTCCCGCGATTGCCGCTCACCTCCAATGCCGAGCTATTCCGCGACCTCAGCTCGCGCGGTTCCGAATTGGTCGGCCTTCATCTAATGGAACAGCACAATCCTCCCATCACAACCTATCCCGGTCGCTGGCGACAATGGGGTTGAGAAGGTGCGGTACACCGCGCCAGGTGAGCCTGACTCAGATGAAGGAAGGGTCTGGATCAATCGCCACCAGTTCTTCGAAGGTGTGCCGCCCGAAGTTTGGACCTTTTACGTCGGCGGCTATCAGGTTTGCCAAAAGTGGTGAAGGATCGCAAGGGTCGCAAACTCACATACGACGACCTTACGCATTACCAACGCATCGTTTCCGCATTGAACGAGACTATGCGTTTGACATCAGAGATTGACACTGTAATCGAAGAAGGGCGGGTTTGCCGCTAAGTTGATTATTGATCAGCTTCCGCTCTCCGAGATGAGGCCTGAATTCTAAGGAATCAGCACTAGTGGGAACAGAGAGAAACTAGAGGAAACAACCTGTTTCAGACTGGCAGTCATGAGGTCAGGGGTTCGATCCACCTCGGCTCCACCATAATTGCAATAACTTAGGGCATCCATTATGGATGCCTTTGTTAGTTTGGACTGAACCCCTAGATTGAGACACTGATTGTTTGGCACTCTTAGCAGAGTAAGGAGCTGCAAGTGGCAAAGAGACGAGTGGGAAGGTATCCGCACGAGTTCAAGCGGATGGTGGTCGAGCGACTGAAGCAATGCGACAGCATCGTGGCGCTGGCTGCAGAACTAGACCTCGATCGCAGGCTGATGTACAAGTGGCGCGATCAGCTCGATCCCGTTGGTCGGGAAGCGACCGCGAGGCAAAGCAGTGAGCAGCGCGGCAGACAGCGGTCCATTCGAATCGGTGCCGGCAAGCAACGTCAGCGCCTCGAGGCCTGGTTCTCGCTCCAAGAGCTCTTCCAACTCTTGCCAAACTCCGACACAGTTGTCCGCTCTCGTGCAATAACTCCGCGTCTGCTGCAACTGGCTCGGCGGCCCTGCCCAGCCGTAAATACTTCCGCGCGGTCTTCTCGTCCATGCCCGCTTTGGCCGCCGCATTATTAACTTTTATTCTATGGCTCCATCCCAACGCATCAACAAAATACTCAGTCAGTACACCAAGTCTAACTCTGCCGAAGAATATCTGTCCGACAGAATCACAGCAGTCATTCAATATCTAGACGAGTTCTACGTAGCAAATAAATAATACGAAAAAGACCCCCGCTTCAGGTCAGGAGTCTAATCCGCTTCCTTGATTTGAACATCGCAAGGGAATGTTGCGCGAGTCGTACACCTCTGTCGTTACGGTGCCTACGGCTTAGCAACGCGCGTCACCTGAAAGGCGACAAGTTGCCAATTGCCGTCTCGCTTCGCGTAGACTCTTGTAAAGCGGACTGGACCGTTGATGTCTTGGTCTTGGATTTTCCCTTTCAGTATCGCGCGGCCAGTAGCCACCGCCGTGTCCCCATAGACGCGCACCTTCTGGTCCTCATAGCTGAGAGACTCAAACTTAGGGTCCCCTGCCTTCGTGTTGGCTATCGTCTGCGCCTTGTCCGCGACCTCGCCGCTCAGGCCCGTGCCCATGTAGTCATCGGCCAGGACACGCTCGAAGTACGCCGGGTCGTTGTTTAGGGTGGCTGCAAGCCGCTCGTTCTCGAACTGCATTATTGCCTGCTCGACGGCGCCGGCTGATGCCACTTTCTCCCCCACTGGCGTTTCTGGCGTGGTCGCTGGCGTGGTCGCTGGCGTGGTCGCTGGCGTAGTCGCTGGTGTAGTTGTTGGTTTGGTTGTTGGTTTGGTTGTTGGTTTGTCTGGCGTTTGACCTAAAGTGGCGGACGCTGCCGCGAATACAAGCGCGGCAATGATAAAGAACTTCTTCATGGGTATGCCTCCTTGGCAGTAAACTCTGGAAGTGATGTCTGGTTGTCGCTGAAGTGATGAGTTTCTATCTCAAATCCGACGGTAAGTCAACTGCTATGTTATAAATACGGCAATCGAATAATTAATCCCGCCGCAGTGTCCCAACAAAAAAGACCACCGAGTGTAGAAAAACGCTACGCAACGCCGAAGAAGAAAGGGTTGCGTGCGGCATGAAATCAAGTCTCAACTAGCACGTTTGGAAGAGTTGGCCCAGGCGAAGCTTGCAGCCAAGCGGCCAAATCATGCTACCGCCCCGTTGCGATCTACGAAGGCCGAAATTCTTATCGGCACATCGGGTTAAAACCTGAAATTTCCACGCCGAGACCTAAAATCTTTCAGAGTCAGAACATTTCTTTGCTGTGCCCTCGGCCTCGCGAAGGGGCCACCTTCGGCTACTAAATTGAAGCCTTCCGGGATTCGGGATGTCTTGGTTATTTGGATCGAAACCTCAATGAGCACCGTAGCCCCGCGCGGAGTGCATAAAATTCGCACAAGTGCACTGCACCAGTACCGTTTCATCCGCGCCACTATACATTCCGTAAAGGCGTGGCCTATTATTACAACTTCCGTGTCCGCTTAGGTCAGTGAAAAGAGTGCCTTAGCGAGGCCTCCCTTTTCTCACGCCTCACAAAACACTCACGATTTACTTTCACAACTTTTCGACTTGTTTCTTCATGGAGGGAAGATGATCGGTCAAAGGCTTTCTAACCGATACGACATAAGGGCGGAGTTGGGTCGCGGAGGCATGGGCGTCGTCTATCGGGCGCATGATCCCTTACTGAACCGCGAAGTAGCGATCAAGCTTATTCCTCCAACACTGCTGAGCCCAGAAATGGAAGAACGCTTCCAGCGCGAAGCGCAGTTGGTGGCCCAGATGGATCATCCCGCGGTTGTGCCGATCTTCGACTTTGGCAAGCACGAAGGATCACTATTCTTTGTCATGCCCGTCGTCCAGGGAACAAATATGCGCTGGTTCCAGCGCGAAGGCGCGCTCACGCTTGGCGAGGTTATCGACATCGGGATTCAGGTTGCCGAAGCACTTGAATACAGCCACTCACGCGGCGTCATTCACCGTGATATCAAACCGGAGAACATCATGGTGGTGCGTGAGGATGGCGCCAGAGTCAGAGTTCGGATCATGGACTTTGGTCTCGCCCGAGGGGCGACCGAGAGTCGTATCACCAAGACCGGAACCATTGCCGGCACGCTCTCCTACATGAGCCCAGAGCAGGTCGCGGCTAGCGGTGTGGACCATCGTTCGGACATCTACTCTCTCGGCACTGTGCTGTACGAGTGTCTTACCGGCGAACCGCCATTCTCAGGTGAGCTCCAGTCAATTCTCTATCGCATAGTTCATGAGATTCCCCAGCCGCCGCGCTTATTGGGTGCCGACATCAATGAAGATCTCGAGGAAGTCATACTAACCTGCATAGCCAAGGATCCTGGGAAAAGATCACAGCGCGCGAGTGAGGTCGCCGATTCTCTACGGCGGTGCCAGACCCGACTGCACCAGAGCGATCTTGGCAAATCAGTGATGTTGACGAAGACACTGATGCTGCCGCGTGTGGCGCTCTCTCCGTTCATAGGCCGAGAGAAAGAACAAGCTGAGTTGCAGAAGCGACTCAATTCCGCCATTGGTGGTGAATGCCAGTTTGTCGTGGTTTCGGGTGAGCCCGGAGTGGGTAAGACACGACTCCTTGACGAGATCGAGAACCTGGCGAAAGCCCGCAAACTACTGGTGCTTCATGGTCGATCAATTGAGCAGGATGGCGCCTTTCCCTACCAGGGCTTTTGTGAAGCCATTCAGGAGTACTTCCGACAAAAGGATACGTCCAGCTCTCCTGACAACATGATAGAACTTTCGGACGTTGCCCCTGATCTCGTTTCGCTGTTTCCCATGCTTACCGAGATCAGTGAGATTCGCGCCTCCGCGACTGGCGATTCAAAGTTGGCCCAGACCGGGGGATCGCTTGGCGGATCGCAAGGACCTGAGAACCGCACCCAGATCTTTGAGCTGCTGGCGCGAACACTCACACGTCTTGCAGCGGGAAAGCCGCTCATTCTTTTCCTCGAAGATCTTCATGCGGCAGAGATATCCATCGAGGCATTGCAATACATCGTTCGACGATTAGGACCGACACCTACACTGATCGTGGGTACCTACCGCTCAAGCGAGGTAGACCGCTCCCATCAGCTGCTTCGCATGCTTGATAGTTTTCGCGGAGACCGCCGTTTTTCGGCAATCGCGCTTGGACCGTTCTCACCTGCAGAACATCGCCTGTTTCTCGAAACACTCATTGGCGGTCCTAAACTAGCCCACAGCCTCGTGGAGAAACTCTATGAAGGAACTGAGGGCAACCCATTCTTCACGAAAGAACTGGTTCGTTCGCTTCTTGATTCCGGCGGCATCTCAAAGGACCAAACAGGAGCCTGGAGTCTGGGTGCGGCCACTGATCTCTCAACGGGTGATTTGCCGGCCACAATCCAGGAAGCGGTTGAAAAACGTATCGAGCGCCTGCCTGAGGAGCTGCGTGAGATTCTTTCGATTGCTTCAATTATTGGCAAAGCTTTTGGCTTTCGCGACCTGGAAGCGCTGACCGGGGGCAAGGATGTTGAGGACGCGATTGACCGTCTGGTAGAAGAGGGAATCCTCGAGGAAGAGCGGGAGTCACGTGGTGATCGCTTGACTTTCTCAAGTGGTGTCGTTCGTGACGTGCTATACGGCGCAATTTCGCGGCGCAAGCGAAGGTCGTTGCATCGTAAATATGCTGAGGCGGTCGAGCAGCGTCACGGGGGACGACTTGAGCGAGTTTACCCACAGCTCGTCCACCACTTCTCCCAGGGCGACGTCCCCGACAAGACAGTGGAGTATGGCTTGCGCATGGCCAAGACCGCGCTCGATGCTTTCAGCAGCGAAGAGGCAGCCCGAGCCTCCCGCACAGTACTCGAGTTTCTCGATGACGAATGGGAAGGTGATCCTGCGCTGGAGGGCGAAGCGCGAATGCTGTTGGCCCAGGCACACCGAATGGCTGGAGACTTAGATGCCGCATTAAAAGAGGCGGAAGCGGCAGGACGGATCCTGGAACGTGAGAGCCTTAACTCCCGGGCCGTGACTGCACTCCTGCTTGCCGCCGAGACTGCCTGGCAGGCTAGAAAGGTCGAGGAGACAACCCGATTGGTCCAACAGGTTATGGAAGCTGCACGCACGGCGGGAGACAAGGATAGCCTCAGGCACGTGCTGTCTTTGGCTGCCACGCTCGCGAACCTGCGTGGAGAGTATGAGAAAGCCAACGATTACCTCGAAGAGGCTGCTTCGCTGGCTCCGGCAGCAAAGGAAACTGAACGCCAGGATGAGATAGCAAAAGGAGGCAGACTGGTCGTGGCGCTGGCCACTCCGCTCGGTGATATCAATCCCGTCAATATGGAACTGGTTGAAGAGCAGGAGATTTTGGCGAACGTCTTTGAGACCCTCTTAGCCACAGACCTGGAAGGCAACTTGATTCCGGCTCTCTGTGAGAAATGGGAAGTGTCCGACGACGGCACTTCAGTCTTCTTCACACTCCGAGAAAACGTCCGTTTCCAGAATGACCAGGCCCTGACCGCTCAGGCTGTGAAGCATTCCTTCGAGCGGAGCATTCGTGTCGCTCGTGAGCTACCTCCGGGTCTCGCGGCGATCCGCGGCGCGGCGGAATTCACTAAAAGTAATGACCAGGAGCTATCTGGAATTCTGGTCCACTCAGATTACAAATTGGAAATACAACTGCCTGACCCGCTTTCCATCTATCCCTCTCTGCTAACAGATTACAAGACCGGTATCACCCTCGACATTGATGACGGAAAGACCAATCCTATTCCTATTGGCACCGGTCCCTTTCGAATCGCCTCGTACAGCGCTGACCGCATATTGCTTGAGTGCAACGGAAGATACTGGAAGGGTCCATCAGCGTTTCTTGATGAGGTTGAATTTCGCGCAGGGCTAAGCGCCTCAGAGATAGCTTCAGGGTTGCGGTCGGGCTCGATTGACCTCGCACGTGATCTATCGCCCCAGGATCTTGAAGAGTTTCTCCGCGACCCGCGCTTTCGTGGGGGCCTGGTTGAGTCTCCGCGCAAGAATACTTACTTCCTCATATTCAATTCCACGAGTAGCTCAGTCGCCCAGAACCCGGACTTTCGTCTGGCACTCTCAGGGGTAGTGCGCACGCACGATCTGGTTTGGCAAGCATTGGGGCGCTTTGCGCAGCCTGCCGTCTGCCTGATTCCACCGGGGATGCTTGGGTTTGATCCGGGCAGGCGGCGCCAGACACTCACTCGCGACGAAGCCTCATCAATGCTGCGTTCAGCCGGCATCAGCGATCCAATCACCCTCAGGGCAGCCGCGCATCCTCTGTTCCTGGATCGATATAAGTCGTTGCTGACAGCTCTGCTCTCGATCTGGTCGGAGCTCGGCGTGAAAGTGGAGGTCGCAACTCCCTCGATGGCCTCCTACCTGGAATCCTTTCAGAATAGTACTGGAATAGATCTGTTCATCGGCAGGTGGAATGCTGACTATGATGATCCCGACGACTTTACCTATGGTCTCTTCCATTCGCGTGTGGGTCTTTACCGCGCTTACATCTCCTCGGCCGACGGGGATCAGATTCTCGAAGAGGCGCGCACCGAAAGCCGTCCCGGTGTTAGAGCATCACTTTACAGGAAGTACGAGAGTTTTTTGCAGGAATCAGGAATGGTGTTACCCCTGTTTCACGACATCGATTATCGCCTTGCCAATTCAAAAGTTCTCGGCCTCACTCTTCGTGGTAGCGCGCCATATGTGAACTATGCCGAGGTAAGCAGATTAGAATCGGTGGCCAAAGCGACCGACGCCCTACGGGCCGGCGGTGGGACTATTGAGGTCCCGATTACCGGAACGCTGCACCACATCGATCCCTCGCTGGCGGGCACCGTAGAAGATTCACAGGTGCTGCCGAGCATCTTTGAAACGCTAACTCGAGACGTCGGCGGCGCGAGGATCGTTCCCTGGCTAACGACTGATTTCACGGCTGAGCAGGGGGGTAGGAGATATCGTTTTCGCCTCCGCGATGATGTCAGGTTCCATGGTGGACGCAAACTGACACCGCGTGACGTTCGCTACTCGTTCGAGAGGCTACTACTGAATCCCGACAGCACTGGCCGCTTCTTCTATTCGTCCATTCGCGGCGCGAGGGCCCTTCTCAACGGAGAGGAGTCTGACCTGGCAGGCTTTCGTATTCACTCGGCCGACGAGTTTACGATCGAGCTCGATGAGCCGGTCTCATTCTTCCCGGCCCTCATTTCTTATCACGCAGCGGCCATCGTTCCGGAGGGTAGTGACAAGTTCGGGGGAAGCTGGCAGGAGGGCAGCGTGGGCACTGGCCCTTTTCGCGTGGTGAAGTTTGAGCCAGGCGTTCGCCTCGAACTCGAACGAAATAAAACCTATTGGCGCAGTGGCTATCCTAAGATTGAAAGACTCATCTTCAACTTTGGTGTTGCCCCGGCGGACATCCTCTCCCAGTTCCGCGCCGGTCGATTCTCGCTGGCGTCGGACCTGTTGCCTGCGGACGCAGAGGCTCTGCGCCGCGAGCCTGAGTTTGCGTCCGGTTATCACGAGATCCCGAATCTCCTGACTTACTACGCAGCATTCAACTGTCACCGCGGACCACTGAAAGACAAACGCCTGCGCCAGAGCCTGGCGCGGTCAATCGACGTTGCGAGCGTGGTACGTCAGACCCTGGGACGGCTGGCCGTCCCGGCGCATGGACTCATTCCGCCTGGACTGCTTGGTCATGACTCTGCATACACCCCCAGAATGCCTCTTGCATCCGCATCAGCGCCCGAAGGGCCAAACGTGGAAATCGAATTGACCGCCGCCGTTAACCCGGTGTTCTTTGGAGAATATGCTGCTCTTGCGCGGGAGATCTCGCGCTCTGCTAGTGATCGCCAGATAACAATTCGCACCGTGAATAAGACCATGGAAGGATTGTTGGAGGCGTTATCCCAAAGTTCCGTCGACGTGGTGCTTGGGCGCTGGGGCGCTGATTATCCGGATGCCGACACCTTCGCTAACATCCTGGCCAGTAAAGAGGGGTTGTTAGGAAAGTTATGTGGTTCAGCCGAAGTGGACCGTCTGATAGCACGGGGACGATCAGAAACATCTCCGGCGGCGCGGCACGCCATCTATCGCCAGATCGAAGAAATCATCGCGCGGGATAGACTGCTTCTTCCTCTCTTTCACGAGCAGACTTACCGTTTTGCCCGACCAGAAGTCGAGGGACTCTCCCTGTCTTACGGTGCCATAACCGTTGACTATGCAACCCTGCGCATCCACGGTTAGTGCCCCGAGAAGAGAATGATCGTGCGCATTGCGGATTACTCAGACACACTGAGCCATTAAAGACCATGTGAAAACGCTAAGTAACCTAAGAAACTAGGCAGCAGAGGGCCGACCAAAGCCAGCCTTTCGGTTTTCAGCAGCGTCAAAGTGCCTCCATGCGAATCCCTGGCCTTTTCTCCTTCTTAGACCGAATTATTCCAATGCAGTTCTGCGTGGGTGAGATTCCACGAGGATCCTCCAAACACACATTTGCTGAAGTCTCAGCGCCAGTAAACTCGATGGGTCGACGGCACAGGCATTGCCTCTCAATCTTCACCTAGCGCAAGACATTGTTGAGAGTACCAATCTGCTGCAGGGTCGCACTATGCAACCCGCCTTAGATAGGGTTTGCTGAAGATGTTATCTGCTGTGGATTGGGGTAGCTCAGCTGCTTGTAATAGCGCGAGCGTCATGAAATGAGATTATCTTTCGAGGAGGAAAAACTAATGGCTATGGATAAGGATGAGGTGATTGCGACTCTGAACAACCTGGTAGAAACCTGTAAGGACGGTCAGAACGGTTTTCGCACTGCCGCCGAAGGAGTCAAGAACGCAGAACTTACCACGCTCTTCAATACCTACTCACAGCAACGCGGGCAATTCGCAGCGGAATTGCAGAATGAGGTGCGGAGATCGGGTGGAGATCCTGAAGAGACAGGAAGCACCGCCGCTGCCTTGCATCGCGGCTGGATAAACATTAAATCTGCGGTCACGGGAGAAGATGAGGGTGCCGTTATTTCCGAATGCGAACGTGGCGAAGATTCTGCGGTGGAAAGCTATGAGGAAGCTCTAAAGATGGACCTTCCATCTGATTTGCGAGCAATCCTTGAGCGTCAATTTATGAAGGTAAAAGAGGCACACGACCGTATCCGTTCTCTAGAAAAAGCTAAAGCGCAACCAAGGTGAAAGACGGCGGGGTTGGTCCTGGACAGGCTTTCTGACCACAAAGAGCCGTTCACCTTCTGAGAGCCGCAGTCAGACATCGCCGTGCTGACGGAGGACGGGGCGGTACAACTGCTGAGTCAGGAACGGGACGTGAGTCAAGAGAGACGGGAAGGCGAGGGAGTTCAGGCAAGTCGCAGGATAAAGGTCAGTCAAAGACTAGCGGAGTGGCGGAGCGACGAAGCGTCGAGTGAACGGTGGCGGGGGGCGACGCAGTTGGTCTGCGCGAGGGTGTCGAGTGTGCCGACGGATAATCTATTGATCATTGATTCGGGCAAGCGCCAACTGCACGTAATAGTGGGGCAGTTCGCGGCGGCAGACACGATTGCAGGCGGGACATTCCCCCACGGAGCAGCACACCGTGGTGTTTTGTCGATGGATGTAGAGGGAGGCGGTCCGGTAGCCGGCCTGCCGATGAGACTGAGCGTGGATGCCTTGAGCGATCTTGTGCTGCTCAGCAGTGAGCAGAGCGCGCCTGTAGTGATCTTGACGGGCGTCGAGTCGGCGGCAACGGCGGCGATGCTCTCAACTCCGAGCCACTGGTCTTAATGCTTCGGTGATGGTTAGGAGAGGTAACCCTAAGGACGGGATCGTCAAAGAAGCAGAAAGCTGGGGAGCGGATTGTACTTTCGTCGGCGCGAAGGCGTGCGAGGAATAGACCGGCTACTCCTTGGGAGCGTATCGTCGGCAGCCGCGGCGCGTGCGGACTGCTCGGTAGAGGTTGTGCGGTCGAAGTCGATAGCTTCGACCGCAACCTAGCAACCACAACTTCTGGTTTGCTATCGAGCGATCATCGGCACTTAGGCCGGGACTGGCACATGGAGTTTCTCTAGCCCTTTTAGTGGCGCATCTCTCAGAGAGGCCGGCTTGAGACCGGCCCCTCATTCGACGGGCTAGTTTAGTTATGTATCTTGATGTTTCCTCCTCCCAGGGTTCCGCCTTTGTCGTAACCGTTGGTCACGCGAATCTGGAAGAAGTCGCTTGAACCCGGCTCGCCGTTGTCGGTGACGTCCACTGTGCAGGTAAAGCCGGAGGCCTTGTTAACAGTGCAAGGACCCTGGAATCGGGCGCTGTTGCCAGTGACTATGAGCGAGGTGATGCCTTCGCTTTGCACTTTCGTCGCCCCCGTCTTGTCGTGGTAGGTCAAGTGTCCAGAAAAACCCGAATTGCCTTTCTTTGTGACATTGAACCCGAAGTTTCCGTGGCCACCCGGAACTGGGATCCAACCGCCCCCCGTGACCTTCTGCTCGCCCGGCTTAGGACCACCGTCGTTAACTGTGATGAATCGCTCGGTGCTGGCGGTCTGACCGTCGTTGTCGGTGACTGTCAGCGTGGCCCGGTATGTTCCCGCTGCAGCGTACGAGTGGGTCGTCGTTGGACCTGTGGTGGTTCGGGTCATCCCATCCCCAAAGGACCAGAAGTAACTTACGATGCATTTATTCGCATCCGTTCCCGGGTTGCACCCGACGGTATCGTTGTCCTTTGAGGCGGAGCCGTCAAAGTTCACGGTCTGGTTGACCTCCGCCGGATTCGGCATCGCTGTGAAACTGGCGGTTGGAGCCACCGGCTGCTGTCCACCCTGGCGATCCACCGTGATTTGGCGAATGTTGGAGTATGGACCAACCTCGGTGCACAGGTCGCCAAAGAGACCGGCGATCCGATAGTAGTAGGTTCCACTCGCTCGATTGGTTACGTTGAACTCAAATGTGGAACTGTTCACCGTCCCAATCGGAGCGAAGTTTGCCGTCTGGATCTGAATATCGTCGATGAACCACCCGAGGAAGAGCGGAGCTGAAATCAGCAAGTCGCTGGTGAACCGGAAACGAACCTTCACCGATTGGCCAGCAAAACCACTCAGGTCAACGACTCGCTGTCCGGAGAAGAATCCCGTGTATTGGGCCA
>JALZJF010000127.1 GCA_030859905.1 Acidobacteriota bacterium
CGTAATACTCGAACAAGTCCTCGTCGTAAGGAGTCTTCAGCAAATCCTGGAAGGTGCGCACCGGCCCCACTTTGCCTGAACTCTCCTGCCAGTTTGGCTCGCGTGGCACACTCGACGGTGCGGGCGCTGGGCGCCGCTTTGCAATCACGAGTTGCACCAGCAGGGTTTGATTGTCAGGCATCCACTGAAACGGATCGCCCTCAGCAGCGTTGATGGCGATGGCTTTTAGCTTTCGAACCTTTCCGCTGCTGCTATCGCCAACCCAAAGCTCGATTCCTGAGTTCGTGATATTCGTGAAGGCAAACTGTTTTCCGTCTGCACTCCACTGTGGCGCGCCAATTTTCGCGCCGGGCGGAAGATCGATCTTGATTTCGGAGCCATCACTAATTCGTTTGAGAGCCAGCGCCACTGCATATTGATACCGGTGCGGGCCATTGGTATTGGGGTTGATTCTGAGGCCCGCGAGTCTCAACATCGGCTGCGCCAGATCAGCGATGGGTGGATAACGAAGGCCGGTGGCAAGCAGCATCGTGTCGCGCGCTGGACTTACCGACGCAGTCGGAGTCACGGCCGCAGAAAGGATGTCCAGGACATCTTGCGATGGCTTCTGGTAGCCCTGTTGGGCCGTTGCTGCCAACGGCAGAATTATCAGCAGAGTCGTTAAGGCCGCAGATCTGGCGACGGGAATCAGTTTAACCTTTGAGCAGTTGAACATTTTGGAACTCCTTCTCTGCATGAATGATTGCGCCAGGCTGGAAGAAACCCTCTGTCAGAACCGCGAGCGGTAGCGACCGGCTCGTATTTTGATCGTCGGAGGAAACACTCTGTCAGAACCGCGAGCGGTAGCGACCGGCTCGTATTTGATCGTCGGAAGAAACACTCTGTCAGAACCGCGAGCGGTAGCGACCGGGTTGTATTTGATCGTCGGAAGAAACACTCTGTCAGCACCGCGAGCGGTAGCGACCGGCTCGTATTTGATCGTCGGAAGAAACAAAACGTTAAGAGGTCTTGCCCAGGAAGTCAACACGCAAGAAGATTGACTGGGCCGAGAGCTGCCCAAAGGCTTGTTCGCGCTGCGCGATCATTGCGGGCCAGATGCCCGCGTTCCAGTACAGTAAGTTTCGCTTGTCGCTTGGACCCCAGCGGATTATGCTTGCGCGCGCAAGATTTGGGGGATTTCACTGCCGGAGCTTTCGTTGAAGACAGCATACCCAGGAGACTAGACATGATTTGCACTAGCTGCGGCCATGCCGTGGAGTCGTTCAACAGATTCTGTCCAAAATGTGGAGCTCCCGTTCAGCCTCAGCCACCGCCCATATATGGAAGTCCCCCTCCCTACAGCGCGCCACCAACACCGGTGATGGGTGGACCAATGGCCCAGCCCGCAAAGAAATCAGGTTGCGGCAAGATCATCCTGATCATTGCTATCATACTGTTGGTGTTAGGAGGTGGACTTGCTGTTGCGATCTATTTCGGCTACCAGTTCGCGGAAAGGACTTTGAAATCCTCGGAGGCTTACACCGTGGCGGTCAACGCACTTAAGAGAAACGAAGAGGTCAAGGAGCACTTAGGAGAGATCAAGGACACCGGATTTCCACTTGGCGCCTACAGCACCAGCGCCGATGGCTCGGGCACGGCTGCCTTCGTCATGTCTGTCGAGGGTACGAAAGCAAAAGGCCAATATGAAGTGAATCTTATTAGAAGCAACAGTGTCTGGCGCTTGACAAAAGGGGTCGTTCGAACTGATGGCGGCCAGACAGTCAACATCTCTAACCAAAGCAGCGACCGCGAAGATGGCAACCTCAATAGCAATGCAGACATTGATATCAACACCGACGAGAATGTCGCTTCGGGGACGACTATTAAAGGTGGCGTATTAAACGGTAAGGCCATCAGCCTTCCCAAGCCTGCTTACCCGCCAATAGCAAAGCAAACCAGGGCGTCGGGTACGATAGTGGTGCAGGTACTGGTGGACGAAAAGGGCAACGTTGTTTCTGCCCGCGCTCTATCAGGACATCCGTTACTCCAGGCAGCTTCAGTGGTCGCCGCACGCGGAGCGAAGTTTTCGCCAACTAAAGCAAAAGGCAAACCAGTGAAAGTCTCCGGCGTAATCAGGTACAACTTTACTGAAGAATGAATCGAGTTTTGGCATAAGCCGTGTAAGGCAGCCATGCGGTCGTCGCTACGGCTTCGCCGTCCGATGTGAGGCGGTGGCTCTGCCCCGCTGATCGGCTGCACTAACCACTTGGGCTATGCCCCTGGTTCGGGCTTCGCCCCTTTGGTTTTAAGGTGTGACTGTGATTTCCGAGACGTGGAGTGAATTGGTTGACCGGCTATCCGCAAATGACTTTCTATGAGTCGCAAATCCATGCAGTGCAATCTTACAACTGTCGTCAAGGGCAGAGCCCGAACCAGGGGCGCAGCCCGAGTGAAGACGGCAACCGGCCGGCGGGGCAGAGCCACCGCCTCACATCGGGCGGCAAAGCCGTGGCGTGGTTGAGCTGTTTCTAAGGAGCCGGTATGGCCACAGCGACACTGCGACTGTTTGGCAACTCGTACTGCGAAACTGAACCAGTACGGGATACCACCTCGCTTGACAACACTAAAGGGATACGTAGAATCGAAACTCCAAAGCGGGAGTAGCTCAGTGGTAGAGCATCGCCTTGCCAAGGCGAGGGTCGCGAGTTCAAATCTCGTCTCCCGCTCCAATATCAAAGGATGAAGGCGGAAGGATGAAGAATGAAAGCCCGGCTTTCATCGAAATTTTAGGCTTCATACTTCCGCCTCCTTCATGCTTGCTTCACGGCGGCGTAGCCAAGTGGTAAGGCAGAGGTCTGCAAAACCTTTATTCATCGGTTCGATTCCGATCGCCGCCTCCAAACCTAACTTCATCACTTTCTAACACGTTTAGAGAGAGTCAGTGAGCGCCTAGGCTGTGGCCGGCGCTCTTAGCTCGTGACCTTTTTCCGACGGTACGCCCAACCACCTCTCGAACGGCCGTCTTAAACGACTCCTTCCCAGGGTTCCAATAAATAAACAGCGAAGGTATCCGGGGGTCAAAAAAGTGAAAAGTGTAGTGACCGGGTTCTCCACCAGCCTCGACCTTCCGACCCGCGAGCTTGAATTGAATTATCTGCTCGGCCCACAGCTCGTCAAGAGCCTCTTGCGCTTCGATCGTGAGTTGCTCCTCAGCCATTCCATGCCTCCAAACCTAAAAGTGAAAGAGGATAGATCAATCTTGTTCCCTGTTCGGTGCGCCAGCACACATATAGAACCCAACAACTTAGGATTAGTTAAGCAATGTGGGCCAGGAACTGCCAGTTTCTTCGTCAGAGGACCGTCGGTCCGTGCCGATTCTCCTCGGCGCCCTTCGGCGGTCACCCAGACTGAGCAAGCGATCGTTTTCATCTTTGACGACTGAGTAACACTCGCAAGCACAGGTTTCCAGTCCCTTGCGGTCGAGAATCTGAATGTGACCACGGACGTAGCTGATCAATCCATGCTGTTGCAGACCATGGGCGGCATGCGTAACGCCTTCGCGGCGCACTCCCAGCATGTTTGAGATGAACTCATGAGTCATTTGCAACTCATCCGACTGGGTGCGGTCCCTGGTCATTAATAACCAGCGGCAAAGACGCTGTTCGACCGAGTGAAGACGATTGCAAACCGCAGTCTGCGAGATTTGAGTGATGAGAGATTGCGTATAACGCAGCAACAGATATTGAAACTCGCTCCCCCGACTGAACTCTGATCGCATTGCCTCCCGTTGCAGCTTGAGGGCATCGCCGGCACCCTGAACTACTGCCCGGTTGGGTGTGGTGTCGCCACCCATAAATAGAGAGATGCCGACCACTCCCTCGTTACCCACCAGGCCCATTTCAGCAGTCGCGCCATTAATCATTGTGTAGAGCAAAGAGACGTGAGAAGTCGTGGGGAAGAAGACATTCTCCATCTGTGCGCCTGATTCATAAATGACTTCGCCCAGCGAAAATTGGGCGGGCTCCAGATGCCCAACCAGCCGTTCATAACCGTCAGAAGAAAGAGCGTCAAGCAGCCAGTTTCCGACTGGGCGGGAAGCTTCTGAAGACATTGGTGAAACCTCCTTTGATGAGACAGTGAAGAGTTCAATTGGGCGAAGCCAAATCTGCGAGGGCTACAACTGGAAGTATACTCCGTTATGTGTCCCAACGCACTCAAAGGACTTTGATGGCTTTTGATGGGTAGTAAGGTGCTTTATCAACAAAATGCCCAACGGCCGGAAGTCCGCTTGGTTTACAGACCCCCGGCTGCGTTGACTACGGCAAAAGGAGAACGGCGTGGAGTGAGAATATTACCCTATTCGAATCGCTCTTTTGTCTGAAAAAATGGGGAGCACCTCACCATCTGTACTTGGCTTTGAAGTGTCACTTATTACCATCCTGTTGCCGTTGGGCAATCTGAGAAAGGGCGATTGTCAGTGCCGCCGCACCGAGCGTTTTAACAAGCGTCGGGTGCTCAGCATAAAAGTTGCTGACTTGATCAATCACGGAAGGGTCTTTCTTTTCGGCTTGAGCCGCAATCTCCCGCACTGCATCAGCTGGAATTTGTTCAGCTTGCTCAGGCGTGATCCGGATCTGTTGCCCACTGGTTAACATATCGATCAAACCGGATAAGCCGCCGCCGGCGCTGGAGTCAGGTCGGCGTGATAAAACCTGTGAAAGAATCATTGGACCAGCGACGCTGATCAGCGTGTTGAGAATACCAGCACGCTCCTGACCGCTAGAGTTGCTGAATAACTGGGAGGCCATCTGACCGAAGTCGGGCGTCTTATCGGAGCGAAAGGCGGCAGCCAGGCCGTCAGCTAACTCTGACGGTGGCGCGCTCTGAGCGATCTGATCAAAATCATCTTGTACATTAGACAGGGCCGGCGCCGCCGCGGCGCCAGTGTATTGCCGCAATACTCCACTGAGTTGATTCATCCAATCCATTTGGTTTTAACCTCCTGTTTCTGAACGGGGAGGCGGATGCAAGCACCCGCCTACTCCCCGGTGACCTGGCCATCGATTATCACCCGAACCTTACGTTTTAGCAGGCACAGTCAGTTGCTGGCCAACCTGAATCTTGTCGGGATCATTGAGCTTGTCGCGATTCGCGTAGAAGATGCGCATGTACTCATTCGAGTCTCCATAGAACTGCTTGCTGATCGCGGAAAGCGTGTCCCCGGATTTCACCGTATAGGTCTGACCCCCCTGCGCACCTCCGACAGCAGCCCCTACCGCGCGGGTTGAGTCAACAGTGATGTCAGCCGTAATGTCGTCCTGAGTCGGGCTCACGAGCTTGACCTGATCCCAGAATTTGCTTTTCGCCTCTTCTGTTGGCGCAGTACCTTTAATAAACAGCTTATTGTCCTGCACGTGCAGGTTTTGAAACTGGACGTGCTGTTGATCCGCGGTGGTGAGCACGGTCTGGTACTTTCGTTTCAATTCGCTGAAGCGCTCTCCAGACTTTGGCTGTTCGCCGGCCTTCTGAGCACCCTGTCCAAACATTTTGTCAAATATTCCCATTAATTCATCTCCTCTAGATTGTTAAGCTGTTGACTTCAGATAATCTGGATGATTCCAGAGGAGCTGAGAAGGGAGCAAGC
>JALZJF010000131.1 GCA_030859905.1 Acidobacteriota bacterium
TGGGCAAGGACACATACTGGATCCTGCTTCAGACCGGGTACGACTCCGGCGACAAGATCCTGCAAGGGGGGAACGTGCAGATCCGGCGGAAATAGGCCAGGCCGCTCGCATTTAGACGCAGAATAAGAGGCCTCAATCACGGCGGGCCCCTCGCTGACCTCCGAGGCAGTCTCTCTCGGCCATTCAAGCGTATGCTCATTACCAAGTCCGTATTCTATTTCCTTCTGGCTGGACTATGTGAGATTGGTGGCGGCTACCTTGTTTGGCTTTGGTTGCGCGAGGGAAAGAGCATCATGCTCGCCGCCTTGGGCGCCGTTATGCTGGTTCTTTATGGAGTTATCCCAACATTGCAACCGGCAAACTTCGGCCGCGTCTAGGATTCCTACTGAGGACTATTCGTCGCGATGTCGATGTCATGGGGTTGGTAGGTAGTCTGGCGCGCCCCGACAGCAGGTACCGCTTACGAGCGAGGCGCATACATGATGATAAGCATCCCCACTAACGCAATGACTGCACCGATTATATCAAACCTGTCGGGCCGAACTTTATCTAGCCCCCAACCCCAAAAAAGCGCAAGTAGCAGGAAAATCCCGCTGTACGCCGCCTGCACGCGGCCGAAATGAGCTGGCTGAAGCGTCGGAAGGGTACCGTAGATGAATAACACCGCCGCTCCCGCCAAAGCATACCAAATGCTTTTGTTTTCCCGCAGCCAGAGCCAGACCAGATAAGCGCCGCCAAGCTCGAATAGTCCTGTTATCACAAAGTAGAGTAAAGATTTCGCTATCCTCATATCGTTTCATTGAAGAGGAAATCAGGAAATCCCTTCAATATGCCTTCCGAAAGATCAAACAGAGTCCATGGTTGAGTAACCAATTCCCGAGATTGTAGAATCTCAAGTTAACTTGAGGTCAAGGAAGGGCTGATGGGAGAACTGACAATTGGCGAAGTCGCACGCCGGGCAGGAATTAATATCTCGGCAATCCGCTACTACGAGAGTGTGGGTTTGCTGTCGCCTACGCGGAGGGTTCATGGTCACAGGCGGTATACTCTCGACATTATAGAACGATTGGCTTTTATCCGAACGGCGCAACAAGTCGGATTCGACTTGGGCCAAATACATGATTTGGTCAGAGCGTTTGAAACGAGGGATTCCCCCGTCGCATTGTGTCAGGAGATGGCCCGGCAAAAACTAATGGAGGTAGATAGATTACTCAGCCGCTTGAAAAACATCAGACGCACTTTAGCCGAATCTCTGAATTGTAACTGTGCGTCATTAACGGAGTGTGCCTATACGCTAAACATGACTAAAGAAATTCCTAAACTCGGCTAACGATAACTGCGTCACAAGGCAGATTCCGCTTGGATAAAATCTTTGGCGTGCCAGATCGATTCGATATCATTGGTGGCATCGTTGTGCTCGGGGGTGTCGTAATTATTATGTATGCGCCCAGAGCTTGACCATTAAAAAGACGGAAACTATGAGCTTACCCATAGCATGCAGCTTGACAGATTCTGAACTTCAAGAGCGACGGCGGGACGTACTTCAGAAGGCACGAAGTGCTGTTGTCGATGTAAGAGAATTAGAAAATGGTTACGCCTATAGTTTTCCAGCCACTGGCGAGTGGCTCACTGAGCTAGCTCAACTGATCAACCTTGAGCGTCAATGTTGTCCCTTCCTCCAGTTTTGCCTCACGGTGGAACCGGACAATGGTCCGATTTGGCTGGAAATGACTGGCCCAGAGGGAGCTAGGGAATTCCTCGCAGCGACCTTTGCCTAGAGAGTCACCGCTCTAATTAGGAGGCATCTCGCCTTGACGCTTCATCAACTAATACGTATATCTTGTGAGGTGCAACTCTTGTTGAGTTGTGCCGCTTTGAGAGGGAATTTAAGGAAATGATTCAACAAGAACTGCACGTAGCGCGTCTGAACGGCCAAAACATCCGCCGCATGGTTCTCGCAGTCGTCGGCGTATTCGCAATCGCCGTCGCAGGTGCTTTTGGTTTAGTAGTGCTCGCTCAGCTCCCAACCGCGTCGAATACCATCATCGCCATTCCGAAGACAGAGCGTGTCGTGATTGCCATCGAAGGCATGCACTGCGGAGGTTGCGCCAGCGGAGTCAAAGCGATGCTAAAACGGACGGCCGGTGTCGTCTCGGCCGATGTGAGCTTTGAGCAGAAGGAAGCTAAGGTGGAATTCGACTCGTCGGCTACCTCACGAGAGAAGATCGTAGAAGCCATCAACAACATGGGCTACAAGGCGAGCGTAAAAAGTTAGAGGGTAGTCGACTAAGATTAAACGTGGAGGGCGTGCTCGATTGACGGGCATGCCCTTTATAGCGTTTGGGCCAGTCTTACGAAGTAGACTGAGAGGACCAAGAGAGCAAGACCGCTCACCACTTCGGCTATGCGCCTCGCTCGTCCTAGCCGAGCCAGCCACGAACCGACAGTTCCGGCAAACAATCCCAGGAGCAGAAAAGGAAATCCGCGTCCAATTGCGTAAGAGAGCGAAAGGGCTGCACCGTATGCAGGCCGCCCTATGGCTGCGGCAATCGTCAGGAGTAATAGTAAAGGCCCGGCGGAAGTGGTGACGGTAGCTACGCTATAGAGGAGTCCGTATAGAAACGCGCCCGCCATCCCGCCACGCTTATTGACTTCAGGATCCGGGATGTGTCGGCGCACCGACGGACCGAATATCGCGGCCAATCCCGCGATGAAAGCGAAGACAGCCACGCCATAGGCGAACGCAACATTCCAGCGCGAGAATAGTCTGCCTGCCAGGGAAGCCGCGACGCCGAGCGCGAGCAGGCTCAAGACAACGCCCAAAAAGAAGGAAAACGAAAGTAGCACACCCCGTCGGCGGCGCTTGCCTTCTGGAGCTCCCTCAACTTGTGATCCTACAAGACTGACAACCCCTACGCCCGCAGGGAGTGTGCACGGTCAAGTACTGGTTGAAAGCAATCCTCCAACCGCCGCAATAAGCACGGCTAAAACCGGATGGTGCTCTATCGTGGTTGAAACGCTCTCAAAATAATCAAAAGGGTTCATAAGGGGATTGGTGATTAATTTGTGACGAGTACGGACGGTGAAGGTTAAAGTTGCAGCCTTCACGCCCGCCTCAAATGCTAGAATCCGTTGGTGAACTATCGGCTCTGGTCTCGTAGCCCGCAGCCCTCAACCGTTGCGCAATCGCTGCATCGTCCAGCAGAGCGTTGTCGAACAGTACTTCGATGCGTTGGTTGCTCGATTGAGCGCGAACCTTGCTCACGCCCTCCACACCTTTGAGCAATCGCGTAACGCGGTTTTCGCAGCTCTCACAGTGGAGTCGCTGATCACCAATAACTTCGAACGTGACCGATTTATACATACCTGTAACCTCCCATTCGTAACTCCCATTAGTGCGCGGGATGCTGATCGGGGGCGACTCCTGGACCAGACGCCGGCAGACGCAGCCTCTGTCTCTCTTCTGCCTCTACGGTGGATGGGCTCTGGGCATGGCCGACTGTCTTGATCGCCTCGAAGAAATAAGCGCCGCGGCCCCATAGTGAATTAATGAAGATCGTGGTCACGCTTGCCGCCATGGCGACCATGCCCCAGATCGGATGCACCAATCCCGTAGCGGCCAGCGGAATTCCCAAACCATTGAACGTGAATGCGAGCACTACGTTCTGCACGATCTTTCGGTAACTGTAACGGCTGATCTCGTAAGCATCGATCACAGCGCCAACCCGCTGGTTGAGGATGATCACGTCGGCGGATTCTATCGCGATGTCGGCGCCACTTCCGAAGGCGATGCCGACGTCTGCTTGCATCAGCGCGGGTGCGTCGTTGATGCCATCGCCGACCATTGCCACACGGGCATGCTCCTGAAGCTTGCGGACCAGTGCCGCCTTCTCGGCTGGCAGCACGCGCGCATGGACATCTTCGATGCCCGCAGCACTGGCGAAATGGCGCGCCGCCTGCTCGTTATCGCCGGTGATCAGACTCGTGCGGATGCCGAGCTCGTGCAGTCGGCGGACCGTATCTGCTGCGTCGGGTCGCAGCGCGTCACCAAGCGCCAACAGACCGAGGAGTTCTCCTTGCCTGGCGACGCCGACGACCGTTAAGCCTTCTGCTTCGAGTTTGTTAATGCGCTTCTCTTGGACCGCGATGTTCACTCCTTGATTCGCAAGAAAGGTAGGGCTGCCCACCATCATCTTGGCATCACCAAGCCGTGCCCTGACGCCGTGACCCGGAATAGCTTCGAATTCCTCCACTTGGGGCGGAGTGATACCACGTTCGAACGCCTCTTCCACAACTGCACGGCCGAGTGGGTGTTCGGAACCCGCCTCCACCGCCGCCGCGAGTGTGAGCAGTTCCTCTTCCGTGCCGGTCACCGCCACGATCTGGCGCAACGCTGGATGGCCCTCAGTCAGCGTGCCGGTCTTATCGAAAACCACACGCTGCACTCGCCGCAACGCTTGAAAGGCTTCGCCGGTGCGCATTAAAATGCCGCGCTCGGCGGCTTCGCCCGCACCGCGTACGATGGACAGCGGCGCTGAGATGCCCACCGCACAAGGGTAGCCCATGACGAGCACGCTCAGTCCGGCAAATACCGCTCGCTGCAGATCAGGCGAACCTCCGACGAGCAATGGGCCGATGAGCCATAAGAGAGTTGCCGCGGCGGCAGTAAGCAGTACGAATGGGGTGTACACCTGCAGCACGCGGTCCACGAGATGCAAGAGGCCAGGTTTCAGAGCCCGGGCGTCTTCCACACTGCGGATCACTTGTCTGAAAAAACTTTCTTCACCCACCACCGTGACACGCACGAGGAGTGTGCCGTGACCGTTCAGGGAGCCGCTTATGGTCCGGGCCCCGGCGCGCTTCTCAACAAGTTTGGGCTCGCCAGTGACGAGCGATTCATCCACGTCCGACTCTCCCGATTCGACCACACCGTCTACCGACACCCGCTCGCCTGGGCGGATGCGCACGAGGTCGCCCACCCGCACTTTCTCAAACGGCACCGCTTGTTCTTTACCATCCTTTACGACGTAGGCGACGTCAGGCTCGAGGTCGAGCAGTTTCTTGACCGCCTGCGAACTACGGGTTTTCACGATTAGCGATAGCCACTCGGAAAAGATGTGATAAGTGAGCACCATAACCGCGACTGCGAAGAACGCTTCTGTCGGATAGTTCGGAGGATGAAATGCTAACCCAATTGCCCCGCCGATTAACCCGGCAAACGCTCCGAACTCCACCAGCACATGCTGGTTAAGGATGCCACGCCGCAAGGCCGCGCCAGCCATGCGCACAATGTGCCCGCCCACGCCGAAGATGAGAAATACGGCAAGTGCTCCTACGAGCCACGGAACAGCAAAGCCAAAGGCGCCGCGCAACTTGAGAATGTAGATGCCGGCGCCTGCGGCAGCGAAAACCGCAGTGCCGGAAATCGCCCAGCGAATTCCATAGGCGCGCAGGACCACGAAAGAGAACGCTACGAGACTCGCGATGGAAAACACGCACAGATAAAACCACGGGCTGTTAACCGGAAAACCCACCAAACCCATCGCGGCAATACTGGCAGCCAACCCGATCAAGAAGCGCCGGCGTTCGTGCACTAACGCGCGCTCTTCTTCCTCAAACGGACGCAACTTATTCGGATCAGAGATCGTGTAGCCGATATCCTTGAGCGTCTGCAGCAGCTCCTCGGCTCTCGCAACTTTCGGGTCGTACTCGATCAGCGCCTGTTCATGGGTCAGACTGACGTTAACTTTGTCGACGCCGGGTTGCCTACCTAGCGCCTTTTCGATCGTGCCGGTGCACAAAGAACAGTGCAGCCCGCCGATCCGCGCGCGAATTCTTCGTCGGCCCGGAATCTGGGAAGGTTCTTCGGTCCAGAAGCGTGGAGCAGATGCAACTGTCGTTGCGGTACTCATAATGACACCTCGATATGAATACTAGATTCAATCTGAATTAAGTGGCTTGTCATAACTTCTTACATTTTCTCTTTTTCTAAATTTAAGCTCTCAAGAATTGGGCACTCGCTCGCCGGGCCATTCTCACAGCACGCCTCAGTCAAACTTACCAATGCTTTCTTCATCTCGCGCAGGTGTTCGACCTTGCCTTCGATGTCGGCGATCTTCGCTTCCGCGCGCTTGCGCACATCCGCTCGCGTGCTGCCTGGCGCAATCCGTAAGGCGAGGAGTTCCTTAATTTCCTTGAGCGAGAAGCCCAGTTCTTGTGCTCGCTTGATAAATAGAACGCGACGTACACTCTCCGGTGAGAATTGTCTATATCCTGCGCCTGATCGCGGCGGCTTTGGCAGCAATCCCATTCGTTCGTAATAACGAATGGTTTCGAGATTCACGCCGCCGCGTTTGGCTAATTCACTCGTACTGATGTGGCCGGTTTTATTCATGTGGTGACACTTTACACCCTGTACTTAGGTACAGAGTCAAGTGCTAGGGACTATCGCCACAGTGCTCCTTATCACCCCCATCACTTTTGGCGTTTTGATCGCGGTCTGGTGCGCTGCAGGCTACTCCATAGGAACCAGCTTGACTCTGGACTTAGCTTCAGGGTCTATACTCTGGTTCGTGAGGTAATCCGATGGATCGCAGCGAACTCAAGATCGGCGAGGTAGCAACTCGCGCGGGTGTAAGCGTTGATGCGTTGCGCTA
>JALZJF010000142.1 GCA_030859905.1 Acidobacteriota bacterium
AAAAAGAGAGGGCGTCGACCTCCCCCAAGACCGACGCCCTTGCTTTTATCTCAGTTCTCCTAAAGGAGAATTAACGATGGGCCATCGTAGACCATCCTTAGAGTCAAAGGTTGCAGTTATCTTGCAAAGTCTTAACAGGGTTCTAACAAAACTTTCCCAAAGCGGTTTAATAGTGCCATTCAGCCAGTTTGTTGCTTAATTTCGGGCTGAGTCTTTGCTCAATCCACCTGGTAGGTGGCGACACTTGTGGGGGTCTCGAAACATCGCACCTTGAATATCTGCACGCGTTCGTCACCGACCTTCGAGCCCATTCGCTCCAGAATATATTTTGCTAGATTCTCAGCCGATGGCTGCAACTCATGAAACGGCGCCAACTCGTTGATGTTCTGGTGGTCCAGGTAATTGACGACTTCGTCGGCGGCAGTTTTCAACTCAACAAAATCAACCAGCAGTCCAATATTATCCAACTCGCGGCCGCGAGCGTAGATTTCAATTCTGTAGTTGTGACCGTGTAGGTTCTCACACTTCCCTTTGTAGCCACGCAGTTGGTGCGCGCTGGAGAAGTTGCGCTCAATCATCACTTCAAATTGTCCGGGCATAAGGCAAAGTCCAACGTCCAGCGTCCAACGTCGAAGAGCGGGGCGAAGCTTCAGCTTCTTAGCTTAGCTTTTTCTATCATTCATGAAACCAGCACCATGCTGAGTGTTGTCCAATCATTTTTGAAAACACTGCACTAATAACAACTGAGAGTCTCAACTTGACGTTCAGGCCAAGCTGACTTTGGACATTGTACATTGGACTTTGGACTCGCTTTCAAATATTCGGGCCAGCTCATCAATGCGGGATGTCACGCGGCAGGGCGGCAGGCTCTTCAGAAACGTGCGCCCGTAGGCTTTGGTGCGCAAACGCGGATCGAGCACCGCCAGGACGCCGCGGTCGGTAGTGCTGCGTATCAGCCGACCCAGGCCCTGCTTCAAGCTGATAATCGCCTGCGGAACGCTGTACTCAAAAAAACTCGACCCGCCCTCGTCTTCAATGTAACGCTGGCGCGCCGCGACTATCGGATCAGTGGGTACAGCGAAAGGGAGCTTGTCGATGATCACGCACGACAACTGTTCTCCCCTGACATCCACACCCTGCCAGAAACTGGACGTCGCGAAGAGCACAGCATTCGGCGTTTCCTTGAATCTCGCCAGCAACCTGCCCTTTGCGGCGCTGCCTTGCACGAAACAGGGATAGTCCAACTCCGGCATTACACGATCGTACAGCGACTGCATTCCGGTAAGGCTGGTTGACAGCACAAACGCTCGTCCATCGGTGGCCTTTACGATCTTGATCACCTCGGCTGCGGCTGCCTGGGCCCAGTCAGAGGAACGCGGATCGGGCATCTTGGCCGGCAGGTACAGCAGCGCCTGGTTCTGGTAGTCGAAAGTCGATTCCGCAATCAGGTCCTCAGCTTTGTCGAGCCCAAGCCGTTCGCGAATGAAGGCGAAATTACCCGCGCTGGAAAGCGTCGCTGAGGTCAACACCACAGTTTCGACCTGCCCAAAGAGCCTGTCTTCGAGCAGACCGGAAACGTCAATCGGCGAAGCCCTCAGGAAGAAGCCACGGCCTCTGCGTTCAGTCCAGTACACAAATTTCTTATCGGCGCCGGTAACTATGAACTGGAGGTCAAAGCGAACCTGTCTAATCCGGCGCACGAGATTCTCGACCTCCGCCGGTTTATCCTTGAGCGCGTCCAGAGTTGTCTCAAGTCGGGCCAGCGCGCCGTCGAGAGCTATGTAGAGATCCCCGAGTGGAGTCGGGGTAATCTCTCCGCTGTTACTCTTCTTGGCGAACGTCCCCGGGACGATCGGGTAACGCCCTTCTTCACCGCGGCCCACGCGAAAGCCCATCCAGAAATTTTCCGCAAAGCGCTCTACCCGCGCGCAAGTCTTAGTAACTTCCCGATCTACCTTCCCATTCTCGATGGTCACGGCGCTGACATCCCGCATTAGATCCTCGACCTGGTAATTCGAAGTCTGCGCGCCGAAGTATTCTGAGACTACGTCTTCAATCAGATGGGCTTCATCAAGAATAACTGCGGAATAGTCAGGCAACACATTGCCGTAGTTACTGTTTCTGAGCGCCAAGTCGGCAAAGAACAAATGATGATTGACCACTACGATGTTCGCTTCTTGAGCCCGATTTCGCATCCGGGTAATGAAGCAGGGATCGAAGTCCGGGCACTTCTGACCGATACAAGTGTCGGAACGCGCGTCTATGTGGCGCCAGAAGGAAAGGTGCTCGGGAAGATTTGCCAACTCGGCGCGGTCGCCCGTATGGGATTCCTTCGACCAATGGACAACATCCTCAAAGTAATCAGCTTCATTAAGCCCGTCGAGAACCGGAGAGTTCTCGGCACGATTGAGTCGCTGCAAACAGACGTAATTGTTTCGACCTTTCATATAGGCGGTCGTGAACTTCTTTGGCAACACGCTGTGCAGGAATGGAATGTCCTTCTCCATCAGTTGTTCCTGAAGATTCTTTGTGCCGGTCGAAATGATCACGCGACCTCGGCCCCCGAGCGCCGCCGCCACCGCCGGAACAAGGTAAGCTAAAGTCTTTCCCGTACCCGTTCCGGCCTCCACGATTAAGTGGTGCCGATCTTCGAACGCGCGCATCACCGCCGCAGCCATCTGAACCTGGCCGGGCCGATATTCGTATTCAGCGTGCGCCTTCGCGATAAGACCGTCTGGCCCGAAGATTTCTTTCATTGCGTAGGAGTTGATTATTAAAAGCGATCCACGAAATTACATGAAGACACCAATTAGATTCGTGACGTTTCGTGCAATTTTCGTGGATCGTGTTTGCCTTCCCTTTTTGATCGGAGTGGGAGCACCTACAACTGGATCGCGGTAAAGGGTTTCGTGGGTGAACCGGATCAAATCGATGAGCCGTTGCGGCGTTCGCTTATATAACGTTCCACAGTGTTGACGAGGATATTCAGGCGTTCGGTGGTCTCAGTTTGGACCGCTGAAATCCGACGCATGTTTTCCTCGAAATCCTCCATCCGTTCTTTACCCTCTACTTGAACATTCGCAAGCCTCAACATTACGTTCTCGATCTTCGTCATTCGTTCTTCGACACCACTCAAACGTTCCTCGGCCTTCACCTGCCGCTCCTCGAATCTCTGCATGTTTGCGGCAAACTGTGCTTGCTGTTCCAGGATGAACTGCATCGTCTTTTGCATTTCTTCGTTAATCATGGATGAATGCCCCTTCGAAGCCCCTTCTACTCACGCTACCGCGACCTTACGCGCTTAAGCCGAAGGGTAATATCCACCAGCGCTTCCTCTTCGTTTGTTTTGAAATCGGTATCTTTGTCCTTGTCAATCATTTCAAACCACCCAGTCTCATTCAGTTGATTAATACTCTTCTCGAAAAGCTGTGGGTCGAAAACATCGCCGGCGCGGATGAGCAACAGGTTGTGCAACTCCCTTTCTGACCCATTGCTCCCCTCGAACTTGATTGCGCGAATCCTGAACTGTCGTCCTTCCTCGATCGTGACTTTGAAATCCACTACCCCTTCGTTTGCGGCATGATCGACCGCTCTAAACTCAGGCTCGGGCTCGGCCGTGTACTGAATATAGCCCATCTCACCGTAGAGCTTCTTCAAATCTTCAAATAACCACTTGCCGATAGCTTCTCCGTTGGCAATGTCTCCTCGCTGAAGGCTCAGCATTGCTCTGACTTGCTGTTGGTTGAGGTTCTCTGCACCTTCGATCTTGATCTCACCAAGACGATAAAGGGCGCCCTCCTCAACAGGAATAGTAACTACCAATCCACCCTCAATGAGTTCCTTCTTTGGCTCGCCCAGTTTCGCCTGCAGATAGCCTCGGTTTCTAACGAAGTTGGTTAACCTGCGCAGGCAAACCTCAAAGATCTCTGCATCGTAGCCGCTTTTGGAATATTCGCGCAGAAACTCTCCGATTGTCGCTGTTAATTCTTGAGATGAAAAGAGTCTGTTTCCTTCAAAACGTATTTCTCCGATGGAAAAGCGCGGGCCTTCGGACACCAGGAGAACCATTGTATTTGCTTCTTCATCCTGGCGAGCTTCAACGCTAGCTACGTTGGCTACGTTCGGCGAAATGTCTGGATTGCCACACATTTCCTTTTCGGCAAGTTGTTGGCCGCTAACTGAAGGCAAGCTTAAAATCCGAAGAGCCGGCTGACGCCGCTTTAATGTGGGACGACCTGGCGCGGATCCTTCGACACACCGAGCTACAACGAGCGAACTGACTGTTTGACCTAAAACGGGAGAGTCAAGAAACGCGGCTCCAATTATCAGCGGCGCAAACGTGATTATGCTGAATTGCGAGCGACTCATTTTGAAACCTCGATGTTGTGAGACTACCCCTTTGAATGCTAATCCGCGCCCATCGCTTCCTTTTCCGATCTGCGCTTCAGTCGCTTCGAGTAAAGCGGAAACCGCGCGGTGAGATCAGCCACACCTCGCTGCACTTTCCGACGCGTGTCGTCAGATTCGGGCGCGTGAATGATCTCGGAGATCAAACGCGCAATCTCACGCATCTCGGGTTCTCTCATTCCGCGCGTGGTGACGGCGGGCGTGCCGATGCGCAGGCCCGAAGCAACGAAAGGCTTGTTTTGATCGAACGGAATCGTGTTTTTGTTGACGGTGATGTGCGCCGCTTCGAGTGCTTTCTCGGCGTCTTTGCCGGTAATTCCCTTCCCATCCATCCACACATCAACCAGCATAAGGTGGTTATCTGTGCCGCCGGAAACCAGGCGAAGTCCCTGCTCTTGCAGCTCGCTGGCGAGAATCTTCGCATTCGCCAGAATCTGCCGCTGATACTCTTTGAAATCGTCGCGCAATGCCTCACCCAACGCGACCGCCTTGGCGGCGATGATATGAATCAATGGACCGCCTTGCACCCCCGGGAAGAGTTTCCGATCGATTTCCTTCGCATGTTCCTCCTTGCAGAGGATCAAGCCACCGCGTGGGCCGCGCAAAGTCTTGTGTGTTGTCGTGGTCACATAGTCGGCGTGCGGCACCGGCGAAGGATGCAGGCCGGCGACCACAGGTCCCGCGATGTGGGCAATGTCGGCAAACACTCGCGCGCCGATCGCGCTGGCGATTTCACCGATGCGCTTGAAGTCGATTATGCGCGAGTAGGCTGAGGCGCCGCAGATGATGAGTTTTGGTTTGTGTGCTTCCGCGATGCGCTGCAACTCGTCGTAATCGATCTGTTCGGTCTCGCGCGAGACGCCGTAGTCGGCAACTTTGTAACTGATGCCGGAGAAGTTCATCGGATGGCCGTGGGTCAGGTGGCCGCCGTGCGAAAGGTTCATGCCCAGGATCTGATCACCATACCGGATCGCCGCCAAATAGACAGCCATGTTTGCCTGTGCGCCACTGTGAGGTTGCGCGTTAGCGTGATCAGCGCCGAAGAGTTCTTTGGCCCGATCAATCGCTGCCTGCTCTACAACGTCGCTCCATTCGCAGCCGCCGTAGTAGCGTTTCTGCGGATACCCCTCAGCGTACTTGTTGGTGAAAACTGAACCCATTGCTTCCAGCACGGCTTCGCTAACGAAATTTTCCGAAGCAATAAGTTCGAGGCCGTTCGCCTGGCGCGCTACTTCGTTGTCGATGGCGTCGGAGATCAGGGGATCAACCACGGAGAGTGAAGCGTTTTTCAGATCGGCCATTCGGTTCACCTTTTGGCTGATTCCAGGTTGCTTATCTTCGTAATGCGCCCGGTATGGCGTCCGCCTAGGAACTCAGTGCTAAACCACGCCCGCACGATCTTCGGAATATCGCCCAGCGGTGTGGTCCGGGCGCCGATCGCCAACACGTTGGCATCGTTGTGCTGGCGTGCCAGACGCGCCGTCTCATCCGACCAGGCCACCGCCGCGCGCACGCCCGGCACTTTGTTCGCGGTAATCGCCATTCCGGTTCCTGATCCGCAGACAAGCAGGCCCTGCTGGACGCGACCATCGGCGACCGCTTGGGCGACCCGGGCGGCGTAGTCAGGATAATCCACCGACGCTTCGGAAGTGGTCCCAAGGTCTTCAAACTCGATCCCGAGTTCACTCAGCAATGGTTTCAATCTCTCTTTTTCGGCGAACCCGGCGTGGTCACTGGCGAGTGCAATTCTCATCGGCAATCCTCTCGCAAACGCTATTCGAATTAGGAAGTGGATGGTACATCACCCGTCAGGTGCTCGCAACGAGGAGAGCGGATCATTTTCCATTTTCCATTTCTCATTTCTCATTCGTCACTTCAAGGATCTCTTTCGTGATGTTTCGTGTTATTTCGTGGATCGTTTGTTTGGCCGAGAGATGAACGATCAACAAGAAGTCGAAAATGAAAAATGTCAAATGGAAAATGGTGTCCGTTCGTGTGATTTCGAAATGTCCCGCCGTCCTGGCCTGCAAATTACGGTTCGGAAGTGATGCTGCACTGAGGGTACAATCTCTCCATGGTAGAGTATCTTGATGTAACGACTTGGGCGCGTCGCGATCTATTTCAGTTCTTCCTTAAATTTGATAATCCCTACTTCAATATCTGCACGACCGTGGATGTAACCAAGCTCCTGAAACTCCTTCGCGGTCGTCCGGATGTCAGCGTCACGCTAGCCTATCATTACTTCGCGCTGCGGGTCGCAAATGAGATCGAGCCCTTCCGCTATCGTCTGCGAGAGGGCAAGGTACTGGTCCACGACATGCTTAACGGTGGAACCACTGTGCTGCTGCCAAATGAGAGCTTTAGCTTCGCACACTTCGACTACCACGAAGATTTTTCGAAGTTCATCACTAGAGCTCAACGGGCAGTAAACGACGTGCAGAAAGGAGCCCGCCCCTTCAGCCCGGAGGAAGCCGACAACGCAATTCACTTTACTACCTTGCCCTGGGTGTCGTTCACAAGCTTTGCGCACGCGCGCAACTGGGGACGAGAAGATTCGGTTCCGAAAATAGCGTTCGGGAAGTTTGTAAAGGAAAACAACCGCATTCTGTTGCCGATCTCCATAGAGGTACACCATGCGCTCATGGACGGTCTGCATGTCGGGCGATTCCTCATCCGCTTAGAGGAAATGCTGGGAACGCCAGAGGGCTACCTGGCGCTGCAATTGTAGGTGTCCCTCCGTGGACGCCCCACGCTATCCGCAGATTACACAGATTACGCATAACATTTAGGATTAGTGTCTTTTCGTGTTTTTTCGTGAAATTTCGTGGATCGCTTCCGTCTGTTTGCGGCTAATCCCCCGCGCTAGGTAATCTGCGGACCCTCTCTTGCGATCGGCGAGAACGCCAACTGTCCTACTGGATCATCTCCATTCACCCTGCAAAACAAAAGCGGCCCAGTAGTACGGCGACTGCCATTGTTTCTGTTGAGACATCTCAGCCTGGGCTCGACGCAACGCGGCCGGGGGCGTTAGATTCTCTTTCAGCACCCCGCGGTAGAAGCGCCGCATTAACTCAGCCGTAGCTTTGTCATTTACGTTCCAAAGACTCACCACTACACGTCGCGCCCCGGCATACATAAAACCACGAGTCAACCCGACCAGACCCTCACCTTTAATCTCCTTGCCCAGACCAGTTTGACAGGCACTGAGTACAACCAATTCAGCCGGCAGGTTGAGGTTGTAAATGTCATGCGCCCGCAAGAACCCATCCTGCGGATTACCTTGCCGGTCGACAAGCGACAGGACAATCGCCGAAAGATCGGGACGCTCGCTGTCCAGGTAACCGTGTGTGGCGAAATGGACATAACGATACTGGCTTAAATCTGTGGCGGTTGCGGTGGCGCGACTGGCATCGAAATCCAGAGCCTTAAGATTGGTCGCGCGGGGAGCGACGGCCAATATTTGATAGGCTTCTTGTCTCGTAAAGCGAAGTCGTCTGATGGCCAGCTTGCCTGATTCCCCAACCGCGATATGCTCAATGATCCGCATAGTAGAGTCATCACTACTCTCCAGTCCCCTTCCTGACGTGCCGGCCGAAGATTTGAATCGCTCATCAACTGTTGAAAACACCGGATCAGCGATCACGGCAAGGGCTTTGGCGGCCGGCTTACGGCCCGCTAAGGTTTTGCGTTGCACAGCCAAAGCCGATGCTGAAGGCAGGCTGACGATCTCGTGGTCGATAACAAGTGGTCTATAAGTGGCGGCTGCCTGATAGGACCTGACAGTGGTTGGTTGCGCGGTCGACCGAGCTTGCCCTTTGTCCGCTGACAACTCAGCACTGGCAACCGATGGCGGAGCACCGACTGCAGGCAAGGCGGCAAACGGCACGTACTGTAAGGCGCCGTCCGCCACGATCAACAGACGCTTACGGTCCAGTTCCGCAGCTAATGGGCCAAGCACCATCTGGCTTAACTCGCTCGTAGCATCCACGAACTGAGAATCGAGTTTGGCCAGGCGACTACTCTTTTCGGTCAGAGTTTCTCCGGGCTTGGTAATGCCGCGCGCCGTCAGTAGTTCATAAACCCGTCGAGCACTTATCTCTATCCGTTCCCGCCCCGGCAATTCATAACTTTTAAGTGAAGTCGGAGTCACAGCCCATACGAAGCTGCGTTCTTCACCGAGCGAATACTCCAGGAGCAGAGTTTTGCCATCCAACTGCTGCTGGATCTCGTCGAGTGTGAGCGTCTGAGGCTGGGTAAGCGACGCGTATTGCGGACTGTTTTTGCGAATCAGTATTTGCACCTGGTGAAATTCATTCTCCAGCGCGCTGATGTCGCGCTTCAGGATATCGATCTCCTGCGTACTGCCCTTTTGCGCCAGTAGCTGAATTTGCCGCTGCGCCTTGGCATTCAGCAATTGCGCCAGGTTATGTTCCCGTTCGATCAATTTCGGATCCACCCCTTGCCGAATATCAACAGTTGTCTCGGCCAGCATCTCAATAAGACTTCGAGCACGACCCCTCTCGACCGTACGCAATGCTTGGGCGTCATAGCCTTGAGAAGTATCTTTGGCGTGTTGCTGCATTAAGAGATCGATATAAAACTCATACGCCTGTTCCCGCGAAGCGAAATAGGAAGCACGCAGTTGCTGACTACCAGAACGAGCACGCACGGTTTCAATTAAGTCCAGCGACTCTTCGATACGTTTGCGAGCCTCATCAATATTGCCGCGACTCTGTTCCGCGCGGGCGCTCCTTTCGAGCGTCACCGCTATGCCATTCAGGTCCCCGATGGCGCGAAGGAGCGAGAGCGCCTGATCGAGTTGGACTAATGCTTTATCCGGCTGATGCAGCAGATTGTAAACGTGTCCGAGATTGCTCAACGACAATGCTTTGCGTCGTAGATTCCCGGTCGTTCCCTGTATTTCAAAGGCCTGCTGATGATATTCGAGAGCCTTTGCGGGTTGGCCCAAAGCTGAGTAGGCGATGCCGGCGAGATCCAGAGTCTCAGCCTCTTGCGCCCGGTTGCCGGTTTGTTGCTGGATGGCCCGCGCTTGTGCGAAATAATCAAGCCCCGTTTGATGCTTGCCGAGACGGTTATAAGCATTACCGATATTGCTGATCGTATAAGATTCGGCATTTCGGTCGGTTCCGGCGCGCAGCAATGGAAGTGACTGTTGAAAGTACTCGATCGCTTTTTCCGGCTCCCCTGAAAGGCTATAAGTCGCTCCGATGTTATTGAGCGCGATTGCTTCCCGCTGTTGACTATTAATTGCTCTGTAAATTGTCAGGGCTTGTCCGTAATATTCGAGCGCTTTCTGCCAGTCGGCGAGATCGTTGTAAATCTTGCCGATGTTGTTGAGGCTGTTGGCTTCAGTAAGCCGTGTTCCCGTATCTCTGGAAAGCTGTAGCGCGCGGTGGTAGTGGTCTAGCGCTGGTCCGATGTCTCCCAGAATATCGCGCATTCCTCCCAGGAACGTTTCGGTTCCGGCCTCCAATCTAAGGTCTCCCAGTGACCGTGCTAAAGCAACGGTCTCATCAAAATACGGGAGAGCCCGGCGAAATTCGTTCAATTGGGCGTAGGCGTTGCCAGTCGACAAGAGGGTGAGCGCTTGCCTGTAGGTATCACCGGCGTTCTTGAAAAGCGGAGCCGCCGACAAATACTTGTCGATGGCGGCACGTTTCGCTGTAGCAGTCGGCTGCGCTCTTAGTTTTCGCCCCTCACCGAAAGCGCGTTCGGCGGCAGCATGGTCCCGGTCGATCACCGTAGCCTCACGCAAAGCCATTATTTTGATCCGGTAACGGCCGGCTGAGGCTTTACTATTCGTGGAACGCACCTCGACGCGGTAATCACCTGAAGTCTCAGCCACGAGCAAAATGGATTCGAACCCCCATCGGTCATTGGGACTGTCGGTTTCTCCAACTTGCTTACCATCCGGACCGTACGACGCTGCGACAACATCTATGTCCAACTGTTCTATGAGAGCGTAAAAGAACTGACCCGCTGTCAGGTGTATGCGAAAGGACTGAGTTTCTCCACCTTTGAGTTGGTGCTCGCCGTTTGAAAGTGTGGGAAGTGATGTTGTTGCTTGTTGCGTGGTTGTTGCCACGGAAGAAACAGGTGAGGCGGCTGTTTGGGGTGCGGCAGTTTGAGAAAGAAGCAGTAGTCCGCTGAGAGTCGCAGCCGTAAGCTGCCGGAGCGAACGGTTTAAGGTTGCTGCGAGTCGTAATGAACTGGTTTCCATAGCCTCGCCACTGGAGAATAGCCGCTCAGGATAAAGGTGACTCCGCGAGCAGCCCCGCCCCAATCACCTTTATCCTCCCTGCGAACAGAGCGTCTGAACATTCCAACCTGGGCGTCGCGCCTACGCGTTCGCCGTCGCCACATTCTCTCTAGGTTCACCACCGCCCGCCTGCGCCTGGAAAGTCCCTTCTTCATCGGCAGTTATGCTGGCGTCATCGTTGCTCCAATCGCCACTCGCGGCGGTGGCGGAGATCACGAGATTTTCGATCTCCCAGCTATGACCGTCCAAAGTGAAGGGAAAGCTGGTCCCGGTAATTCCGGTTGCCAGCGAGTTATTGTTTGTATCGTAGAAATCGTATGAGTCGCTGATTGTGGTCGAGGGTAGAAAGTAACAACCCTTCAGCTTGGTCTTATCTTTACCGCCGGTTACGGTGTCGATCTTTATCTTGTCGCCCATTATCAATCCTCCTCTTTTTTGTTTGTCGTTGACACAACCGTAACGGCTTGTGCATTGCTAGGTGGGAGATTGTATTCCCGCGCGCAGGTGGGGTCAATGCGCAGACCATGCTACTGGAGAAGCACTAAGAGGCAGCATTTAGCGGAAGCGTTGCCCGATCTGCTCGGTCCCAAAAGTCCCGATTCCATTGAGGCGGAAACTGAAAACGACGCGGTTTTCCTGTCTGACTCCGACGTTGAATGTGTAATTTTGGGCAGTGACGGCACAACAGTCCCAGCTATAGCCCACCGTGACCGTCGAGCTGATGAGCGAAGTATTCCCCTGTCCCGGTCGTTCCTGGAAATCGAAGAAGAAGGATGCGCCACCATACAAACCACGCTCCCGGTCGCCCAGAAACAGAGAGGGGCTCCACTGCGAGCCTCGCAGCGTGCCTGGCTCATTGCCGGCCGGGTTACCGAATCGAGCCAAGCTGGGAACCAGCTCAATCGCGCGCGTGTAATAAAAACTCTGGAAGGCCTGCACCAGGGGTCGATTAATACCAAATGTAGTCGAAATAGCGCGCAGCCCTCCATCGCGTGTGTCGAGGTCCGTGCGGAGGTCAACAAAAATATCGTTGCGCGGTCGATAGCGAGCTTCCACATTCAACGGCGAGAAGCGTCTGGGGATACCACCATAGCTAAACCCCGAAAGCGTGTTGATGGGATAAAACTGATTTCGCCTACCGGGTATCAAGGCGCCGCCAAAAAACCGATCAAAGAAATATTTCCCGCGCACTGTAACCGTCAGCGCTTCGTAAGGCTGGCTCGAGAGAGGCACATTTTCACCGGTCCTGGTTGCCCGCACGGCAGCGCTGCTCACGTTCTCCGTCGAGCGGCGAGTGAAAAAGCGGTTGGAAATCCCGAACTCGATCTCGTTGGTGTTGGCGATCGCATCGTTGTAGTCGAAGCGGATAATGCGATCGAATTCGTTTATGCCGGAAATCTTCCGGTAGATAATATAAGGCTCAATCACATGCCGGAAAAAGAAAACGCTGTTCCCGCGATGAAAGTCTTTAGCCAGCGCCGGCGGCCGCACATCCAACTCAAACTCCCCGTAGCCTCGCGTCAGGTTCGTGCTCAGCACCGCTCTATTGGTTGGATCCAGCGAGTTTGAATAAAAAGTCGCGCGCGCCCCGGCAGTGGCCGTAATGGAAAAGCCTGCAAAAGTAATTGGCAAAGCCACGCGCGGATGGAAGTCGAGGCGCTGCACGAGTGACGGCGAGATGATGGGATCGCCGCCTGCCTCGTTTCGAAAGGCGACTAGATCGTCTACGGTCTCTTTTCGGCTCAGGCCTTCGGCGCCGCCTTCAAAGGAAAAATAAACGGGCAGTTTCTTGAGGAAACTCAGAAGCGAGGATCGCTTTTCGATGCTGATGCCAGGTAGCTCACGAATGCGAATGCGCGAGGTGGGCAACGAAGTAACCTGGGTTCGCGCCAGCAGATTGAAACTATAGTCGCTGTGGTTCTTGTTAATAAAGACCTGGGATCGTTCTTCGGGAGAAATCGCCTGCTGAATGCTGTCAGAAAACACCTGACGAAACGCCAGATTTGAGGTTATGTTGACGTCGGCGGCGGCAATGAATCCGGTTGGGAAATAATGGACGCCCTCGACATAAAAACTTGATCCGCCTTGATCCGGATGAGTGGTATCTTCCGCCGGTCCAAGTGTGCGGTCGAATACCGTATAGAACCCCACGTTAAAGTATGAGCGCGAATTCGCTCGCGTACGCAGGTCGGCGCCAATACCAATACCGCGCTGGGTGTAGAGATCATTGCGAAGCGTAACGTCTGCCGAGCGACCCAGCGTTTGATAATAAGCATTCGAGAGGCGAAACCCTTTCTCTCCGGAGCCTCCGAACGTCGGCGTCAAAAACCCCGATGCCCGATCACGCTGCTTGATCGAAACTGAAGCATACGGGAGATAAAAGATCGGCACATCCTTTATTCTGAGCCGGGGCGAATAAACGCGCACCCGGTCCCCGGTCTTTATCGTCGCCCGCTTCGCATAAAAGCTCCACTTCGGTACGTCTTCGTCGCAGGCCGTAACTTGAACGTTTGTAGCCACGAGGGTATCGAGGCTGATCCTTTCGACTCGGTCAGCGGTAAAATAGATCCTGGTTCCGTCCTGCGTCTGGTTAGTGAAACCCGTAGAGTCGACAAAGAATCCCGTCTTGGTCCGGTAGTTCCACTCCGCGCGCGTCCCGGTAATTCGCTGCTGTTCACCCTGATCAAAGACGACGTTTCCCTCAGCGACGACCCTATTCGTTGCTTCGTAAACTGTAACCTTATCGGCTTGTAAGCGATATGTACCAATACGCGCATCAACGTTGCCTTCGTAGAGGAAAACGCGAGCTTGCTCGGGGCCGGAGACAGTTTGTGTGCCCGCGTCGATTTTGAGTTCATCGGTAACTGGAGCCGGCTCGCCTGGCCTCGCTGGAGAACGCGAGCGCACAGGCTGGTCCTGAGTGAGCGGGTTGACGTTGGGCGTGTCGGTCATCGGATTCGTAACTTTCCGCTCGACCGGATTGGTTTGTTGCGCGCGCACAGGCAAGGCCATGCTGATGATTGCGCTCGCGAGGGCAAACAGAATGAATTTGGAAACGGGCTTTGAGGAAAAAGCTGCGCGCAAAGAGAGTGAAGCCTCCCGAAAGTCTACCCGGCGAGCACACGCTAGCAGGACTAAGAAAGAGCGCGCGCCTTTGTGTTACCAGACGAGGCGATGCTAGCACGAAAGATACGGAATCAGTGAATAGTGGACTTTACACCCATTCAGTTAACATCGTTAGGCAACCAAGCAAGACGATCCACTAAATAACACGAAATCACACTAAGAATTTCGTGTTAGTTCGTGTCATTTCGTGGATCGCTGTTTCTTCCGTTTGCCAATTCCTCATTCACGATTTACCGTTTCCCGTGATGCCCGAGAACCTACGTTTAATGATCGTCGCGGGCGAGCCTTCGGGTGACGCTCATGCGGCGGCACTCGTGCGCGCATTGCGCGAGGCGGCGCCTGAGAGTCAGTTGGACGTCTTTGGCGCCACCGGCCCGTTGATGCGAGCAGCCGGCGTCGATTCAGTGGTTCAAGCTGATGACCTGGCAATTCTCGGTTTACTTGAAATCGGACGCGCGCTACCTAAATTCTGGCGGGCCTTTAAAGTGTTGAAGCAAGCGGCAATTGAAAGAAAACCGGAGGCTGTGATTCTGGTGGACTGGCCCGATTTTAATCTACGCTTAGCGCGCCCGCTGCGCCGGCGTGGCGTGAAGGTTATCTATTATATCAGTCCACAACTTTGGGCCTGGCGCTCTTATCGCTTGAAGACCATCAAGCGCGACGTCGACTTGCTGTTGACGATTCTTCCGTTTGAACGGGAATGGTATGCCAAACGGGGAGTGACGCAGGTCGAGTTTGTAGGTCACCCACTTGCCGGTGAGGTGGAGGCACGCTACGGTCGGGAAGATTTCTGCCGCTTTCATGATCTCGATCCCGCGCGGCCGATCATTTCCCTGGTTCCCGGTAGCCGACAAAGAGAATTGCAGCACATCCTGCCGGCTATGCTGGATGCCGCCGCTTTAATCGCTCGCCAGCGCCCCGACGTCCAGTTCGTTTTAAGTGTCGCTCCCAGCCGCTCGCCGAAAGAAGCAGAGGACATAATTAGCGAGAGAAGTGACTCCGTACCACTTCCCGAAAGTTTGCGCATCGTTCATCATGAAACGCGCGAAGCCCTTGCTGCTTCTGACGTCGCCGCGGTAGCGAGTGGGACCGTCACTCTTGAAGCTGCATTGTTGGGCACACCGATGGTTATCGCTTACAAAGAATCTGCGATCAACTGGCACACTCTCGGACAACTAATCACGACCGATCACTACGGTTTAGTCAATCTGATTGCAGGTAAACGAATCGTCATCGAGCTAATGCAGGATGAACTGAACGGAACGCGCCTCGCTTTTGAGCTTCTTTCACTGCTGGATCGGCAACGGAACGAGGAAGTACAGAGGCAATTGCACGAGGTGGCCCATCAACTTGGTGAGGGGGGCGCATCACGACGAGCTGCTGAACGCATACTTGAATTCTTGACTGCGCGGTAGCGGGTAGGTCCTGAGTAGCGACTCACTCAAGCCGCGGTCTGATGAGACAACAGTGATTGGTGACTTCTTGTTCGTGTCCGTTTCGTGTGATTTCGTGGTTCGTTCTAATCTCTCTCGGCAAAGCAAACGATCCACGAAATCACACTAAGCACCACGAAAGAGACCCAGGAAAATAGCAATGAGCAATGTCAAATGACCATGGAAAATTGTTCAGCACTATCATTTGTTAGATCTCCTACTCCGCGGTTCGGGATCCGATACCACCAGCAGCCAACCTTTCTTCCAATTCTTTTACCCGCTCGCGTAGCTCTTTAAGCTCTTGTCTCATCTGCGGTAGTCGGCCTAGGTGAGCGTTAAGGCGTTTGTACTCTTCCAGAGGCTGAATTGGGATTCCCCACCAAACACCCGGGCGCACAATTTTACCCGGCAACACTCCCGCCTTCGACCCGATGACTGCGCCACTTTGCACGCGGACGTGATCGCCGAAGCCGACCTGACCGCCAATCACTGCATCGTCTTCAATAATCACGCTGCCGCTGATCCCGGTCTGCGCGGCAATGACGACCCGTTCACCGATGTCGCAGTTGTGACCGACGTGAACAAGGTTGTCGATCTTAGTCCCACGGCCGATACGCGTCTGGCCCAACGCGGCTCGATCGACACAGCTATATGCTCCCAGCTCAACATCATCTTCGATAATTACCGTACCGATCTGGGGAAACTTGTGGTAACCCACATCGTCGCGTAGATAACCGAAGCCGTCCGCGCCAACGCAGACGCCCGCATGCAGGACAACGTTATCGCCAATCGTGACCCCATCGTAGAGCGTCACGTTGGGATGCAATACACAGTCGATTCCGATCGTTACTTGGTCACCAACTACCACGCCCGCTTCGATTCTGGTCCCCACTCCGATAGTTGATTTTTCGCCGATAGAAACGTGTGGGCCAATGTAAGCAGTTAACGCGATGTTCGCACCAGGGGCAACAACCGCAGTGGAGTGGATTAGGGGCTGGCGGCGTTTTTGCGGATGCAGGATTCTACCGATCAGAGCAAAGGCAAGTTTAGGCTTTGACGCTTCAATTATGGCTGGTACTTTCTGAGCAATCTCGCGAGCCCGTTCGCCGGCGCCATCCGGCACTATCAGGGCGGATGCGGAACAATCCTGCGCATTCTCTAAGGCTTTTCGATCCTCAACAAAAGCTACGGCCCCGACACTTGCCGACTGGACGCTTGCGACATATCCGATAACAATCTGCGCATCGCCTGAGACGCGGCCACCGATTAAGGCGGCTAACTCCTCAACTGTCTTCACATTTCCTGCTTCGTCCATAAGAACCTTGTCGTTTGTCGCACCTTATCCGATTTGCGGCGTTTGAGGCAATCGGGGCAGCGGTCCAACTGGTAAGCAGCGGCTGCGGGGCGCGAATCCAAGCCCTCCTTAACAGTCGGGCTACTGCACTGGATACTGATCGACTCTTGATCGCCTAATCAGGACACTACCTGCAATGCGCAACCCTGGTACTTGTTGGGTGGGTATCCTTAACGGCTGGTATTTGGGCCAATTAGCAAAAATCGGCCCTTTTTAGCCTTGCCATGCCTCAGGAGACCAACTATCATGGCACGGCTGCGAACAGGGGTACTCATAGGACGGGCCGTTTGCGGCCTTGATTTTAATTTTTTTATAATTGATTTTAACGATATTGAGGCACAGCAAATTCAAGTGCCGTGAGGAGAAGAATCTTTGTTTAGTGATCAGTTTCGCAGAGGCGAGTCGGAGAAAGGCAAGCTATCAGGCATGAAGAGCTCCAAGCTGCTCTCGAATCTTTCAGACGTAGCCTGGAAGGCTTTTCAGTCAGTCAATCGACGACTCCCAGAAGGCGAAGCGATCCGTCCCAACTGGGCGCCGGCTCCTCTGTTGAAGTCCTACCAAAGGACTGCACCCCCTTTGGGATTCCCGCGCGAGACAGATAGTCTTTGCCCCACCTGCGTTAAGGAAGTTCGCAACGCCGTCATTACCGGCGAAACCACGCTCGACACCTTGATGCATCAACATCCAGGGGAAATCAAAGCGCAGATTCTGGAAGAGGATGGCAACGTCATCATGCGTAAGACTTGTCCGAAACACGGGCAGTTTGACGACGTGATGGCTACCGATCCGGCCTTCCTTGAACGAATTGAATCTCTGTTCTTTGGACGCGACTTTCGCGCTGCCGAGGATGCGGGTGTTCATCGTCACGGGACCTCGAATATTAAGTTCGGCCGAGGCGCAGTCTTGACTGTTGACCTGACCAACCGCTGCAACATGATGTGCAATCCCTGCTTCATGGATGCCAATCAGGTTGGTTATGTGCACGAGCCGACATTCGAAGATATCAAGGCGATTCTGGATCGCGCAGTTTCGTTCAAACCAAAGCGCCAGGTCATCATCCTGTTCTCCGGCGGCGAACCGACGCTTTCGCCTTACTACCTCGAAGCAGTAGCCTACGCTAAGAAGATTGGTTTCTACCGAATTCTTGCGGCCACCAACGGTATTCGTTTCGCCGAAGATGTCGAGTTTTGCAAAGCTGCCAAAGCTGCCGGCCAGCACGGCGTTTATCTGCAGTTTGATGGTGTCAGCGAAGAGAAGAACAAACATCGCGGAGTGGGCAATCTTTTTGACGTGAAACTGCGGGCCATCGAAAACCTGGCAAGCGTGGGCATCAAAGTCACGCTCGTTACGACGATCGTGAACACGATTAACAATGACGGTATCGGACAGATCGTGGAGTTTGCCGCCCGGAACATTGATAAGGTCCAGACGATTGCTTTCCAACCCGTCTCCTTCACTGGTCGTGACGAAGACATTACCGACGAACTGCGTATCAAGCAGCGGTACACGCTGTCGGGAATGACCCACGACTTGAAGGATCAGCTCGGCGGGCAGTTACAACCTTTGCGCGATTGGTTTCCCCTCTCGTCTTACTCGGCTTTCACAAGTGTGATGGATATGTTGCAGGGAGCTGACGCGCCCTGGGGATGGTCATCGTGTAACTGCCATCCAAATTGCGGCATCTTTACCTTGATGGTCGTTAATCGAAAGACGCGCGAGTTTAAGTCTCTCTTTGAGTTTTTCGATTACGAACAATTCATGAAGGACGTTGCAGTTATCACAGACACGGCTCGAGGAAAGAAACTTTCTTATGCGCAACTGGGCATGGCGATCCTGCGCAGTTTCAATGCTGAGCGAGCGCCGGAGGGTTTTCCGATCTCTCAGATACTCAACCTCTTCAAGCCTTCTTCGACAAGTTCCAGTTCCGATCGCAACGATCGCATGAAGGCCGAGAAGGCTGATGACCCGAAGGATGTTTGGCGCGTACTCTGCGTCGAAGGCATGTGGTTTCAGGATCTATTCAACTACGATTTTCGCCGCACTGAAATGTGCGTGATCCCTTACGGCACGCAGGAAGGCGAGATCTCATTCTGTGCTTACAACACGGGCGTGGGTTGGCGGCAGATAATCGAAAACATGCACAAGACCGCTAACCTCGCCGAGTGGTACGAAGATCACGGACGCCATGCCGTGTATGCCGCGGGTCATGAAGTCCCTGGGATTTCCCGGAAGCACTCACTCAGTCTGCCTATTATCCAGGCCGTCCTCGCGGAAGACGCGCACGAGAAGCCCGTGGCTGTGACTCCGTATCTGATTGAAGAAGAAGAGACGGTCGTTGTTTAGTTAAAGTAAGAGCTTTGGTCTTAGCCGGTGGAGTAGCTTCTCACTCACTCACTCTTTAGCCTAGAAGCTATTCCTTTGGAGTGCGGTGGCAAGCGCAGCGCGACACCGCTTTGGATTAGGCAACAAAATGATCTTCGTGCCCTCCACCTCACAAGGGCGGAAAAAGGTCCCTTGGCCTCACGCTCCCTCTCACCAGCTCTCTGGGCGTGGCACGTACTTCGTCACTGCCGGTACTTACCTCAAGGAGCATTTCTTCCGCACTGCCGATCGTCTGCAGGTTCTCCACCGCGGGTTGCTTATTGTTGCACAGGATTATGGTTGGCACCTCGAGGCGTGGTCGGTCTTCTCAAATCATTATCACTTCGTAGGTCACTCGCCTCAGCACGAGGACAGCGCCGAAAGTCTTTCGGCAATGCTCGGATTACTCCATGAGAAAACAGCGAAGTGGATCAACCGTTTAGACGGCAGCCGCGGACGCCAGGTGTGGCACAATTTCTGGGAAACGAAACTAACTTATCAAAAGTCCTATCTTGCTAGACTCAATTACGTGCACCAGAATCCAGTGAAGCATGGTCTGGTGGTAGTCGCCAACCAGTATCCTTGGTGTCAGCACAATGGTTCGAACGGACTGCGCGTCCGGCACAAGTAAAGACAATCTACTCGCTCAAAATCGACCGTGTGAGAGTCTATGACGACTACGAAGCCGTCGAGGAGTGGTAGTTCTACTCACGAATATTCCAAAGCGCCGTCGCCGCTCCGCTCTGCCGGCGCACTCCAAAAAAGCCGGCCAACCACAAAGAATTCAGCTCTACGAGCACTCAACTTTTGGAGTGCGGTGGTAAGCGGAGCGGGACACCGCTTTGGATTCTTCTCATTCAGCGCAGAGATCC
>JALZJF010000213.1 GCA_030859905.1 Acidobacteriota bacterium
TGCGCGTGGCCGTTATTGCCAATGCCCGCAATCCCTGCTGCGGGGGCGCCGAACTCAAAGACCGCCTGGTCTTCGAGTTTTTCCAGCAGCGGGTTGCGCAAGTATTCAAGAAACAGCCCTTCAATCAACTCATGCATCGCCCGGCCGCCGCTGCCGTGGGCCAGCGTGATCTGAGTGTCTCTGAACTTGTGTTTTCTTCGCCTCGCCCTTTCCACTTTTTCAAAAAGGGGCGTGGGACTGAACACTTTTGACATTAGATAGCTTTCATTCCCAGGTGACGGTTATCCGCAGATTACGCAGATTTCTTGATCGCCCGAAGCAATCGTTCCCGCCGAACAACGGACATGAATAAGTCTTAGTGTGTCTTCTTCTAATCTGCTTCTAATCTGCGGAATCTGCGTAATCTGTGGATGCTCTCTTGGGCGCCGCCAAAAAGAAGTCAAATACTAAACAATCTGTTTGCGCTCGAGCGTTCGGCAATCTTCGACAACCGGCCAAAATTGTAATATGCGGCGCACGCACCTTCCGAGGACACCATACAGGAACCGATGGGCGTCTCCGGAGTGCAAGCAGTACCAAAAACTTTGCATTCCCAGGGTTTCTTCACTCCCTTTAGGATTTCACCACATTGGCACGCCTTCGGATCGGCGATCCGCAATCCCGGCACGCTGAATTTTAACTCGGCGTCAAAGTCAGCATATTTGGATCGAAGGCGCATGCCGCTATGCGCGATCGAACCCAATCCCCGCCATTCGAAATAGTCGCGGGGTTCGAATACTTCAAACAGAACTTCCAGCGCCAGCTTGTTACCTTCTCTGGTCACGACCCGCGCATACTGATTCTCGATCTCAGCACGGCCTTCGACGATCTGTTTGACAATCATGAAGACTGACTGGAGCACATCAAGCGGTTCAAACCCTGTCACAACCAACGGTTTTCCATAATCACGCGGCACAAATTCGTAGCAACGAGTCCCGATGACTGTGCTGACATGCCCGGGACCTACAAATCCGTCGAGCTTCAGATCGGGCGAATCGAGCATGGCTTTCAACGCCGGGATGATGGTGATGTGGTTGCAGAACACGCTGAAGTTTTCCACTTTGTCTTTGGCAGCCTGTAGGATCGTCATCGCACTAGAGGGCGCCGTGGTTTCAAAGCCAAGCCCCAGAAACACTACATGTTTCCCGGGATTCTTTTTGGCAATCTTCAGGGCATCGAGCGGCGAGTAAACCATGCGCACGTCCGCGCCTGATGCCTTGGCGTCCAGCAGACTGGTTTTCGAGCCAGGCACTCGCATCGCATCGCCGAACGTTGTGAAAATCACGTCCGCTTGTTGGGCAATGGAAATCGCGTCGTCAACCCGGCCCAATGGAATGACGCAGACCGGGCAGCCTGGACCATGAATCATCTCGATGTTCCGGGGCAGCAGATCCTCGATGCCATATTTGAAAATCGTATGAGTGTGTCCGCCGCAGACCTCCATCAACTTCAGCGGTTGATCCGTCAAGCGCTCTATCTGTCCGGCCAGCTTGAAAGCCAAGTCGCTTTGTCTGTACTCATCTATGAACTTCATTTTGGACTCCCCGGAAAACTAAGCCGCGGATGAACGCGGATACGCGCGGATCAGAAAAGAACTGAATAATTGTTTTTACACTTATCCACGTTCATCTGCGTTTCATCCGCGGCTTGTATTCCTAATCTTTGTTTTGCTCTGATCCGTTCTCATCAGTGTTCATCTGTGGCCGCTACTGCTTGTTCTTTTACCAGCGACTTGTGTTGCAAAAACTCGTGCACGATGTCCCACATGATGTGATAGAGCGCAACGTGGGTCTCCTGTATCCGGTGAATGCTGGAAGTCGGCACTGTCAAACAATAATCGAGCAAGCCGCCGGACATTCCGGCCATCTTGCCGCCATCATCGCCGGCGAAGCCCATGGTGATAAGTTTCATGCGGCTCGCGGTGGCAAAGGCATGCATCAGGTTCTCCGAGTTGCCGCTGGTAGAGATGCCTAACAACACATCACCTTCCGCGCCCAGCGCAATAATCTGACGGCTAAATACGTCATCGAAACCGACATCATTCGCCACCGCAGTCACCATCGCCATGTCGTTGGTTAAGCAAATAGCCGGTAAGGCTTTGCGTCCAACGGTAATTGGGTGCATGAATTCAACCGCTACGTGCTGCGCATCTGTCGCTGACCCCCCGTTTCCACACACCAATAGTTTGCGTCCGCGATGAAAGGCTTTGGCCATATCCAGAGAAGCCGCGATAATTGTTTCTTTGTTGCTTTCGAAGAACCTCGTTTTTACCTCAACGCTCTCGCGCGCCTTCTCCAATAACGAGAAAGCCATCTGCGCCATCAGTTCCTCCGGCTGTTTCTGATCTTCGTGCAGAAACGGATAGAAGGAACGGGAAAAATCATCTACTGCTGGTTTGTTCATTGCGCAAGTCCGAAGGTAGTCGTGGTAGTAGGCTACCCTAATTTTCCATTTCTCATTTCTCCTTTGCGATCGGCCAGGAAAGAGTAGGGGATCGAAATGACCAAATGAGAAATGTCAAATGATATATGGAAAATCTCTTCAAATGACCGCTGACAGTGGTTAATCCACAGTGGTCTTGAACTGTTCAAGTTCCAGGTCGAACTCGCCGATCTCCTTAAGCACTCTCAGCGTCTCGTGGGCCTCGTGTTCATCGACTTTACTCATGGCGAATCCGACATGAATCAGTACGTAGTCGCCCACCCGAGCTTCATCTTCGTCCAGCATGCCGATATTGATATTACGTTTGACACCGCCCACCTCGACCTTAGCGATTCGGTTATCGACGTCGACAATCTCGACAATCTTACCGGGTATGGCTAGACACATCTGCTAGATCCTCCCTGATTTGATTAGCGCATTGGCGACCGCCGCCTGACCCAATGAGATACCGCTATCGTTCGTTGGAACCAGGGAGTGTGTGATGACCTGAAAGTTTCTTCTTCTGAGCATCTCGCAGGTTCGCTCCAGCAGGAACAGGTTTTGAAACACTCCACCGGATAAGACTACTCGGTCAAGCCTTCGCTCACTCCGAACGTTCTCTGCGACCGCGACGATTAGTCGAGCCACGCTCAGATGAAACCGCGCCGACACGATTGCCGCTGGCACGCCGTCAACCATGTCTGCCACCGCACGACGAATCACACCTCGCGCGTCAATCACGGTTCCCGTATCCGTCGGGCTGAGGTCGAATTCATAACCCTCGGCCGAGTCGCGATCGGCGATTCTTTCCAACTCAATCGCAGCTTGACCCTCATAGTTGACGATGTCCCTGACGCCGAGAATGCTCGAGACCGCATCAAAGAGTCGGCCCATGCTGGATGTTTCAGGGCTGTTAATACGGCTCGTAGCCATCGTCCGCAGTGTGGGCCAGCCGCGCTGTTCCAAACCTTGGACGCAAGGCAGATTCAATCTCACAAACTCATCCCCAAACGCTTGCTGTAAATAGACAGCCGCCATGCGCCAGGGCTCACGGATCGCCTTCGTTCCTCCCGGCATCGGGACATAGGCCAGATGAGCAACCCGCTCAGCCTCGACAAAATCCGCAACGAAAAACTCCCCTCCCCACATGCGGCCGTCCGTGCCAAACCCAAGACCGTCCATCGCCACACCGATCACTTCCCCGTCTATCTGGTTGTCGGCCATGCAACTCGCAATGTGCGCATGGTGATGCTGGACAGCAACTTTTGTAAGACTGTCGCCCTGAGAGAGCCCGTACTTTGTGGACAAGTACTCGGGATGAAGGTCGTAGGCAACTACTTCAGGCTCGAGATGAAAGAGACGTTGGAAGTGGAGAATCCCTTCAGCGAATGATTGAAGAGTCTCCAGGTTTTCTAAATCGCCAATATGGTGACTGACAAATGCGTAGTGGTCGCGAGTCAGACAGAAAGTGCTTTTCAGTTCTGCGCCGCACGCCAACACCTGTCGAACAAACTTGAATCCCGTTTTTATGGGAGCCGGTGCATAACCGCGCGACCGTCGCACTATAATTTCCCGGCCTCCATGAACCCGGACAACTGAATCGTCGGTACGCATGTGAATTTTTCGGTCATGGAGCAGGAAATAATCAGCAATCTTGTGAAGGCGTTTGGTCGCCTCGCCGTCTTCATAGCAGATTGGCTCGTTGGAGATATTGCCGCTGGTCATCACCAGAGGTCGCTCAACACCCCTTAACAGCAGATGGTGTAGCGGCGTGTATGGCAACATAAATCCTAAGGCGGTAGCTCCCGGCGCCACGGCTGGGGGAATAATCGAATCCGGCTTCCTGTCCAGGAGCAGAATGGGTCGTCGCTCCGATTGCAAGCAACGGCTTTCGGCATCCGACACGAAACAGTGCTGCCTAACTATTTCGACTGAGGCGGCCATCATCGCGAATGGTTTGTCTTCTCTAAATTTCCTTTTCCGCAGTTGCTCAACAGCTTCCTGCGAAAGAGCATCACACGCGAGATGAAATCCGCCGATCCCCTTGATCGCGACAATTCTCCCATTCAAAAGAAGGTCTCGGACGCGATCTATGATTTTCCCATCGACCCCTTTGTCCAGCAGCACTTCAAAACCATCCACACTCAATAGGGAGAGTCGCGGGCCGCAATTGGGGCAGGCTGTTGGCTCAGCATGAAAGCGACGGTCAGCGGGATCCTCATACTCAGCGCGGCAGGTACGGCACATCTCAAAGTCGCGCATGGTGGTTTGCGCGCGATCGTAGGGAATATTCTCGATGATTGTAAAGCGCGGACCGCAGTTGGTGCAGTTGATGAAAGAATACTGATAGCGCCGGTCTTGCGGGTCAAACAATTCTCTCAGGCACTCGCCGCAAGTACCGACGTCCGCCGATATGGGAACATACTGCTCGCCACTTTGAGCATTGCCGGCACTTTCTAGAATGACAAAATCCGAATAGTCGACAGGCGCCAGGTGGTGATTGCATTCAACGGATTCGATTGTCGAAAGCGGCGGCGCGTTTGACCGGAGGTCGCTAATAAATTTCTCGATATCCCCGTGTTGTCCCTCAACTTCAATCAAAACTCCGGTTTGGTTATTGCGCACTTGTCCCCTCAGGTCACGGCGGCTTGCCTGGCTGTAAACAAAAGGCCGAAAGCCTACGCCTTGAACCATGCCTCGTACCAGTATTTCAGAGCGGGTATTCATTGACATCTCCCACCCATCCAGTGACCGCTGAACCATGTCGGCATCGAGATGGCAAACTGTGCCGTGTAATCTGTTTCACAGTAGCGACCGGGGTTGTATGCTCTCTCTTGAGACCGGGTCGCTACCCCCGTTCTGACAACCACCGCGTCAGGAACCTAGCCCGGGCATCTCGACTCTCTGCTTCAAGAAGCAGCTACTACTACCGGTACTTTTAGTGTTGGTTCACACATTAGTCCCCAGTCTCCGGGGCCGTCAAGGATTGCGTGGGAATCAAATTGTTCGCTGGATCGGTAAAGACCGCAACGACGACCGTTCCGGGGATTTCGGGCTCCTGGTTATTACCTCCGCAAGAAACGCGGGCAAAGAGTGCTTTAAGATGGAGGCGTTTTTCATCCTTATACTCAAGGCTGAGTAGCGTCAGCCATTATGGTATATTACGGCCTCCCTTGAGTCATCGGTGAAGCGCAGGCAGCGGCTGGCACATGGGGGTTGAAGGTCGCTCCTACCGATCCAGGTTTGAACGCATTCTTATCTTTCAGTGTTACCAATATCAAAAGTGGCGTAAGAGAAAATGGATACATATCGCAACTACATTGGTGGCAAGTGGGTGGAATCCGCTTCCCAACGCACCGTGCCAAATGTGAACCCGGCTGACACGGACGACATTCTGGGCATCATTCGGCAGGCTACGCGAGAAGAAGCCAAGCAGGCTGTGGAGTCTGCAGCGGAGGCGTTCCCTGGTTGGCGTGCCACTCCGGCGCCGGCGCGCGGAAGGGTGGTAGCTCGGGCAGCGCGTTTAATGGAAGACAACAAGGAACAGCTCGCGCAGATACTCACCCGCGAAGAAGGTAAGACCATCGCCGAATCTCGAGGCGAACTGCAACGCTCAATCAACGTAGCCGATTTCTGTGCCGGGGAAGCTCGCCGCATGACAGGGGAAACTATTCCATCTGAACTGCCCTCAAACTTTGCCTACACGCTGAAGCAACCACTCGGTGTCGTGGCGTGCGTCACTCCCTGGAACTTCCCGGTTGCGATCCCAGTCTGGAAGATTGCCCCCGCTTTGGTAGCCGGCAACTCCGTTGTCTTTAAACCCGCGTCGCTAACACCAGCTACCGCCGTACGCATCGTGGAGATATTTGAAGAAGCCGGAATTTCGGCAGGTGCACTGAATCTGGTTCTGGGTTCAGGTTCAGAGGTGGGCGACGAGATCATCAGTCACAAGGCGGTTAAGGCCATTTCGTTCACAGGATCGAATGAAGTTGGCATCCGTCTTTACGAACAGGCGTCGCGACGCGGCGCCAAGGTGCAGTGTGAGATGGGCGGGAAGAATCCGGTGGTGATTATGGAAGACGCCGACATCGATCTGGCAGTGGAGTCAACGGCCCAGGGCGCGTTCGGATCGACTGGACAAAGATGTACGGCAACTAGCCGGGCCGTGGTCGTCCATGAGATTGCCGATGAGTTTGTTGAGCGTCTGACGCGTCGGGCGGAGAGTATGCGAATTGGCAACGGAGAGGATGCGACCACCGAGATGGGCCCAAGCGTTGATGAGAACCAGTTCAAGACGGTGTTGAGCTATATCGATATCGGCCGCGAAGATGGCGCCACTCTAGTATGTGGCGGTGCCCGCGCCAGCGGCAACGGGCTCGATAAGGGATTCTTTGTACAGCCGACCGTGTTCGATCAAGTCACTCCCGAGATGCGCATAGCGCGCGAAGAAATCTTTGGACCGGTGCTCTCAGTGCTGAGGGTGAAAGACTTTGACGAGGCTATGCAGGTGGCGAACGACTGTGAGTATGGCCTTTCTTCTTCCATATTCTCGAACGACGCCGCGCGCATCTTTCGTTTCGTGGACGAGATCGAAACCGGAATGACGCACATTAACTCTCCCACGACGGGCGGCGAGGCTCACATTCCCTTCGGCGGGATTAAAGGTACAGGTATCGGCGATCGCGAACAAGGTTCGACTGCATTGGACTTCTACACTGATCTAAAAGTGGTTTACGTTGATTACACGGGGCGGAAGCGAGAAGGCAACCTTTATTGAAGTAACAGGTCACAGGTAACAGGTGACAAGCAAACCTCACAACAACAAAAAGGAGTGAAAGTTATGAGACCTCACGAAAAACTGGATGTTTGGAATAAGTCGATCGACCTGGTGGTTGCGATCTACAAGCAGACCGAGATGCTGCCGGCAGACGAAAGATTTGGGCTAACCTCACAAATTAGGCGTGCTGCTGTTTCGATCCCGGCCAATATTGCTGAAGGCGCCGCGCGACATTCGTCGAAGGAGTTCGCGCACTTCCTCTCTATTGCACAAGGCTCCGCGAGTTGGAAACTGAATTGCTAATTGCGGAGAGATTAGGTTACTTGGGGTCGGACGGCTATACAAAAATACGTTCCGAGGTGGAAAGTGTAGGCCGTATGATTGTTGGACTGACTCGAAATGTCCGGCAAAGGCAGCGGTAACCTGTTGTCTTGAACTCCTCTTACTTGTCACCTGTTACCTGTCACCTGTTACGAGGAGAAATATGAACACAGTCGAGACTAAGCCGGCTCAATCCGAAACCATCCGCAAGCACAAAGAGTTTCTCTTCCCCGCCGTGGCCAATTACTATCAGGAGCCGATCGCGCTCGTGCGCGGTGAAGGCTTTCATGTTTGGGACGATCAGGGGAACAAGTATCTTGATTGCTTCGGTGGCGTGCTTACCGTGAGCGTGGGCCATGCGAACCCCAAGGTCAATGAGGCAATCCTCAATCAAGTCAAAACTCTGCAACACACCTCCACGCTCTACGCCAACCAGCCGCAGGCCGACCTGGCTGAGAAGCTTCACCAGATCACCCCCGGTCGTTTGCAGAAATCGTTCTTTACTAATAGCGGTACCGA
>JALZJF010000252.1 GCA_030859905.1 Acidobacteriota bacterium
TGCCGCGCCGGTGGGCTAAAAATGAGTTGGACTAAACCGGCGGGGTGACACTATGGGCATTGAATGGGTGATAGGTGCCGCGGAGAAACCAAGGGGCTGTGGAATTCGTGCAGCCGCTACGATATTCGTCATAGTTCCGGTCGGTTTTGGGCACTGACGAGGCGGAGATGAATGAGTACGCCGAGGTTGTAGGCTGTCTGTGGAGGAATGAGGCAACACTACTCCTCGTGCTTGAACCTGCCAAGCGCGCCGCCGAATCGAGTTGGAGTTGGGTAGGGATGATCTCATGAGGTATCAGTGACCGCTGGTTGCCGAGCGCCGGCAGCCAGAGATTCGCAGAGCACCATGCGGCCTTGATGGCAGAGGGGGCATTCTCGTAGAGAGGACCCAGTGAGTTCCTCGTAGCGGTCGCGATAGTCCTGCGCGGGCCTCGATTCTCCAGGAGTTTGCTCGGGCGCTGACATTCCCAGCAGTTGACGGCATTGGGCCAGCTTCTGTTGGCGATAACGATTGCTGAGGAAGCCATAGTAGCGAATGCGTTGGAAGCCATCGGGCAGCACATGGAGCAAGAATCGGCGGATGAACTCGGCGGCCGAGAGCGTCATGGTTTTCTGCTGATTGTTCTCCCGGTAGTCCTTCCAACTGAAGCTCACTTGGCCGTTATCGATGTCGAGTAGACGATTATTGGAGATGGCGACTCGGTGGGTGTAGCGGCCAACGTAATCGAGCACTTGTTGGGGACCAGCGAAAGGGCGCTTGGCATAGACCACCCATTCGACCTGGCCCAAAGGAGCTAGATAACGGGCAAAAGCTTGCTCCTGTTGTAACTCCTGGAGCGCGGAAAAGAATTGCAGCTGGCCACGACTGAAGGCTGCTTGTAAATACTCCAGGAACAAGCGGCGAAATAAACGAGAGAGGACGCGAACGGGCAAGAAGAAGCCATTACGGCAAGGGATCCAGCTGGCGCCATCTGGAGAGAGTCCACCACCAGCAATGACACAATGCAAATGAGGATGATGCACCAGGGTTTGACCCCAGGTGTGCAGCACGGCAAAGAAGCCCAGTTCGGCACCCAGATGTTTGGGATCGCCGGCGATGGTTCGGAGAGTCTCGGCCGCGGCCCGGAAAAGAATGTCATAGACCATCTTTTTGTTCTGGTAAGCGATGGCGGCAAGCTCTTCCGGCAGGGTGAAGACGACATGAAAGTATTGGGTCTCCAAGATCTCGGCGAGACGATCCTCAATCCAGTCAGCACGAGCCAGAGATTGGCATTTTGGGCAATGCCGATTCCGACAGCTATTGTAGAAGATGCGCTGGTGGCCACAGGCATCACACTGCTCGACATGACCGCCGAGGACGGCAGTCCGGCACACTGCGAGAGCGGTCATGACGCGCCGGTGGGCCAACGAGAACGAAGCGTCATGCTCCTGACGATAGGCTTCGCCATAGCGGCGGAAGACATCCGCCACTTCCAACTTCGGGCGCTCCACGGGCCGCTACTCAGGGACGAGGGAGTAAGTCGAGTGGACTGGAGGTGGAGCACACCTTGCTGGTGGCGATGCGCAGGTAGCGGGCCGTGGTCGCCAGGCTGCGATGGCCGAGCAGCAGTTGGATGGTGCGGACGTCGGTGCCAGATTCCAGCAAGTGGACGGCGAAGGCATGTCGCAGAGAATGGGGCGTGATCGGTTTGCGAATGCCACAAAGGCGATGGGCCCGCTGGCAAGCTTCCGCTACGGCGTGCCTGCCGATATGCCGGTCAGGAATGTCGCCGGGAAAGAGCCAGTGCGTGGGCCTTTCCACGCGCCACCAATCGCGCAAGATTTGCAGCAGTCTTGGGGAGAGCATGACGTAGCGATCTTTCTGTCCCTTACCTTGCTCGACCCGCAGCACCATCCGCGCACTATCAATGGCCGAGATTGTGAGCTGAACTGCTTCCGAGATGCGCAGGCCGGCGGCGTAGCAACTGCTCAGAATCGCGCGATGCTTATTGCTGGCGATGCAACTGAGAAACTGAAGGACTTCGTCAGGACTGAGCACTACGGGGAGGGTCTGGGGCTTTTTCGGAGCGGGGATGATGTCGTCGAAACGCCAATCTTTCTTGAGCGTCACTTTGTAAAGGAAACGAAGCGCCGCTATGGCGATCAGGATGGAAGCGGTGGCCAACTTTCTTTCGTTGGTCAAATAGACTTGGTAGGCCCGAATTTCTTCCGGCCCTAACAGTTCCGGTGACTTGTTGAAGTAGCGTGCAAACTGCCGGACTTGTTGCTTGTAAGAGGCTTGGGTGTGGACCGAGAGATTCCGTATCTGCATGTCCTCGGTCATGCGTTGTCTAAGGGATGTCATTGATTTGCTCCTTTGCGAAATGGAATGTGCTGCAAGCAGCCACTCCACGGTTTCGCAAAGGAACAAGAAAAGGAAGGAAACCGAGACCAATAGGAATCGGTGTGTCTAGAACGACTCGACGGTCATGCTATCGCTTACCGCGTAGCGGTTTAGTCCAACGGCGTTTATTGCAACGCTATCTGTTGCGAAATCGTTAACATTGTGCTTGACAGGTCACAGCACGGCTGTATAATTTTGTACAAAGCGTTAAAGGCTCTTTGCATTTATTGGCTTGGTAGTCGGTGCATGGCTGATCCACACGGACCGCGATCCTAATTTTTCTAACACGCGGCTTTATCTCGCCGTTTCATACGCGCCGCCTGGACGACAGGATCGGACAAGCGACGATTCTCGGTCTCTGCCATCGCCACTTCGTTTACCGACCCCCTCCTGGAAAGTATAGGCCCCGCTTGATCACCCGATCATCGGGGCCCTTCTTTTTGCGTCAGCTAATCGTTTTTCAGCCTGCTAAGCGCCTACCGTCTTGGAGACATTAGCTACGGTTTCCGGCGCACGAACCTCGCGAGTTGCTGCGGAAGGTTCGTTGCGGGACCCGGACTGTCCCGACATTTCCGCAAACATCTGCTCGTACCGATCAACTATCCGCTCCCAGTCGTAATATCTTTGCACGCGAAGTTGAGCGCGGTGACGGTAGGCCTGTACCAAAGAGCCATCGCGCAGGACGCGTTGTAGCTTTTCTGTCAGATCATAATCGTCCGCGTAGTGAATTCCAGCGTCGCCCACTGCTTCTATATTCTCCGGCGTCGCCAGGGTCAGGACGCAGTTGCCGAAGCCCATTGCTTCCAGTAGGGCCGGATGCGTGCCACCGACTTCCGTGGCGTGCACGTAACAATACGAATTCTGTTGCAGGGCCCGATAATCCTGTCCAAAGACAAATCCGGTAAAAATAATTCTCTTATCACCGCGGGCGCGCTCTTTCAAATCCTGTATGTAGTCGTGGGCATAAGGCGCATCGCCAACGATTAGCAGCTTATAGGCCGTCCTTACTCTCTTGAACGCTTCTATCACGAGGTGAGCATTGTTCTCGGGCTCCAGTCGCGAGACGTAAAGAACGTATCGATTAGGTTCCACTCGCCACCTTTTAACCGTGTCCCGGTCGGGCCTTCGTTCCACTTCGGCTCCGTAAGCAATCATTGTAGAGGGCGCATTGTAACGGGCAAGGTAATAATCATGGATCACCTGAGCGTCGGTTACGGTGACGTTGGGCAGCATTGTTGAAAGTCGTTCGGCCATTAGGTAGTAGCGGCGTCCCAGCCAGTTCCATTTCTTTCGCTTGTGCTCCAAACCATCGACGTTAATAGCGACAGGCGTTCCCGTAAATCGCAGGATCGAGGCAAAGGGTGCGTTCGCGGCGTTGCAGATTAGTGCCGCATCGAACCGGGAGGGCACGGCGTGTAGAGCCGAGAGAAACGCATGAACGACTGTGTCGAAATACTTGTGGCGGATCGTCGGCAGAACTCTCAAGCGAACGCCCTGATACTCGAGTTGGCGAGGGGAAACGTAGTGGGCGCGACAGTAGACGGTGATTTCATGGCCGCGAGCCACCAGCCTGGTGGATAAGTGCTCGGCGAAAGTTTCAAAGCCACCGTAGCTGGCCGGTATACCCCGGGTTCCAAGGATAGCGATACGCATAGACACTAGCCGGCCTAACTGACGCCCAAAAGGAATGCCACTAACTTTACGGCACTGCGGATCGCGCCACCGACGCGAGAGAATGAACATTATCAGCGGCCCGTTTATAAACTTCAAGAGTTCGCCTCGCCGTTTCACGCCAATCGAAGATACGGGCTCGATTCAAGCTTTTAATTCGGAGTCGGGAACGCAAGCGTGAATCATCTACGATCGTTGCCATAGCGGAAGCAATAGCGCCGGTGTCGAAGGGATTAACCATAAGGCCTGCATCCCCAACGACCTCTGGCAAACTGGTTCTATCGCCGGTTATCACCGGCGCACCGCATTTCATGGCTTCCAGAGGGGGAAGACCGAATCCTTCGAAGAATGATGGATAAACGAAACATAATGCTCCTGAATAAAGCGCCGGCAAATCAGTTTCCGGAACATAGCCCGTGACAATCACGCCGGTTCCAAGTTCCTCGATAGCCTTCAAGGTTTCACGATAAAGCCATGCGCGCTTACCGACGAGGACAAGCTGCGGCAAGCTGCCTTTGGGCCGACTTCCGCGCAAACCTTTGTAAGCGGACAACAGTCGGGCGAGATTCTTACGTGGCTGAATGGAACTCACGGAAAGAATGTAATCTCCGTTTATGCCATAGGCTCGTCGGACTCGTTGCAGCTCATCTTGGTCCTCTATCGGGTGAAAGTGATTTGGTGCGGCGAGGGGAATAGCGGTCACCAAATCCGGGGCGATCCGGTAGGTCGAGATAATGTCATGGCGCGCATGTTCAGACAGCGCCAAAACTCGCGCAGCCCTCTTTGCTGAGCGTCGCACGGTAAATCGAAGCTGCGCTCGGCTTCGGCGATTGAAAGTCTCCGGCAGGTGTTCAAATGATAAGTCATGAATGCTAACTACAACCGGGCAAGGAGCAAAAGGCGGGCTGGTAAACTGAACGTGCAGAACGTCTACCGGGTGACTTCGCAACTCGGCACTAAGAGTGAGTGGAATGCGGATTAGCGGCGTGTGAGGAAGAGTAGATCGGACCCGGAAGTTAGACCACCTGTTGCGGAACCGTGCTACCGCTTCGTCCTTGGTAACGTAGATAGTGTAATCATTGACGGAATCGATCTCGGCGAGAGCTTCGATCAAGTTCGCGGCGTAACTCTCATTGCCACCAAGACCGGTGCCAACAGAGTGAGCATCGATTGCAATACGCAAGTGCCTTCCTGCTTACGTTTGAGAGTCCGGCTCTATGGCGAGCAAGCTGCCTGCTGCCCAGGCAGTCATTTGTTCTTACCGGCGACGCTGGCCTGAGCGCTGCCCCCCTGCTGACCACGCGTATCGCGCTCACGAATTCGGGCAGCTTTACCACGCAATCCACGCAAGTAATAAAGCTTTGCACGCCGCACTCGTCCTCTCTTCATGAGATCGATGTGATCGATGATGGTGGCGTGGAGCGGGAAGATTCTTTCAACACCAACCCCGAAGCTTGTCTTGCGCACGGTAATGCTCTCCCTGGCACCGCCGTGCTTGCGGGCAATGACTACACCTTCAAAGGCCTGCAGGCGCTCCTTGGTCTCAGATTCCTTGATGCGAACGTGAACACGCACCGTATCGCCCGGTTGAAACTCTGGAATATTCTTTCGCAGTTGGGTGTTTTCGATGTTCTCTAACCGGTTCATCTCTTCACTCCATTTCAGGTTCCAGCACCAGGTCCCAATAGGGTTCAACCCTGAGAATCTTTCAACAAATCCGGTCGGTTGCGCTGGGTCTTTTTTAAGGCTTCCTGGTGACGCCAGCGCGCAATCTCAGCATGGTTTCCTTTTAATAAGAGATCCGGTACACGCAGGCCTTCGAGGTCCGACGGCCGCGTGTATTGCGGATAATCCAACAGGCCGGCCGAGAAGGATTCGAATGTTGCTGAAGTCTCGCTGCCCAAAGCACCTGGTAACAACCGCGCAACTGCGTCAACCACAACGACCGCCGCAGGCTCTCCCCCGGAAAGAACATAGTCACCGATCGATATTTCGTCCGTTGCCAGCGCCTCAGCCACTCTTTCATCAACGCCTTCATAACGTCCGCATACCAAGACTATCTGCGATGCGTTGGTTGCCAGATCCGCCGCCAGCGACTGCGTGAATACCTGGCCCTGAGGCGAAAGCAAAACGACCCGTGTTTCCTTCGGGTAATCTCCGCGCTGTCTGAAACCGGTTATGTCGTTGACCGCCGCAAAGATGGGGTCCGCCTTGAGCACCATCCCATCACCGCCACCGAAAGGACGATCGTCGACTGTGCGATGTTTGTCTGTAGCCCACTGGCGCAGATCATACGCTCTGGTCTCAACCAATCCGGCAGCTAAGGCGCGCCGCGTGATACCGTAATCAAACGCTTCGCGAAAGAAATCCGGGAAGATAGTTATTACGTCAAAGCGCAACATTACGATTCTCGTTTGCGATTTGCGACTCAGACCTTGCCCCCAAATAAATCGCAAATTAGAAAATCAAAGAGCTATAACTCAAGGAGTCCGTGCGGCGGATCGATCCGGATGCTCTTACGCGCCGTGTCGATATTGACAACAATCGACTGCACCATGGGAATCAGGTGCTCATGTCTGTCGTCACTCTCGACTACCAGCATCTCCACGCCGCCGCCCACTCTCATCACGTTTCGGACGTAACCAACTAGTTTCCCGCTCATGGTTTCGACAACACACTCCACCAGCTCCCAATCATAAAACTGACCTTCGGAAAGCTGGACCCGTCTCGATTCCGGAACAGCAAACTCGCATCCCACAAATCCACTGGCGGTTTCGATAGAGTCGTAGCCCGCCAACTTCAATATCACTCTGGTCTGATGGAACCAATAGCTCTCCAACTCAACTACGCTCCGCTTTCCATCCGGAGCAATGGCAATCAACTGAGAAAGATCGGCGAACCGATCGGGAAAATCCGTCAACAACTCGGCCAGGATTTCACCTTTGAGGCCTCTGGTTCTGACGGCGCGAGCCACAGCAACAACCGGTTCTGCGCTCTCAGACAAATCTTGGTTCATTCCACAATTTCGAGAACGAAGCGGTGCTTTCTCTTCAATCCTACAGCATGAGTCAGCGAGCGCAATGACCGTACCGTCCGCCCCTGCCTGCCAATCACCTTCCCCATATCTTCCGGGGCCACGCGGATCTCAATCAATGTCACACCGTTGCGGTCGATCTCTTGAACGTCGACGGCCTCAGTGTCGTCCACCAGCGCCTTCACAATCATCTCAACGGCTTCTCGCATTACTAATGAATCAGAAGTCTGAGGTCTGACAATTCAGTCTTAACCCCTGCGGTTCGAACAGGGACCTAACTAAGTGGTCGCAGGCTCCGCAGTCGCCTCGTTCTTACCACTAGCCTTGATAAGCCTGCTGACGGTCTCGGTCGGCTGCGCACCGTTGGCGATCCAGTAACGGACGCGATCCATCTTCAGATTAATCTCCGCCGGCTGGCGGGTGGGATTGTATGTGCCCACGTTCTCGAGATAAGCACCGTCACGTTTTGACTGCTTCTCCTTCACAACAACTCGGTATGAAGGCCTTTTCTTAGCGCCTGTGCGCATTAATTTAATCGCTAACAAATAGTCACCTCCGTTGTGCCTATTCCCATTGATAACCCAGTGATATAAACCCTGCTCTTCCGCCGGATCGACACCTATCATCTTCGCCTTTTCTTCTTTTTTTTCTTTAGCTTCCTTTTCGAAGGACCGGCGGGTAATGCGGGCAATCCGGGTTCATCACCGTTCCCCCCCATACTGCTCAGATCAGGCATGCCGGCCATACCGGCCATACGCTTCATCATCTTGCCCTTCAAGCCACCGCCAAAACCGCCACCGCCGAACACTCCGGAACCGGAAAGCTGGCGCATCATCTGACGCATCTCGGTGTACTGCTTAACTAGCTGATTCACTTCCGCAACCGAGGTTCCGGACCCGCGGGCGATTCGCCGGCGACGATTGGCGTTTAGAACCTTATGATCCGAGCGCTCCTGCCAGGTCATCGAATCAATAATTGATTCGGTGCGCTTCAACTCTTTCTCCATCAACTTGGTTTGTTCGTCATCCAGTTGCGGCATACCCATGCCGCCGAGAAGCTGATCGGGCAGCATCTTCATTATCTTTGAGAAAGAGCCGAGCTTTTTTACCTGGCGGAGCTGCGATCGAAAGTCGTCGAGAGTAAACTCATTCTTCTGCAACTTCTTGAGTTGCTCTTCTGCTTCATCCTGGTCGACCTTCGACTGTACTTCTTCAATTAGCGACAACACGTCGCCCATTCCGAGGATGCGTTGAGCAATGCGGTCGGGGTAGAAAGGCTCTAGCGCGTCATACTTTTCCCCAACCCCAACAAATTTTACCGGCTGACCGGTAACCTGCTTGATGGATAATGCGGCGCCTCCCCGGGCATCCCCGTCCATCTTCGTGAGCACTACGCCGGTGATGCCGACGCGCCGATGAAACTCTTCAGCGGACCGAACCGCATCCTGGCCCGTCATGGCGTCAGCCACAAATAGTATTTCTACCGGATGCGTTTCGCTCTTAATCCTGACCAATTCATCCATCAACTCTTCATCGATGTGAAGCCGGCCGGCGGTATCAATCAGCAGGGTGTCGAAACCGGTTTGTTGCGCATGCTTATAAGCTCCCCGCACGAGGGTGAGCGGGTCATTGGTTTCAGACTGTTCAAAGATCTGTTGGCCAGTCGCCTTAGCAATTACCCTTAACTGCTCGCGCGCTGCCGGACGATAAACGTCAACTGAAACCAGCAGCGGCTTACGTTCCTGATTTTGGGCAAGCCAGCGGGCGATCTTTCCGGTCGAAGTGGTTTTGCCGGAGCCTTGCAGGCCGACAATCATGACCACATTCGGAATCTGCTTCGTAAAGACCAGACGCGACGATTGGCCGCCAAGCAATTCAGCAAGTTCGTCGTAAACAATCTTGACTACTTGTTCAGAAGGCTTGAGCTCCTGCCAGACTTGCTGTCCCTCGGCCTTCTCCTTAACAGAAGCAATAAAGTCTTTCGCAACTTTATAGTTAACGTCGGCTTCCAGGAGCGCCAAGCGTATTTCGCGGAGGGCCGCGTCCACATGTTCCTTCGTCAGCACGCCTTCGCCGCGAAGATTCTTTAAAGTCCGCTTAAGCTTGTCCGACAGCGACTCAAACATAGAGCATATAGGCGAAGTTCCGCGCTGATAACGGAAACGGTGATGATAACGGCCACCCTGACTAGTGTCAAGGAACTCGAAATGGGGGTAGTGCTCCGTTAGTGTGTTGGTAGCCCATTAAAAAGAAAACGGGCCGAATGGTTTCCCATCCGGCCCGCTTAGTCCTCTAACGAGGGTGATTCCCAATCGCCCTAACGTTAGATAAACCCGCCTAAAATGTCAACGTTTGGCGAGTACTGCCGAGGGGAGTCGAACCCCCAAGAGCTTTCGCCCAGATGATCGGGAATCACCCGCGTCTACCATTGCGCCACGGCAGCGATGCCAATCTACCAAACGCAATAGAACACGTCAAGCCCTGCCCCATACAACTCGTGGTCTGGGTGTTAGGTGGCCCACCATGCCAAGAGCTCTCAAGCCTCGCTGCTAACCCGCATCACGCCATGTTTCCTAATGTATACACGATGTTTGGATGTATGGAGTGATTCGTTGACAAATCCGAACAATAGGCGTTTAATGCAACCGGAGACGCACAATGGTACAACCCATCTCTGATAAGTTTGCAATGCCCTATAGTTCTTGGGATGCCGTCCAGAAGATTATTAGGGCCTACAACGCTGCCAGCGGTTACGAAAAACCCACCGTAAATGACATTGCCAAGCTCGCTGGAATCCAGCGTCCAATGGTGAGTGCTAATAATAACTTCTTGAGGGAATTAGGGTTATTACAAGCAGAGCAGAATAAGCTCACTCCCCTTGGCGTTCGGCTAGCTACTGGTATTGAAATCGGCAACGACTCAATGGTTACCGAAGCACTCCAAGAGAGTGTAAGATTTAGTGCGGGGTTGTCGCAGTTACTAAACACCTTGCGCGCACGAGGAACAATGGGCGTTGAGGGGTTTAAGGGCCACCTGATTACGGTTGCCCAATTGACCAAAAAGAGCCCGACGATTAACTATCTCAAAACAGTCATTGACTACCTTGAGGATGCTGAGGTGATCCAAACGGACGGAGACAACGTGAGCTACACGGGCCACAGTTCGGGTGCTAGGGCCGAAGAGAAACCCTTGGACCGGATACAGCCACCCCCGCCGCCATTGGCACCCCAGACGGAAGGGATGCCCATACCGTTGGGCGTCAACAGGCAGGCGACTTTAAAACTGCCGGAGGATTGGACAAGCCGAGACTTACCTCGGCTGATTAAAATGATTCAGCTTGCTTTAAGTGAGGATACAGAGGGCGGTTAGGGAAGAATCCAAAAGGTAGGGGCCTGACTGGCGGTAACCACTCAGGCCCAGTGAAACCGAATTGTGGGACGCACAATGTACATCGCTTACGCGGTGCTTGGTTTCGTGTTCATTCTAGCACGACCACCACCACGTGACAGGCAAAAAGCCAAGGGTCAACCGGGGAGTAGGGTAACAGCTACTTTCCCGCCTTGGCGACCGTCTGTTGTCTCGGCTTGTTCCAGTAGGGACTTTTACAGCTTGGGCAAAACTTTGGCACATCCTCAGTTTTCGGAGGCCACTCGTGCCCGCATCGCTCACAGGCCCAGTACCAGACAACCTTCTTTACTCTCGCCATACAGCTATATTATCCGAAATAGTATATGAGCGCAAGTAATATAACCCTTGACAGGGTATGTTATCTCAGATAATATACCTGCATTGACAAACAACAAGGGGCTTACCGGCTGTAACCGATAAACCCCTTCTGAAAACCAAAAGCGATTGCTCGCTTCGGGCCTTCTAGCAAAGCCGAGTTTGAGCCAATCGCCACTGAAAGGCAAGGCTCAAAATGACGTGTCACAATTGCAGAATCGAAGCTAAGAAAGCTGGCAAGGATCGCAAGGGGAATCAGCGTTTTCGTTGCGCTCAATGCCGCAAGACGTTCCAGGAAATGAAAGAAAACCTGTTAGGCGATATGCGTATCTCACTCGACAAGGCTGAGATGTGCTTACGTCTGTTGGTTGAAGGTAATTCGATCCGATCCATTCAGCGCATTACCGGCCTGCATCAAGAGACGATCCTTGGCTTGCTGGTACTCGCTGGCGAGAAGTGTGACCGCTTAATGAAGCAACGAATCAAGGGCGTAGCAGTCAAAGACGTTGAAGCGGACGAAATATGGGGCTTTGTCGGAATGAAGAAAATGACCAAGCTACACAAAGAAGTCACCGATCCGCAGGTGGGCGATGCTTATACGTTCGTTGCGATTGAGCGCAACACTAAGCTGATTCTTACTTGGCATCTAGGCGACCGTGACGTGCCCAACACAGAGGCTTTCACAGACAAGCTAGACCGCGCTACCAGTGGTCACTTCCAACTAACCACAGACGGAATGCTGGCCTATCCCGCAGCCGTTTCTTATTCGCTTGGAACTCGCGTTGACTTCGCGCAGTTAATCAAAGTCTATGGCAAGGTTGACGTTGAAAGCGAGCGGAAATATTCGCCACCTGAGGTGGTGGAAACAGTAACGATCCCCGTCATTGGAAATCCCGAATCGCACCGCGTCTGTACTTCGATTGTTGAGCGCAGCAATCTTACTATGCGTATGTCGATCCGTAGGCTAACCAGACTAACGAACGGTTTTTCTAAGAAGTGGGTCAACTTGAAAGCGATGCTTGCTCTATACTTCGCTTACTACAACTTTTGCCGGATTCACAGTTCGATCCGTTGCACTCCCGCAATGGAAAGCGGAATCACTGGGCACGTTTGGACGCTGAGAGAGTTACTATCTGCTTAGATCACAAGCCCATAACCGCCAAATAGTACCGTGATCGCCGATTTAGGTTTTCGAGAACGCTTTACAGTTAGCAAGCGGGAAGGTTTTTTGGTGTGACTTTCCGTAAGAATCGTGGGCTTCAATTTGCACCGTCTCAAAGCCTGAAATAACTAACCCGTCGGCAAGCTTACCATCGCGATACTGGCAGAACGTCTGGAAGATTCCAGCCATGTAATCAGCATGCGCACTTTCGTAGTAAACCTTAAGGGTAAGGTCTGAGGCTACCACCCTGGCGGGAATGCCCTGGTCTTTCAGGTAGTTTCTAACTTCTGCGGCTCGGGCAAGTCTTTGAGCCGGATTTCTCTCAGGTGTGTCGGGTATTGGTGTCGCGGTCGGTGAAGGGCTTGGCGTGGGCACAAACACGCGCGGCTCAGACATATTTTTACACGCGAGGATTGCTAGCAGGATGAGAGTAAAGGCTACACTGGAGCGTGACATGTGCCAGATGCTATCAGAACGCTCAGCAACACACTAACAGAGCACTACCCCCATTTCGGTACTGCTCTATTATGCACTTGTTGCAGCGATAACGCTGGCAAGCTGGACGTTGAAGGCGAGCGCAAGTATTCGCCACCCGAAGTGGTGGAAACAATAACGAAGTACATCATCGGACACGCTGACCCTAGAAGAATATGCACGAGCATTGTTGAGCGCGGAAATCTCAGCATTCGCACGAGTGTACGGAGACTAACAAGATTGACAAATGCGTTCTCGAAGAAACGGGAAAATCTCTATGCGATGATGAGTTTGTACTTTTGCTGGTATAACTTCTGCCGTATTCATTCTTCAATTCGTTGCACTCCCGCAAAGGAAAGTGGACTAACGGGGCATATTTGGACGCTTAGAGAGCTGCTCGCCTAAGGACTTATTTGCCCTTCAATCCGAACAAAAAAGGGTCTTTTGTGCCAACTCCATCAATTGTAATAAACTTATACCCCCTATTACCCGTATAATAGCCTCGAAGGGACAATGAACGATACCGACCGTCAAAATCCAGAGAATCCATTCAGCATCTCCAAAGAGGCGCAGGAAGAGGCAAGTGCGGCCATCCGCGAAGTATTCGGTAGCCTAACGAAACATATGAAGCAGGTAGCCGACGACTTCGCCGAATTCGATAAAACCCGACAAGAAATGCGCAGGAGAATGGCTAATGGAGCAAGACGCACAAACGGACGTATTGTATGATTTTCTCTACCGTGATTCCTCACGCATAACCTCGTACTACGCTCAAATCTTCGGCGGTCATCTTACAACTGTTCAAGACACCGACTCTGAAAGCGATACAAAAGTTAAGGGCGGAAAGCTCAGCCTCCAAGTAGCAAGCGGGGACATTAAATCATCGCAGGAGAACCTACGAAGTCAAACGAGGGTTCTTAACCCGCACGATTTAATTGCCACTGATGTGCTGTCTCAACTAAGGTCTGATAATCGCTTTAATACCGACATTGAGGACGCGCCGAACGGTTCGCTGGTGATTGCTGATGGTACTCTGCTCTTGATAGATCGAAGCATGATGGGGCTTGCCGTGATCGTGTTAAAAATGCAAGTTGAGGAAGCGTCGAGAACGGCCAGAAGCGCGGCGGAAAAGGCGGCTGTTCGGACACAAAAGCAAGTGATTCCGTTCTTGGAGGGTATTGATTTACCTTCCGGTTTCTTGCTGAGTATTGCTGACGGCGTAAATATTGTGGGCACGCTCAAGGACGCCGGAATGGAAGAGCCTATTTCAACTTATTACTTCAGACATGGGACAGCGGGTTTGGCAGGGGTTTACGTTATTGGAATCAAAGAGGAACCCTCACACTCAGTTATGTTGCCTACCGAACAGATGATTGGTGCTGGCCAAGCAGCCGCCGCAGCATTAAAAGAAATGATGTTTCCGCCGGGTTCGATCACGGTTACACCTATCGCGCTGTTCAGAGAAATCTAACCGACCAGCAACAACATTCCTAATAGAGCAGTACCGAAATGGGGGTAGTGATGCAGTTTAGAGTTCATCAAGCTTTGGCTTGCGTGGCGAAAGCGGCAGCCTAAAAGGCTGAACTCTGAACTTCCGGCTTCAGACTGCATCAGTACCCGAAATTGGGGTGCTAGTTCGTTTAGCAACAAGCCGTGAGCCTCCACCGGACAAGCCGGGGGCATCCTAAAAGTTCTCTGGCACGTATTGTTGGCCCCTGGCCGAAGGTGTTAGCTATCGGGACATCAATCAGACGCACCATTCAATTTGCTGGAACTTTTGTACGTCCGTGTCCGATTCCACACGCCAATTTGGGATAAAACAACCGTTCAAGGTGAACGATACTATGGGTTTAGTCTCACAAATCGGCTAAATTGTGGCCTGTTTGAATACAAGCTAAATCATAGTAATGGAAAGACTTATCCGAGGCCGGCTTCTCCATAAAAGCAACCAGGCAGGCCCTAACTCCATCTGAGCTTCGGTTCGATTGCAGTTCTTTGTAAATCGGTTCCACCATGCGCCAGCAAGTTTGAGAACGAAGGTAGAACGAATAATTAGATGGCCGTTGGGCCATCGCTCACATGGAGAACTCAGGAAATGAAATTGACCCGACGTATTCCCCACTGGCGCTCGGCCAGGTTCACCCCTTTCGCTGTTCTGGCTCTTTTCCTTCTTACGAATTTCACTGGCATATTTTTCAGTCCCGTATTCGCACCATCGGTAGGTGCAGCAACTCAGTTAGAAGAGATGATACCGCGGGATATCCCGACTTCCGGTAATCCTGATCTGGACCGGATTATCTTTCGCGCAGGCGGGCGTCATGGTATCGACCCTCGATTCATCCATTTAGTGATTTGGCAGGAATCGAAGTACAAACCCAAAGCACTGTCTCCCGCTGGAGCCCAGGGCCTGATGCAACTTATGCCGGCAACCGCGCGCAGGTTTGGTTGCACTGACCCACACGACATGGTCGCTAGTGTCGAAGCCGGAACGAAATACCTGGGCTGGCTGTTGAAGAGGTTTAACGGTGACGTGAAGCTGGCACTCGCGGCATACAACGCGGGCGAAGGAGCGGTCGATAAATATAACGGCGTACCTCCTTACAATGAGACCCAAAATTACGTGCGCAAGATTGTCGCCAGTTATGGAAAAACCTTTCATCCGGTAATGCCAACCGAGGTCACAAAACTCGCTGCTGAACCGCTCGCCAGGAAGAGGCAGGCATCTGTGAGAGGGTTCGGTCGAGTAGTTTTGTCACCCTAGACCAGCAACCCCGAACCGAAAATATTCGCGCGCAGGTTGTCTTTTAGTGGAAAGCACAATCGGCGCGCGAATGTCTATGTGGCGCTCGAATCGCACCCCCACACTTTGCAAGCTGCGTCGTTAGCTATGCTGCGGACACTAAAGTAGGGACTAAGCTGCGATCCCATTTGCGGCTTACCAGAATTGCTGGGAACGGCCGAGGCCGTGCGGTCGTAACGTTGTGGTGCTAGAATGAGTTTGCCGTAAGTTGCGGCTAAGGTTTTCGTAAGGAGGCTCTAATCATGTCGGAACCCATGAAATCTGTTGATAACGCCTGCAACGCAGTGTATGACGCGCTGCGTTATCTCGGCGACGCTTCTTATGCCATCTTGCCGCCGAAGGTGGCGCACGAGCTAGGGGATTTTAAGAAGAAGTTCTTGAGCAACGTACGTTCTTTGATCGAGAAAGACATCGAGTGGATTGACGAACGCGTCGCGGGCGGTGATCGCCTGCGAGATGAGTGGAAACGTACCTGCAATCGCGAGCGATCCGAACAGGCCGGAGAGCCAGTAAACTAATTTTTCGAGGATCGAATGACATTATGGAAGTCTTGTTGGCTGACGAGTATGGATTCTGCTTTGGCGTCGAGCGCGCCGTTGAGATGGTCGAAGAGGCGGTGACGGAAGGCGCGCGCCCCATCCGCTCACTGGGACCGTTAATTCACAATGCTCAGGAGATGGAGCGATTGGGCGAAAAGGGCGTGTCTACGATCGACTCGCCAGGGGAAGCTGATGGCGACATTATTGCTGTGATTCGAGCACACGGAGTGACGCCTCGGGTCCAGCGAGATTTGGAACAGCGTGCCGCTCAAGTGATCGATGCCACTTGCCCATTCGTAACCAGAGTGCAGCATCTCGCAGAACGAGCGGCTGAACAGGGACGCGATGTTGTCGTTGCTGGTAATCCCGATCATCCTGAAATGATCGGCGTAGTCGGCTACGCGCCCAATAATACCTATGTTGTGCGTGACGCTGGCGAGGTGCCCTCACTGCCGACTCTGCGCTCACCTCTCGTGGTCTCTCAGACCACCATTAAACTCAAGACCTTTCTCGAAGTTGCCGAAGCTGTACGCCAAAAGGCCGACGCTGAGCCTCAAGTGGTTAATACGATCTGCTCGGCTACGCGGGACCGGCAGGATGCAGCGCGAGCATTGGCCGGGGAAGTTGATGCGTTTTACGTTATCGGAGGCCGACATTCATCCAATAGTGTCAAGCTGCTGGCCGTCTGTCAGGAGCAATGTGAGAAAAGTTTCTTGATTGAAACGCCTTCTGAGATCAATCCCGGGGACCTCCAAGGTGTGCGCCGCGTTGGAGTCACTGCTGGCGCCTCCACACCAGATTGGCTTATTAAGCAGGTTGTGCAGCGTTTAAATGAAATTGGAGAAACGCAGACTGCTCACCGGTAATCTTTCGGGATAAAGGTCGCTCGGATCGATTTTAGGGCGAGGAGATGCGCATCCGTGCGGCGCTGAAATGGGCACTAACTTTTGTCTTGTCTGGGGGAGAGAAGCGCCGGACTGCAACCGGTTTACGCCGCGTAGTCTAACACCTTTGCCAATCGAATAGGAATATCGGGTGAATCCACCCGGCCCGTTCAGAGACTGGCGAAAGGCTCCAGGCTCGATGCGGACCTAGCGAGTTAAGGATTCAGGGTTTGTCTGCTCTTAGCTGGGTCAGCCCACAACGTTGGGAATCCAGAAGGTTTGGCCGTCGGCTTCTACGCTCCTCAATCCGTGCTTCGGAAGATTTTTCTCTTTAAGACCAAGGAAAGTGAAATGCGGCAGATCGCTGAGTACGGTCTGAAACCAGCCGTACTTTGCCAAGATCTCACGCACGCGTGGGTTATCAAACTCGGTGACGTCTAGCGCGAGCATCGCGATATGCTGCGAAGTACCCGGGGCGGCGATCGAGTAGAGAATCGATTTGGACAGATCTTTGCTGAAGAAGATGCTGCTCTTTTCCAGTTCCAGAACCTCCGCAACCTGATCGTGGAGCGGCAGGGTGCGCACGCGTGAAACCTGCTCGGCGGTTAATCTTCCCTGGCCGAGCCAGTAGTCCAGCGCGGGCAGAAAGCGTGTGTCCCAAAGACGCAAGCTGTCTTCATAATTGCGGCGAGCTGCTTCCGCACCGCCTCGCGGAGTGATATCCAGATTCTCTTCCTGGGCCTTGGCGCGCGCTTTCAGCAGCGCTTTCATCGCCTCCGGCTGCAGTTCGATCTCTGCATCGGCGATTGTCTCTGTGGTAAATCCGGCGGCTTCTTGAAACCGCGTCACCTGCTCCTCCGCGGTAAACACACAAACAGGGGGAGGGGTCACTTTCCTAACTGCCAGAAAAATCGCGCCGTACTCTTCGAGAATTCTACGAGCTACCAAGTCGGTAGTGGGGCAGATACTCTCTATCTTTAGCTTGCGTTTCTTCAAGGCCTTGCGTAACGCTTCGTAGAAAGGAGCGGGGGCCTTAGTTTTTTCGTTCTCTGCTGCGGTGCTGACCATCATGTTGACGCCGATTCCTATCTCTATGTATGAAGCGTTCCGGGATTTTGCCGAAACCGGCAACAGCGAACCAGGCCGTGAAACCATCGAGAAAGCCATCAAACTAAAACAAACGCTGATTCGGCCAAATGAACCTTTTCCCAATGAAGCCCTCCGACGCAATCGCGGCCCACGCCTTCACCAAAACAACAGCACCCTTCGATTCTCTCACGCTTCCGCGAATCGCAGCCAGAGACGCTGCATGCGTTATACTGGCCCAGTCCTTACAATAGCAAAGAGGCCCGATGAATCAGCGAGACCGTATTAGGGAGATCCTTGCAACCTACCAAAAGCACGGGTGGCATCTGCGACGCCTGCTGCTGATCTCTAAAACACGAGCCGAAGTGGTCAATGAGGATGAGCTCACGTTTGAAGGGGCTGGAATCAATGATGCGAATGTAGACGCGATGTGGTTTTCCCGTCCCTCACCTGGCAAACGAGAAGCTTGGGAGTTGCGGCTGGTAGCCGAAAACCCTTTTGCGTTGTTTGAAACTTTTGAAGCTGACGAGTCGGAAGAAGCTCGCGAAGAAGTGCGTCACGAAATGGAAGCAAGGATAAGCGAGTTTACAACCAGGAAGCGCTCCTGAGCGGACTACTGCTTGCCCATCTTGACTGGTATTTCGAGTTTCTCTGCGCCGCGCATCACTACTACCTTTATGGTGCTATAAGGTATCGCGCGAATCACGCGAGAGCTAAGTTCTTCAGGAGTGCGGATGGGCGTTCCGTCAAACTCAATTATGATGTCGCCTTCTTTTACTCCCGCGAGATCGGCAGGCCTGCTCTGGCCAATATCATTTACCTGCACACCGAAAATCTTTGTGCCGGGTATCGGGACACGCTCAGTGTCGTCATCGTCGAAACCAAATAGACCGCGGCCTTCGGGTCGATTCCGAAAATCCTTTACCAATCGATCAAACTCTTCTTTGGAGACGGTAGTTAGCATCGTGGTTTTCGGCTCACCGTCTCGCAGGTAAATGACCTCGACAGGTTTTCCAATGGGAGTGCGGCGCATTAAGCTGGTCACCTCATTCTCATCATGGACGACATGACCGTCGAAGCTGGTTATTATGTCTCCGCCGATTAGTCCAGCTTTGTCTGCCGGGCCTTCGGGAGGCTCGACGTTATCGAAGGTGACCCCGCCTTCGCCAGTCTCAAAGCGACTAACACCAACATAAGCACGCGGAGCGGGAGGCGCTGAAGACATGGGACTGATTCTACGCATCGGCGTCACGATCGCTGTGAAGGCAGCGGCCGCGATGAAAAAGATCAACAGTCCTATAAACATCCAGGTCATCCCGCTCATCTTCCTGCCTCGCTTAGCCATCTGAGGTTCAGCTCCCTGGATCATGGGCCCACCCGCTATACCGTACGCGGTGGCAAAGGGTTGTTCCGACGAGACGGCACTCTTAGCGGCACTCTTAGCGGCACTATTATCTGACAGATGCACTGGCCGGCCATTCTCGAAACGAATTGTTTCCGTGTATTCCGCTGGGCCCTCGCCCAACCGGAAACCGCAGTTGCGACAAAACCGCAGGTCGCGCGGCATTGGAGTGCGGCAGTTTGCGCAGATCGTGATGCTTGAGTGTGTCTTTGATTGTAATGGCATTCCGTGATTCCGGGATATTAGAACGTCTACCAATCTTGAAGCTGGAGGTTAAGAAAAGCTTCCAGAGCCTATACGCCAAATAAAGCTTTCCGGTTGCATCGAGGGCTGGGACAAATTGTAGGTCCTATGCTAATCGAGACTCAATCTCCTGGAATACCTCTGCTTAATAGGCGTTTATATGACTCAACCGGCCGGCAATAGCCTGCCAGGGCCCTCTGATAGACATCTGCGCGCCTTAGGTGCAGAATTTGGTAGTCTGTGGCGAGTTCACGTGTCAGGCGCAACGAACTCCGGAGGAAAATAAAACTGTGGAGATCACGAAAGCTCTAGCAGCACTCCAGCCGCTTTACGGCAAGGACAATATTGAGGTTGTCACGCTCGACGGCCGGCGTGTGCGCGGCACAGTTCGAAGCCTGAAAACCACCCAGGCTCTAACCACTCCGAGCGTCAAAATTGAATGCGCCAATGGCGAGATTGTCAAGATTCCATTTCCCTCAATTGCCGAAATAAAGGACTACAACTAGATTGCTCCTTTGGTTTGCGGGCGAGGTTTGCGCCACCCGGTTCATTGATTCGAGGTCTCGCGTTTCTCGTCCTCGTCGCGTATAGTACGCCGTTTTAGAAATTTCGAAGCATTCGGATGTTTAGGAGATATCATCGGCCTTGTCATTAATTATTGAAGATTTCGGAGGACGCGTGGCCACCGTTTGGTCGGAACTCCGTCCCACAACGCGAGGCCTGGTTGAACGGGCATTACAGGCCTCAAATGCGTCTACGCCACAGGTGCGTAACGTTCCCTACGACCCTCGCGCTGATCTGGAATTAAGCCGCCTGCTGACAGCGCTCGATGATCTGGTTTTGGAGCCGGGCGCGTTATTGGACAGCGAAAAGGGTGATCAACTAAAGCACGTTGCTGACACTTGCGCTGCGGTTTTACAGGAAAAAACGCAGTCGGCCGAAGTTTTTGCCCAGCTCGTGCGCCGCGCCGAACGGCAGCGCGACTACCGGCGCATTGACCTCCTGGCAGATGGGCTAACTTCTCGCTTTGCCCCCAGTGAGATCTGCGAGTTGGCCCGCTCGGAAGATGTGGTAGTGCGGGCCCTGGCCAATGAGGCGTTAGCACAGTTTCCCACATCGGTGCTGGTGGGTTTATTGAGTGATCCGGTTGATTCGGAGATCGCACGTGATGCCCTGCGTCGCCAGGCGATGGAGTACGGATCCGAAGAAGCCCGCCGGATTGTTAACGCTCTCGATCAGGTTGACGAACTCTGACCCGATGAAACCTGCCTAACGGTGCTCTATTTGGCTGTTTGGAGCGCCGCCTAAAACCCGCAGTGTGAATGAGAGGTTAGAACCTCTTTCCCCGGCAGACTCTACCCTCACCGCCTCATCAGATCGCATCGATCGTCTCCCTAATTTGATGCTCGTTATGTTGGTTCAGCAGCGTGAATTATACTCGGCTCATAATCCTCCCGGCTAAGTTTGCGCTCAGGGAACTTCATGCCTATTGAAGAAACAGTTTTTATCACCGGATTTCCGGGCTTCATTGCCGGGCGGCTCCTGGAACGCCTCGCCAGAGACGGAGGGCGGTTCTTACTTCTGGTGCAGACCCCCTTTGTAAGCCGCGCCCGAGTGGATATTGAGCGAATTGTTCATGAGACTGGTAACCCCCTTTCAAACTTTCGCATTCTCGAAGGCGACATCGCGCAACCTAATCTCGGGATGTCCCACGACGACCTGGCAATAGCAAATTCTCAACCGACAGTGATTTTTCACCTCGCGGCGATCTACGACCTGGCTGTGGCGCGCGACAATGCCATGCAAGTCAATGTTGTGGGTACCAGGAATATTAATGAGTTGGCGCAGTCGTTGCCGAACCTGCGTCACTATCATTACGTTTCCACATGCTATGTTGCCGGAAAACGGGAAGGGCGAATTCTGGAGACTGAACTGAAACACGAAGCCGGCTTCCGGAATTACTACGAGGAGTCGAAATACCTGGCGGAAGTGGAAGTGGAGGCACTTAAATCCACATTGCCAATCACCATTCATCGGCCCGCTGTGGTTTGTGGTGATTCAAAAACTGGCGAAACAGCGAAATACGATGGCGTCTATCACTTAATCCACTACCTACGAAAGTGGCCGAGTGTGCTGAAGCTCTTCAACATTGGAAATCGCGAGGTTAGCCTGAATCTTGTACCCGTCGACTTTGTTGTTGATGCCATAGCTGTCCTGGCTCAGGATCCGCGCGCAATCGGTAAGACGATCCAACTGGCCGATCCCGATCCCCTGACCACCTACGAGCTTTTTAATACCATTGCCCGACGCTTGCAAGGCAGTGGCTCTCGCATCACCGTTCCTCCGTCCATAGTTCAGTTCTCTTTAATGATGCCGCCCTCCCCCCGGATCACAGACCTACCTCATCACGGTGTGCCCTACTTCTTTCTAAAACAAACCTACGACACCGAGCAGGCCAGAGCGCTTCTCGAGCCGCACGAGCTGTATTGCCCGCCTTTCTCCAGTTACGCTGGTGCGATTGTGGACTACGCCGTTTCCCATCCGTTCCTGCAACCCTGACTCAGCGCCTTCGACCGAAACATTGTTCTGTTTGACGCGGAGGGGAAACTGCGCAGCTTTGCCGCAGGAGAGCAAGGAGTCGATCTGTTGAAGGCGACGCTTGATCGCGTTCTGGCGCCGGCCCAGCAAGTCGCTACCACTTGACGGTAGTGTCCTAATTTTATTTTCTGTTTTTAACTTGGTTTTTCAGGCGGCGAGAACCTGCGAGACCTGCCCGGCGATTAACATGAGAACGTAAACGCTGATCACGGCAGCGCCCACGGCCAGACCAACCAACAAAAGAATTATCAGGCCCACGAAAAGCCAGTCACTGATTTCGCCCTCACGCGCCTCGCTCGCTGAAACCGTTGCGCGCCTGCGCAGCAAATCGATGTTCTTCTGATTTGATTTCCACCACGCATCAAAGAGATCGCCAACAAGCGGCAAAGCTCCCACTGCATAGTCGATGCCGATATTAAGTCCCATGCGTAGTAGGGTAACCTTTGGGACGCGGTAGCGGACTGCTGAGGTAAGGATATACAGCGAAGCCAGGGTAGTAGCTGTGTCGCCTACTCCGGGAATCAGTCCCAGGAGTGCATCAAGGCCAACACGCCAGCCGAGCACGGGGATGCGAAAGAGATCGTCCAGCAACCAGCCGAGACGTTCGAGACTCTGTTCCACCTCGATAGAGCGCGCCGGTTGAGCGATTTCGCCACCGGCAAGTTTTGTTTCTTTCGCCCTGTAAGCCTTCATCGTTATGTTTAGCCGGGTCTGGTATTCCCGTTGCTCATCCTTTCAGCGAATCCGCGTCATTTGCTGCCAGAAAAATTTTCCCACCCGAGCAAAGGCAGTAAAGGCGTTGCGATCGCCACTTTTTTCCTTGCCCGGGTTAGCCGGCAGTCCCAACGACCTGGCCAGTTCCGGGTCTGGTTTAGCAATGTCTTCATCGCCCCGTTTGCTCGCCAACCAGCGGTTAAAGGTACGAGCAACGGTCCTCCTTTGTTCTATCGGCGCCTCCGCAATAAATGCGCCGCGCAGGTCGTCCAGCTCGGCAATCTCGAAAAGGTTGGCCTTGTAGTAGCTTTGCAGGGCCGCAAAAAACTTTTCCTCGCCCAGCAATCGCTCGAGCTCAACGAACATCAGGGCGCCCTTAGTGGCCACAATCGCAGCATACTGAAATGAGTTGCGATAGTCGCGAGCGGAACGATTGGCGTCCATGTCTTCACCGCCGAATGTGCGATACACCCGGTAGACTCCTAGCAATTGATCCTCCAGCACGGTCGCGGCTTGCTCGTCGCCATAGACGTCTCTGTAATAGAGGAGGGCCGACCAACAAGACATCGCCTCATCAAGCACAGGTTCGCGCGCCGGATCGTTTCCGACGGCCGCACCCCACCACTCATGGGCAACCAGATGTGCTACCGTCCACTCCAGGCTTTGTTCCACAGAAGGGCGCTGCTCACGAATGATTTCGGGAAGATTCCGCATACCCGCGGAATCGAAATCTACGTAGAAAGCGCTAGCGATGACATCCAGTCCGGCGAACTCGGTGCTACCCAGGCCGGCGACGAGGGGGGCTTCAGCAATATTGATCGTCTTGAAGGGCGGCGGTCCAAAACGCGAAGTGAAGACTCGCAAGGCATTCGTTCCTGCCGTCAGTACGCGTCTGCCTGCTCGTTCATGCTGGGGAAGAAAAATTGATCGGAGGGTCGTGTTCCCCACCACGGCTTCTTCAACTCGCAAGCCACGACCAGCAATGAGGGCGAAGTCTCGAAGGGCAGCGCCGGTGAAGGTTCTAGTTGTTTCGCCCTCTGACTTCTGCGCCAGTTCTGTGGCCGAAGTAAATACCATCACCCCGGCGGGGACTTCGACGCTAACCTCGTAGTCGGCGACCTCGTTGAAGATCAAGTCCCCCACGCTTGGCTCAATCTTTCGCTGCCATTCACCACCCTCATGCACAGCCAGCACCGGATAAGAAGTGCCCAGCAGCATCACGCCGCGACACCGAAAATTGATGTCTCGGGCTCGACGGATCTCTCGTTCGCCGCGCAGAGCCGCGCTGACTTGCTTTATTACATGCGTCGTTATGCTTGTTTCTTCCACATCGATTTCCGGCACGCTTCCTTTGAAGGTCACCAGAATTTCCGCAAAGCCCCCGGGCTGAACGGCTTCCCGCAAGTTAACGCGGAGAGTTGTGGCTTGATCGTCGAGAACGAAAGTCAACCGTTCGTTGTCAGCGGCCGAACGCACCTCGGTCACTTCAATTCGTGGTTCATCAGCTTCTGCGATGACAGTTGCCGCTGAGTTGGAACCTGAAGCCGTTGCGGGCTGGCCGACACGCAGGTTGGAATAGAGATGAAAGTAGAGAGCAGCGGTTGAGCGGTCACCGCGATTAATCCAGCGTACCCGCTCCGAGCCTGCGTATGAGCGCAAGTCGAAATCGAGCTGTAAATTGATTTGATAATTTGTTCTTTCTACTGCTTTGAATTGCGTATGCTCAACTGATTGTGATCGCTCTCGGGCTTTCTGAGCGGCTTGGCTGGGAACGATAGCAGTGGTGAGTAGGACGAAGATAAATAGGCGACTCCATGATTCGTTGGGATGTCTGTTGGTTTGTTTCATAGAGACTTTTAATCGACAGTCTCGACTCTCTGGCCGGCCCTCAGAACCGCGAGCGGCAGCGACCGGGTCTGGCCTGGTCGTGGGGGAGTCGCCCTTTATGTATCAGGGACGCGCGGGTTCTCTGTCAAGGGTTCCGGCGGAAATGGGTATGACAGTCCGGGTATCATCCGAATACAACAGCGCCTCGCCAGTTACGGCAAGGCGCTCTCGAAATCTTCTGTTGGCCGCGACTATTTAATTTGTCGCGCGTGATACGTTGGTAACCGGTAACTGCTTCCCGATGTCCGCGGGCTTACCAGCTTCCGGGGTCTTCGTTGATCCATCCGTGGTGATGGGCTTCATGCTGGAGGCATCGAGTGGCTGATCTCTCTGGCTCTTGTCGGCCGCTGCGCTCATTTGGAGCATCTTGCAACTACCTTCAAAGATTCCGCCTTGCTCGATTACCAGCGACGGGGTCTGAATGTTGCCATTCACTTTTGCCGCCCGGCCCAGTTCAAGGCGCTGCGTGGCAATGATGTCGCCATTTATAGTACCGTGAATAACCGCTACTGCTACCTCAATATTGGCATCGACTTTACCATTCGCTCCTACGATCAAGGTCCCGCTTCCTGAGCTAACCCGTCCCGAAAGATGCCCGTCAACTCGCAACATAGCTTTAAATGTTGCCTCGCCGGTCACTGATGTGCCGTTACCCACAAAGCCACTGAGTGTGCCTTCCTTAATATCACGAGCAAGTGTTTCGCTCTCAGTCATCGCCTTCGCCGAAATCTGAGACGTGTCACCTGCAGGCTTTGTTTCGGTAGTAGTTCCCTGATATGAGGGGTAGTTGTTTCGGGGACTGTTATAAGCCGCCGCGTCTTGTTTATCGCTAGTATGTTCGTCGTCTTGTTGATCCTTGGGGTTCTTTCCTATCCTAAGCATTGTAACCTCCGTAAATTTGGCGGCGCGGTGAGTTCAGTCACGAGTAACATCAGGCGGTTGAAGCAACCAAAACGACGCGCTTACCTTGCAGTGGTGGATGGTTTGCTAGTTTGGTACTAGCCTGAATTCGGCAACCGCCCAAAAGCGGGGAATACATCATAGACAATCTGCACTGCCAGTGTCCAGTCTTGTAATGAAAATGCAACGCCGGAATCGCGAGTTTAATTTTCCAATTCTCCAGATCCGCGTTATTCGCGGCTAAATCAGCTCGATGGTCCGGTTTCGTGAGGTCTTCGCCGATCACGCCATGTGGGTCCTGCTTACGTAATTGGTTGTTAGAGTGTAGACGAACCGATTCTAAAACCAGCCGCGGCCTCGTGCTCAGCCGGCCATTTGTTCTTCGGGAATCATCGCGCAGATGCCTTCAAAGATTATCACCTTCAATCCGTCCGCCCGAGCCATGCGCTCGATTGGCTGGCATCGTCAGAAGAGCCAAAACAATAAGAAGGTTGCTGATTAACTTCCACTTGTACAACATTTGATCCCTCCAAAGGAATCGAGAGGACGGTGAGAGCGATTGACAAGTCGCGGAGCGTTGCAGCAAGAATCGCCCTGGCCATCACGCCGACGATATCATATCCTCAGGGAGTCGCGGGCGGTTTGTGCTTGTCAATAAGCTGTTGAAGTCCATCAGTCGAATTGTTATGACGATACTTATAGTAAGGCGTAATGATTTGCAGAAGCTGATCCTGCAGTGGCTTGTGCTCAGGCTTTCCCGCACTCGCACCAAGCGACCGCGCATAGAGTTCTATTACCTTGTCCATCAATTCCGTCGCCCTTTTTAATGTCTCATCTTTCTGTGTTCCCTGGGGCAGAGTCCGATGAGCCTCCGCGAGTTGTTGATACTCGTCATCGAGAAGATTGCCGAGCAGGGCATGGGCAGTAGGCTCTGTGGGATTCAGGGCTGCCGCCTTTTCAAAGCGAGGTTTGGCTTCCGCCGGTTTCCCACTGACCAAAGACAGAATCCCTGTATCCAGATATAAGAGCGGTAGCATCGACTTCTGGCTTTCCCATCTGGCATCGTCGACGTCAGCCGGCTTTTTATTCGCCTCGATAAGCTCGATCGCTTTGAGGCCATACTGCAAGCTTACCGGTAGGTGCTTCACGTTTTGCCGTTTTGCCTCTTCCGTGCCGGCCAGCGCCAGGTGTGACATGACGGCAACATTCTCCGGTTCCTTCGCCAAAATCAAAGCCGCATGCGCGAAGGCATCGTCTACTCGTTTTAGATCTAGATACGCGTCCAGTGTTACCAGTTGAATCGCTTCCAGTTCCTTATCTTCCTTGAACACTTTCCGAAAGCCTTCCACCAGCGCCAGTTTTTGGGCGGCGTCCGCAACTTGTGCGATTTGGCCAGCGACATAACTGGCTATCTGCAGACGCAAGGAGCTCTTCGGATATTTCTTCAAAAACTCTCCTGCCGCAGCAACCTTGGCCGCGGCGTCTGGTGCAGAACTAACAGCAGCGGCTGCCTTCGTTTCCGCCGCAGAAGCCTTGGGTTTGGCGTTTTCCTGAGCGAGCACGTCCGGAGATGCATACCGGGCCAATCCCGATGGGCCGATACAAACGACGAGCGAGAACAAAGAAATGCCGCTGAGCAATGAAAGGCACTTGGATTTCATTTTTTTCACACCTTATCCCTAATGAGTTAAAACGATTGGTTGGAACCCGCCGCGATATTGCTTTAAGGTCGCGGCCGATGGCAAGTCGTAAAACGATTCGGCAGTGTCAACGCCGGGGCTTGTGAGTCCCCGGACGGCGCCGGCCAATTCCGATGGCCTTCCGCGACGTAGCATAGACTTCAGTCTGTGCCGGCGGTTGCGATATTCTCAACATCAAATCGTTTGGAAGTTGCACACAGGCTGAAGCCTGTTCTACTTCGATGGCCGCCGCCGGTACTTGTGAGTCACCGGACGGCGCCGGCCAATTCCGATGGCGTTCCGCGATATTATCAAGGTAGGAGGCAACTGCCGTCGCTTGAATTCATTGGCCGGCGATTCCACGCGGTTCAGAATGTCGTAAACCAGTTCCCGATCATTCCCAGCGGCGACAATTTCCTCGGGCGTTGCCTTCTGTTCGAAGTACATTCTAAGCACCGGATCGAGGATGTCGTAAGCTGGTAACGACTGATCGTCGAATTGTCCGGGAGCCAGTTCCGCGGAGGGACGCTTTTCGATAATCGCCGCCGGAATAATCTCCCTGGCGCGATTGAAATAACGGGCCAGTGCGTAGGCCTCTGTCTTCAAAACGTCTCCGATTAC
>JALZJF010000021.1 GCA_030859905.1 Acidobacteriota bacterium
CCCTCACGGTGCGGATTGCACTAACCGCACACATTCATTAAAGTGTTGGCCATCTCATCCTGCGCAGAGTCGCTGTAGCATTCAGGAGGCGTCATGAATTCGTCTCAGTCGCAACGGATGCTTTTGCATTACCGATTGGGAAGCAAGATTGACAGTGGTGGCATGGGTGAAGTCTACAAGGCTGAGGACACCCGGCTCGGGCGCACCGTAGCCATCAAACTTCTGCTGGCCGCCGTCAATCAGAAACCTCTGGCCCGGCGCCGCTTTCTTCAGGAGGCACAATCAGCTTCCGCCCTCAATCATCCAAACATCGTAACCATTTACGCCATTGAAGAGGCCGACGGCCTCGATTTCATCGTCATGGAGTTTGTGGAGGGGCAGAATCTTAAAAGCCTGATCCAGGGCGACGGAGCACTGCCCTTCACGCGACTGCTGGATATCGGGATCCAGACGGCAGATGCGCTTGAAGCGGCGCACGAAATCAACCTCATCCACCGCGACATTAAATCGGCGAACATTTTGGTCACTCCGCGCGGTCAGGCAAAGGTGCTCGATTTCGGACTGGCTAAACTGATTCGCAGGGTCGCCGATCGGGTCGATGGCGACGCACCTACGCTGACGAACCTGACTGACGAAGGAACAGTGCTGGGCACTGCGGCCTATATGTCTCCGGAGCAAACCCGTGGTCAAGCTCTCGACGGACGTTCTGATCTCTTTTCGCTTGGCTGTGTCCTCTATGAGGCGGCCACACGGTCGATGCCCTTCGCTGGTCCCAGCATGCTCGCCATCATGCACGCCATTGCGACATCCGATCCGCCGCCGCCCAGCCGCGTTAGACCGGAACTGCCGCGCGAGTTCGATTTGATTCTCGAGCGGGCCCTCGCTAAAGACAAAGAGAGACGTTATTCGTCGGCGGCTGAAATGGCCCAGGCCTTGAGGAGCTTGCGTGCAACCTTTACCGGGGAGTGGCTGGGTGGCCCGATCGTCTACGATAAAGATTTGGTCGAAGGGCCCGCCGCTCCTTTTGTAGGCAGAGGTACGGAGTTACGCAGGCTGGAAGGATTTCTGCAGCAGGCAATTGATGGCAGCGGTCGCCTCGTGTTCATCAGCGGCGAACCAGGCATTGGTAAGACGTCGCTTTCGGACGAGTTTCTCCGACGTGCCCGTGCGCGCTTTCCGAGTTTGTCAGTTTCTCGCGGACGTTGCGTCGAACAATACGGCACCGGCGAAGCTTATCTGCCGTTTCTGGATGCCGTAGGCGCATTGCTCGACGGACCGGCGCGTGAGCGACTGGCTGCTATAATGCGAACCTCCGCGCCGACGTGGTGCTCGCAGTTGCCCGTAGCTTTCGCTTCCACTGGCGCGATGGAAAAGTTGCAACAGGAAACCATTGGCGCGACTAAAGAACGGATGATGCGCGAAATGGGAGACGCGCTCGGTATCTTTGCTGCCACTTCCCCGTTGGTCTTACTGCTCGAAGACTTGCACTGGGCGGACCCTTCCAGCGTGGATCTGCTGCGGCATTTGTCCCAACGCATCACCAATCAACGTCTGTTGATTGCCGGCACATTCAGACCCGAGGATATTGAACGAAGCAATCATCCGCTCAAGAGCTACAAAGCAGAGATGCAAGCGCACAAACTGTGTGAGGAGATCGCGCTCGATTCCCTCAGTCCCGACCATATTCAGGATTACCTGAATGCGACGTTCGAGCCGCACGACTTTCCGCCCGAGTTTGCCGCACACGTTCACGATAAGACTGAAGGGCACCCGCTGTTTGCCACTAACCTTTTGCAGTATCTGCACGAACGTGGCGACATTGCGAAAACGAATGAACACTGGTCATTGAGCCGGCCGCTCTCAGAGATGGAGCTGGAGGCGCCGGAAAGCGTGCGCAGCATGATCAGCAAGAAAGTGGACTCGCTCGGAGAAGAAGAGCGCCGCGCCCTGGAGTACGCCAGTGTCGAAGGGCAGGAGTTTCTTTCTACCGTAGTCGCCAGTTTGCTCGGTGTTGACGAAGTTGATCTGGAGGAACTGCTCGCTCGAATCGAGAAAACTCACCGGCTGATCGTCACCCGCGGTGAGGAAGAATTACCCGACAGATCTCTCGCTACGCGCTACCGCTTCGCTCACGCGCTCTACCAGAATTTTCTTTACCTCGGTCTGGTGACCAAACGAAGAATTATGCTGCACCGGCAGGCTGGCGAACGATTGGCCCAGCATTACGGAAAGCGCGCTCCGCAGATCGCGACGCAACTCGCTCTACATTTCGAACGCGGGCGCGACTTTGCGAGGGCGGTGGAGTTTTTGATCCATGCGGGAGACCACGCGACCACGCTTTATGCGAACGCCGAAGCCGCCGATCATTACACCCGCGCACTGAGTTTGGCGGAGAAGCTGCCTGACGAAGCGCAGGCGGAAACGATGGGAACCCTCTACGGGAAGCGCGGCGCCACCAATATGGCCCTGAGCCGTTTTGGCGAATCGGTCGACGATTACGTAAGCATGCTCAAACATCAGGAGGTTTTCGACTCGCCGGAGAAACAGGCCGCGGGGCTTAACGCCCTGGCGATGACGTTGTTCTTTTCTCACCGCCTCGAGGAGATGGAGGCCCGCGCCGATGAAGCGCTCGCCGCCGCCAAGCGCGCTGGGAGCGAAACGCTGCGTCTGGACACGATGTGCCTGATGGGGCTGAAGCATTTGTGTTACGGCGAGCTGGCGCTCGCACGGCCCATTCTGGACGATGTGGTCAAGAGCGCCAGCGCCATCAATCACAAACCGGCGCTACTGTCGGGATTGACCTGGCGCGGTTGTCTCTATTTCTTCCAGACTGAATATGAGCGTGCCATCGAGTGTGAGCAGGAAGCAAGACAACTCGCCTCCAGGTTACGTGACGGATTCCATCTTTTAACGGCTATGTTTTTTCTCGGCCTCTCGAAGGGAAATCTCGGCCAAATGTCGGAGGCTATTGCTACGCTCGAAGAGGCAATCCAGATGGCGGGCCGCAACGGTGATCGTTTCTGGTTTCCGCGGATGCCGAATTGTATCGGCTGGATGCACCGCGAGTTGCAGGACTTTGAAGGCGCCCTCAGATATGATCAGGAAGGTTTGCAAGTTGCACGGCAGTTTCACGTGCTTGAGGCCGAAGCGAATTCGTTAATCAACCTCAGTATCGACCATACCTACGGCGGTAAACCTGAGGAAACGATTGCCGCCTTTCGCGAAACTCGCGAAATCTTCGAGCGGGACGCTTGGTTCCGCTGGCGCTACAACATTCGTCTGGAAGCAGCAACCGCCTGGCATTGGCTGCGGCAAGGCGACTTGGAGAAGGCCGGAGAATTTGCGCAGCGGCTGCTGGATACCGCGAACCAACATGAGGTGCATAAGTACACAGCCGAAGCCCACAGGCTGAGGGCGCGGATCGCAATCGCCGCAAGCGATCCGGCTACGGCGGAGACGGAATTTGCCGCTGCGCTTGATGAAGTACAACGCTATCCGGCGCCGCTGGTCGCCTGGAGAACTTACGCCGATCTTGGCCGTTTGCGATCGGACCGTGGGGATCTGACGGCTGCACAGGAGGCCTTCACGCGGGCTGCAGAGATTGTTAAGGCGTGTGCCGCAAACGTTACCGATGATAATTTGCGCGCAACATTCCTAAACTCCACGGTGGCGCGCGAAGTGATGGAAGGGGCAAACATCCTGTAGGGGCGGCACTCCCGCGGCCGTCCCCCCCTCCAGATACACTCAACTTTGCAAACACAGGTCAAGGCTGAGTGTTCGGCTTCTCGCGCGGGGGCGCGCCGCGCTTTGCCCCCTTCCTGATCTTCAAATTTCTCAACCTGATTTCTCTTAATCTGCGTAATCTGTGGATACAAATGGTGCTCACTCGTGACCACCGCGCTCCGCGATCAGCCACATCGCGGGCGCGCTCACAAAAACCTTGGCGTGAAACCGTTTGCCCCACGACAGCGGCGTGACTGTCCTCAACCGACGGCAGCATCGAACCGAAGCGGGTTTACGGAGGCACTTGTCCGCTAGTTCAAAATCATCTTCGAAGTGGGCCAGCGGGCCGGCGATCGTCTTATACCTCGCTGCCGCTAAGCTATTACTGCATCTACTCACCGCCGGGCGCTATGGAATCTTTCGTGATGAACTCTATTACCTCGCCTGCGCCGAGCACCTTGATTGGGGCTATGTGGACCAGCCGCCCGCTATCGCCTTGATTGCCAAGTTCGCTCGTCACGTTTTTGGCAGTTCTCTGCTTGGCTTGAGGTTGTTGCCGGCGATCGCTGGCGCTGCGTTGGTTTGGTTGGCCGGCAACTTGACTCGGGAGATGGGTGGCCAACGTTTTGCGCAGGCGCTCGCCGCACTTGCCACCCTTGCCGCTGCTATCTTTCTCCTGTTCCATCACTGGTTAACGATGAACGCGTTTGAGCCGCTCATCTGGATAGGCGCCGCGTGGTGTGTCGTGCGGGCGATCAATCCGGGGCCCCCAGCCGGGCAGCCCGGCTGGGGTGGGAATACCGGAAGGGCAAATTATTGGCTATGGTTCGGTGTGATCATCGGAGTAGGACTTGAGACGAAGTATTCCGTAATCTTTTTCGCGTTCGGCATTGTCGTTGGACTAATCCTCACACCAGAGCGTCGTTTTTTGAAGAGCAAGTGGATCTGGCTCGGGGCCCTCGCGGCCCTCGTGATCTTTCTGCCGAATCTGCTTTGGCTGGTGAAACACGATTTCCCGTTCCTGGAGTTGATGCGCAACATTCGCGAGAGCGGTCGCGACGTGACGCATGGTCCGCTCGGGTTCATCGCCGAGCAGGCGCTGATCATGAATCCGATGCTCTTCCCGCTCTGGGTCGGCGGCCTGGTCTGGCTGTTCTTTGGAACGGAGGGACGGCGCTATCGCATCTTCGGTTGGGCTTATGTAATGATGCTGGTGACGTTCATTGTCTTAAAGGGCAAAAATTATTACCTGGCGCCCGTTTATCCCATCCTCTTCGCCGCCGGCGCCATCGCGTTTGAGAGACTCACCGTCAGAACCGCGAGGGGTAGCGACCGGGGGAGCCAGGAGCAGGCGGCAGGAGCAGGCGGCAGGTCACTCCGAACCCAAAAGCAGCCGTCAGCGGCAGCAGCCAGGTCGCCGTCGGAATTGGTTCACCTGCCGTCTGCTCCTGCCTCCTGCTCCTGGGCTCTCTGGCTCCGCTACCTTTACGTAGCCCTCATCATCGTCGGCGGCGCCTCACTCGCTCCTCTTACCCTCCCCATTCTCTCGCCCGAGACTTACATTCGCTATCAAGCGGCGCTCGGCTTTGAACCACCGAAAGCAGAGAACCAAAACACTGGGCCCCTCCCACAGCACTTCGCCGATGAGTTTGGTTGGGAGGAGATGACGCGGGCGGTGGCAGAAGTCTATAACAGCCTCTCGCCTGAGGAGCGCGCGCAGACCGCAATCTTCGCTAATAGCTATGGCCAGGCAGGCGCGATTGATTTCTTTGGTGCAAAGTTTGGACTGCCGAAAGCCATCAGCAATCACCAGAACTACTGGTACTGGGGTCCGCGCAACTACACCGGCGCAATCGTGATCGTGTTGGGCAGCGACGGCGACGGCGACCGTGAGCATTTCAAAACCGTCCATTCAGTTGGCCGTACCTACCATCCCTACTCACGCCGCGACGAACATTTCGAAATCTTCCTCTGCCGCGGGCTCAATCAAGATCTGCGCACCCTCTGGCCGACCATCAAGAAGTGGGACTAGAGGAGGAGGCAGGAGCAGGAGGCAGATGTCAGTTGTCAGTTGTCAGTACGCAGGCAGTAGCTGTGGGGTGAAAACACAAAGGAGTGAACAGTAATTCGCAGGTAAGGAAGGGGGCAAAGCGAAGCGCGGCCCCGCTCAAGATTCACAACCCTCAACTTTGAATTAGTCAGTTCAATCTCAGAAAATCTTTGCCGCCGATATTCCGGCAACTAACCGGCGGGGCGAAGAGACTGTGTCTAAACTCTTCGGATGCCCCCGGCTTGTCCGGGGGAGACTCACGCTGGTTGCTACTAGAATTAGGACTGCAGCGCTGGATGATGCCACCGCCTTGCGCGGTGGAGATTCACGCTGGTTGCTCTCGTTCAATGAGTTAGCCCGTTATCGGTACCAAGCGTGAGACTCCACCGGACAAGCCGGTGGCATCTTAAGGAGTTCTTTGCGCCTCTTTTGTAACTGCAAACGTGACCCTCCCCCGGACAAGCCGGGGGCATCCGAGAGTTTTGACACAGTCTCGAAGCCACCGCCTCACATCGGGGGGCAGAGCCGGCGCGTCTGAACTAAATTTGGTTGCGGCGTAAGCCGCGCTGAGTAATCTGTGGATAAATGATTGTTCACCTGATCGACGGCACATACGAACTTTTTCGTCACTTCTACGGAATCCGGCGCTTCAAGAAAACCGATCCACCCTACGGCGCGGTGGTTGGCGTACTTCACGCAGTTACGAAGATGCTCGATGAAGGAGCGACTCATATCGGGGTCGCGACTGATCACGTCATCGAGTCGTTCCGCAACGGTTTGTGGCCCGATTACAAAACCGGCGCCGGCATCGAGCCAGCCCTGCGCTCGCAGTTTGTTCCGCTCGAGCAGGCGCTGGCCGCCCTGGGCGTGATCGTGTGGCCAATGATCGAGCTCGAGGCCGACGACGCGCTCGCTTCCGCGGCTCACCTTGCGGCCCAGGATGAGCGGGTGGAGAAAGTGTGCATCTGGACGCCGGACAAGGATCTAGCGCAGTGCGTCGTCGGAGAGCGCGTGGTCCAAGTGGACGGGAGACGAAATCTGATTCGCGCTGCCAACGATGTCCGTGCCAAGTACGGTGTTATGCCGGCATTCATTCCGGACTATCTCGCCCTCGTAGGTGACGCCGCGGATGGTTACCCGGGAATCGCGGGCTACGGACCCAAGACAGCAGCTCAACTTATAAACCGTTACGGCCGGATCGAAGACTTCCCGCTCGATATTCTCAAGGAGGACAACCGCGCCCGCGCACTGCTCTTTAAAAACCTCGCGACGCTCAGAATCGATGCGCCCCTGTTCGACGACGTCGAGCAGCTTCGCTGGCGCGGCGCGACAGCTTTTTTCCGCTCGGAGACCGAAAAGATCGGTGACGCGAGCTTAGCGACGCGCGTGCTGGATCTGGAGAAACGACTCCCACAAAAGAGCCGCACAAAATGAGTCGGTGAGTTGGGTAATAGTCGCTATTTTCGCCGTAACCTTCCAGAAGCAACGGCAATCTTCGCAAATCCGGAGGGATTCGCCTGCATAGCTTTCGCGTTTCTCTTTATGGACAAAAACCGCACCGGGCGCAGGCAAATCTGAGAGACCTTCAAATGGATTGTAGGTCGCCGTTTCAACGGAAGCCGGATGATTCAGAAAGGGTCACAAAGTTCAGCGCGCCTCGCTCATTGAAAGCGCCTTGCGTCCAGCCTCTTTCAAGCTCTCCATCACCTGACGGTATGGGCCGGGGCCATAGCTAATGCGCGCCACTCCTAAGCTCGCCATCTGTTTGGGCGAAGGCGTATCGGGCAAGACCATGATATTGACGGGTATAGGGGAAAGCTCGCACAGTTTCTCAATGTGTTTGGCGTCTCTCAGGCCGGGAGCAAAAAATCCACTGGCTCCAGATGCTGCATATGCAGAGGCACGATGGATGGCTTCTTCTGAGTGACTGTCGCCCTGGTCGGCAGGATTGCTTTTAAGAAAAACATCTGTTCGGGCGTTGATGAAAACGGGAATTGATGCCTGTTCTGCTGCCGCGCGTGCTGCCTTAATGCGCGCGCATTGATCTGCAATCGAATACAGCTCTGCTCCACCGATAATCTGATCCTCGAAATTTATTCCCACTGCGCCAGCTTTAGTCACTTCTGTCACGGTCTCTTGTACTTGCATAGGGCTTTGTCCGTAACCTGCCTCTAAATCAATCGTCACCGGGAGATCAACGCTGCCAATAATCCGCTGAAGATTTGCGAGCACCAAATCAAATGACAGTTTTTCACCATCGTCAGATCCGTGCGCTGCCGCCACTGACCAGCTTCCAGTGGCGATGGCTTTGGCCCCGATTTCCTGAAGGACTTTGGCGCTTCCGGCATCCCAGATATTAAAGAGGATCAAAGGAGTGCCCTTGATGTGGAGATTGTTTAGTAAATCTGCCCGTTCTCTCTGGGTTGTCACATGATGCTCCTTTTAGTGAGAGCTGTGTTTTGCGATCCAATGTCGTCATATGGTTGGGATTTCCTTTTGCCACGCTCAGCACGTTTCTTTTTATGAGCCACTGTGCGATATAGCTTACTGGTCAATATTCTGTTCCGGGGCACGGTTGTACTTCCTCATCAATTGTTTCAACCGCTCGTGCGGGATGGCGTAAACGGTGTTGCCGTTGATGCCGGTCATCGTTTTGGCAGCGACCAGCGCGTTGATAATCGCTTCTTCCGTCGCCTGGACGGTCGCCGCGAAAACGGGGTTGATCCGGTCGTTGGGGAGCATCTGCAAGTTCACCGCATCAGAGTTTTTCGCCGCGCCCGGATTGGCTGTCGAGAAGGCGATGAAGATGTCGCCGGACGAGTTCCCGCCGATGCCGCCGTTACGGGCGATCCCGAGCGCCGCGCGTTTGACGACGCGCTTGAGTTGGTGCGGCAGGAGCGGAGCGTCCGTGGCGACAACGACGATGATCGAACCGGTATCGCCGGGGGCCGCTTTCGGCATCAGGTCGGTGATTTCACGACCGACGGGAACGCCCGCGACCGTCAACCCGCTTCGCCCGCCGTAGTTCGCTTGCACCAGCACGCCAACCGTATACCCTCCGGCGCCGGCCTCCAACTTCCTCGAAGCCGTGCCCGTCCCGGCCTTAAATTGGTGCGCGACCATCCCCGTCCCGCCGCCCGTGTTGCCTTCGGCGACCGCACCCGCCCTCGCTTCGTCCAAGGCTCGGAACACGTGTTCCGGTTTGACGTGAAAGCCGTTGATGTCGTTCAGGAACCCGTCGTAAGTTTCGGCAACCACGGGCAGCGACCACGGCTGAAAAGTCCTGCCCGGGTGTTTCATTTGCCACGCGATGACGGCGTCGCGCACGACGCCGACGCTGTGAGTGTTGGTGATCATTACGGGGCCTTCGAGAAAGCCTGACTCTTCGAGCCACGTCGTGCCAGTCATCTCGCCGTTGCCGTTCAAAGTGAACCACGCGCCGAACACCTGGTCGACGGAACCTTTGCCGCGCGGCAGAATCGCCGTCACGCCCGTTCTCACCGGGCCCTTGCCGACGACCAGCTTTCCGTCACCGGAGATGAGAGTCACCTGCCCCACTTCCACTCCCGCGACGTCCGTAATCGCGTTGAAGCGACCCGTTGTGCCGTTGAATGGAATGCCGAGATCACGGGCGCGCGGCTTGACCTGAGACACGCCGACTTCAGAAAGAGCGAATAGAAAAAAAAGTAATGCGGCAAAACCCTTCATCTTGTTTTGCGAGATCCCGTTTCTCGAGGAATGCTGCTCAACACGGCGTCGTGGGCCGCTTCGGAAGCGAGTATCGCCAGCGTGTTGAGCGCGAGACGCGAATTCTCGACTTCGGCGGTCGTCGCCGCGAACAGCACGTCACCGTCGCCCTGCATCTGGAACGGCTGAATCGCACGCCCCATCGAGGAGTGAACCTGCACCGCCAGACGCCGCAGTTGCCAATGCTCAAGCTTCTGGTTGGTGACTACGATAGTGAGCGTCGTGTTCGACGGCATGGGCTTATGCGCGGCGGGCGTAGGCGCAGGTTTAGGCAACGGCGCCGCCCGCTCGATTAACAGTCGCGTCGCGTCGGCCTGTGAAAGCCGCGCGCCTGTCCGCGGGTCGCGCAAGCCTCGCATTGTCTTGCCCTCCCGATCTACGATAGCGCCGAGCGCATTGACGACCGTGAAGACTGCGATCTTCGTCACCCCCACCTGACGGAACGCTCCGCCCTGCCCCGCGCGCTCGCTGTAGTCTCTACCGAGATACTTGCCGACCGTGACGAAGCGACCCGCCCCGCGCGCGCCGAGCGGGAAGCGATTCGGGCGCGCCGCCCTTAAAGCCGCACGCCCCAACTCTTTGTCGGCGTAGACGGTGTTCGCGCGCCCCGGAAAGTCGTACACGATGGCTCCGGCGACGTTGGCGACTTCCTCAAAAGGATTTTTCGTCTTCATCGCGAGCAGTTCCGCGCGCACGCCGCTGGCAGCCTCAAGCCCGTACCACGAACCGCCTGCGAAACAGATCGCGTCGAGTCCCAGGCCGCCGTACCCGAGTTGCAGCCAATCCGTGTTCGTCGTCCCCGGCGCACCGCCTCGGACATCCACGGCGGCAACTGCGCCCTTCGGAAAGTAAAAGACGGTCGCGCCCGTGGGGCCTTCCTCGTATTCGGCGGTGCCTACGTACAGCGATGGGAAATCGAATTCCAGAAAGTCGCCGTCAGAGGGGGTGCGCAGCGTCGGCCTTGCTAAGTCGTTAGTGGAGGTGGCGGGCGGTCCCGTCTGCGCAACCGGCAGGACAGGAGGCATTATTAGCATGAACAGAACGAACGCAATCCTCACGGCAAGTCCTCCGTCAGCGAAATTACGTCAGGTAGCGTTGGCTAGGCAAGAACAATTTGAGTACATTTTGGCTGCAGAATGAACAGGTGGCGATTTCAGGTCTTTCAGCGATTATAGTAGACTCACGTTTCGCTTACTTCTTGATACTTCAGCGTTGCGTAAAATTAGTATGGGGTGAGTTGTAAAACTCACCCCATACTGTTGAACTCAGTAAGTGTGTTGTGGTGCAGCTATTCGGGTTTTTTACCTCCACCTTCTCGATCTCCTTGTTGGTCGCCTATCGCTGAGAAGTCCGTCAAATGCTGACTTCAGAACAGGAGGCGCGAACAGCTTGGGAATTTGAAATCGCTTCGCGTATGGCGTCAACCACCTCATCCCAGCCTGATGGCTTTGTAATATAAGCTTGAGCACCGGCGGCACGCGCCGCGTCTTCATCCTCCGCATATGCGGCACCAGAATAGAAGATAATTGGGGTGTGAGTGTCAAACTCCCTGATTCTTTTGCAGAGTTCCAAGCCCGACATGCCCGGCGTCCAACTGTCCAATAGATAAGCATCGAACCTTGCTTCTTTAGCTATTGTAAGAACGTCTTTTGAGTTTTTAGGGCAGACGGTTTCAAAGCCCTCCTGAGCCAGGATAAGACATATAAATTCGCGATTGTCGAGGTCATCCTCAGAATAGAGGACGCGGAGCTTGGGAGCAGCCATCGGCTTTTCCTTTTCAACTGACAGTTTAGAACGGATTAAAAAGAAAAGGACTGTCTGCAATGTACGCCTGCGCCCACGCGAAAACAAGGGCGGGATTGATATAGATACGGTGGTCCGATTGTCGGAGACGAAAGCGTGGAAGCTTGGCGAAATTCGACGGCACGAGATCCATTGCCTTGAATCGTCAATTTCACCGAGCGCTCCGACGTGGCCTCGATCTTATTGCCGGCAACCAGGTCAACCCAGTCTCCGACACGGCTCGCCTGTGATTTTGTAGACTTAAGTATGACTTCCACCTTGCTCGAGTTGTGATTAACCAGGGCCACGCTAAAGCCTCCAGATGTTTTGCCAACCGCTATATCCATGTTCTCGTGGGCTCCGAGAATATCGACCGGCGACTCCGCGCCGGTTGAGCTCAACGCGTAGTCGATGACGTCCCGCATAAGGTCGGGAAAGTCCCGCGCCGCCGTCGACGCGTCCGGAAAGAAAGAAACAACGATTCCCTTTCCAAATCTGTTAGCGATGATTGCGGCTGAGTTATCTTCAAAAGTCGCAATCACTTTCGCCTGGTTAATCGTCCACGCCGGAAGTTCAGTTGCCTTTAAAGGAAAACGGCTTCCGGCCTTAACGCGCTCGCCAACCGCTTCTTTGACAACAACCCCCTTGTGCTTCGGCATCCCTCCGGCCTCATCAGCGCCGAACAATTCTCTACGATCATAACTTCGGCCCATGGGAATCTGCGGTCCAAAAGCAACGACCACTCCGCCCTGCTCGACGAAGCCTTTGATCAGATCGCTATCCGTTTGCTGAAAGCCCGAGACATTCGGCAAAACCAGGACTGTCGGCTCTTTGAGAAGCCGAGCGAGCACGTCCTTGTTCATATGGAACGGGTAATAGGGATAGACAGACTCTTCCAGAGGCGGCGCATAAGGCAACACGTCCACCGGGATCCCCAGCACACGAAAGGCGTCCAGGGCCGGCAGGAAGTAGTTTGGCCACCGCTCTATGATCCAGTCTGAATAAGGGAAGTATACCGTCAGAGGATTGCGCTGATGGGAAACCGTTGAAGTTATCAGGTTGAAAGCCTTCAGTCCTTCGGCGACGGCCGCGCGGCTGCGCTTGACCTCGTCATATTTTTTCAGTGGCACGTGGATATGCGCATGATATGTAAAAAAAGAAATCCCGTCCGCATCCGTCACCGTCGCCGCACTCAAGATCTGCTGGTAGATATTCTCGTAGCTAGTCGCCGCGGTGTCCGGGTTCAAGCGGTTTTCGAGATAGCCAAACAGTTCCACGTGATTGATGGAGATCTTATTCTGTAGCCGTTTGGCGCCCGCCGCTAAAGAACAAAAGTCCTTCACCCGCCGAAACGGGTACTTTTTGCGGTTGTCCGTTCGGTAGCTCGCCATCACGCCCGTTTGATAGATGAGAATGTCCAGTTCTTCAACGGTGCTTAAGTACCCAGCCAGCAGCGGATCGTCCATGTGTGGAGCGCAAGCCGTTAAGAGATTTCGGTGAAGATTTTTGACGTGCGCGCTGAATTCACGAACGTAAGGCACAAAGTAAGTCCCGCTGCCTTCCTGATACGAATAGAAGCCGGCCAGTGACGGATGATGTTTGTAAAGGGTGTACAACTCATCTGTAATGCCTTTGATTTCTGCCATCCGGTTTTTGTAATGCGACTGCCGCGTCATGTCCCAACTGACTGAAAGGAGCACTGCGCAGCCATACCTATCCGCCCGGCTCAACACCAGCTCGACTATGTCGCCCGCGGAGCCACGAACAACATCGCGCCGGGCGATTTTCGACGGATAGTAAACTTTAGTTGGGGTGATCAGGTTGTGGGCTATGAGAAAGTTGCCGCCGATCTGCCGAAACTCTTTCAGATAATTCTCCAAATCCTGCACCGGTTGCTTTTCATCTAAGTAGGAAGCTATGAAGAAATCCGCCACCACTCGGCCCAACAGAAAAGTTGCCTTCCCAACGGCCGAAGGATTTGTGGCCTCGCCGGTCCAGACATGAATGACGTACATACCCTCAGACGCCTGCAAGTCCAGGTGGATTTCGGTTTTGTACTCACCGCGATTGCCTGACACCTTTTGCAGAGCCAGCTCCGTTGTTCCTTTGGACGGTTGTAGAAGAAGTGCATGAATAGAATCGCTTGATGGACCATCACCCTGGAGAGCCTGCACTCTGACCTCAACCGTCTCACCGGGTTGGGGCCTTGTGCGATTCAATGAAACATTAATAACGGTATTTTCGGGAGCAGCGTGGGCAATAGATGGGGCTAACGCCAATAGGAAAAGCAGGCCGACTATGCGTTGCAACTTAGGAAGACTCATGCAGTTTTCTGGTTTCTACAGTGGCACAGACTTCAGTCTGTGCTTTCAACCCCTGGCCCCTTCATTGACGTACAACAAAACCGGCACCACGGACTAAAGTCCGTGCTACCTACCGCGCTTGATCATTCGCTCGAGGCTTAGCAGATTCAGCATCAGGTGGCGCGGGTGGTGAAAGTTCTCGATCCGTTTCGGCATTCGGGAAAAAGCTTCATAGGTCACTCGTCGATCAGATGCATACATCCATAGTGGCGACCCGAGGTTCTTCAATGGATACTTATCTCGCACGTGCCTGTACATCCGATCAAACATCTCTTTGGCCCAGGGCGCCCCGGTGCGCTCGATGATCATCATGCAGCCAATGAGTACTTCCTCCTGCGCCCACAGAACTTTGTTGAGTGTCCAGATGTTCTTGTCTACGTTCTGTAAATTGCGAAAGACGCCGCCATAAACGTCGTCCCAGGCAACTTCTACGTGGCGACGGAACCACGCGGCCAGCATCGCAAAGAGTTTGTCGTCACCTAGCCGCTGCGCTTCAAGCATTAGCATCCAAAGGTTCTCAATGCCGTGACCGGTATATACGAGCTGAGCGTACTCGTTCCGCGGGCGTGACAGATCGTGATTGAGCAGTTCGTTGATGAGCTGGAATTCCGGATTGTAGTGGTGATTCGCAATGGCGTCGACCACACGCCGGGCCACTCGCTCCAGCTCCGAATCCGCACGCATCTCAAGCATCTGGGTCACGACGCGGATCAACACCATCCACACCCCTTGAATTCGCGCGCCGGGAAAAGGCGGCGCGTTTGGTCCCAGGTAGGTTTGTCCAATGACCGGACGATAATCAGCACGGTCGTATAGCCGCACGCACTTCAGCACCAACTCGCGCGCTATATCCCAGTGGGAGCGTTCACCAATGGCCTTCGAATACTCAGCTAGCCCTTCGGCAATAAACAGATCGCCATAGATCTCACCATCGGCTGAGGTGAGCGCCTGCCCTTCCCGCGTCAGTTCTTTAGGCCACAACGCCTCGCCCTCGGGCCGGATTCTCAGGATGAACTCCAGCGAGCGTCGGGCGACGTTCAGATATTTTTGTTCTCTAGCCAGATTGTTATAGAGAAATGAATAGACCCAAATGCCTCGCCCCTCGAACCAACTCAGCTTGTTTGGATTAACCCGCTTGCCGTGGTGATCAGCGTTGCACATGAAGCCGCCATACTGCTCATCAATTACATACTTTTCCATAAACGGCAGAAAGTCGGTGAAGAGATCACTCCTATACTGGTCTCTAAGCTGAACTAGCGTTTTTCCTGCAAGTCTATCGGTTCCGCGTACTCGCGGAATCTGTACCGCGCGCTCCTTTTGCGCAGCGATGCTCGACCCTAGCTCGGCTACAATCGCCGCCGCTCCGAAAGATGAGCCTAAGAAATTTCGCCGCTTCATGTCTGAATTCCTCTTTCAGGTTTTGCGAAATAGGGTACGATCCGCAAAATCACATGAACCAACACGAATAATTTAGCGCCATTTCGTGTGATTTCGTGGATCGTTGTTGCCGCAGCCTCCGCAAGAAGACACGGTGAACTGAAAACACGACAACCGAAACGTACGATCTGTCGCCCATAAAATGGTCTGCGACTTAATATGTCCTGGCTCGTCTCTATAAACTTTTCGTCCCGCGGGGACTTTTTCCACCATAGACCCTTCAGGCTTCTGGAAGCAGTTCATCCGCCCTTTCCCGGACTTTGTATATCGCAGCGAGCGCATCATCGATCCACTGCTCGTCAGCGAGCAGGGCGTTGTGCGACAGCCAGACCGACGTGCGGCAATAGGCTTCGGCTTCAGGGCAATCGTGAACGACGTGAGGATGGTGTTTGAACAGCTCATTGCGATAAATCGGGTGCGGATAACCCGCCGTGACCGGCACGCCCTCAGCCTGCAAAGCCTCGATCACGCGCGAACGTGAAACCCCGCCAAAGGCCTGCCTGTCGAACCTCATCGAGAATAGATGAAGCCCATGAGCCGTTACCCGCTCATCAAGCGTTTCCGGCGTCGGTTTTAGCCCCGGGATCTTCCGTAAGCCTCCTCGCAGGCGCGCGGCTCGCTGCATTCGTGTCGCGACTTGTTGGGGTAACCGTTGCAGTTGGTTTAGCAGCAGCGTGGCTTGAAATCCGGTGAGGCGCGCATTCGTTCCTAACCTCGCGTGCTCATACCACGCGCCGCCCGTGCGCCGTCCCTGATTGCTGACTGAGCGGGCGCGCTCGGACAACTCCCCATCGTTGGTGATGAGGATACCACCTTCGCCGGCTGTCATATTCTTCGAAGCCTGAAAACTGAAAGATCCGAAACTGCCAAAACCGCCAACACGCCGCTCATGCCATGCAGCGCCGTGAGCGTGCGCGCAGTCTTCAATCATGACCAAACCGCGCTGGTCGCATAATTCTGTGATCCGGTCCAAGTCAGCCGGATGACCTGCAAAATGGACCACTACGACTGCGCGCGTCCGGTCGTTGATATGATCGGCAACTTCTTTGGGATGGAGATTGATAGTCTCCGGATCAATATCGACGAATACGGGTACCGCGCCGACTCGCGAAACCGCTGTAGCCGACGCCACGAAAGTAATAGGCGGAACGATTACTTCATCGCCCGGCTTAATCCCCGCCGCGCTCAGCGCGATCTCCAGAGACAGTGTGCCATTTGCCAGCGCTATGCCATGTGCGGCCCCGTGATAGGCGGCAAATCGCCGCTCCAGCTCTCCAACCGATTCGTGATATCCACCCCAGACTCTGCTCTCCATCACATCGTTTAGAGCGTTGCGATCTGATTCATCAAAGATGGGCCAGTCGGGCGGCCGTCGCGTCAGCGTGGCTGGTCCACCCAATAATGCTAATCGGTGATGACCTTGTTTCCCTAACATCTCTTTCGCGACTAAGCGATCAACACGACTCCTGGGCCATTTCAAGCAACCCTTTCACTCGCTCAGCATGGACGACGCCCGCCGCAGTGGCGGGCTCGCGGGCCGCACGCCCAATATGAAACTCACGGATACCGGTGGCCTGACAAATCATTCGTAGGGACTGCCGGTCTATTCCACCGCCGGCGAGGATCTCGATCTCGGGACCGGCTTCCTCCTGGTACTCAGCAAGCCTGTCGATTTTTTCCGGCCACTCACCGCTACCGCCGCTCGTCAGAATAAGATCCACTTGCTTAAGCTTCTTGATCTCATCGATGGCGCTAAACGGTTCTGCCTCCTCAAACGCGTGGTGGAAAGTAGCTTTCAAACGCGGCGCGCACTCGAGAATCTGCTGAGTCACTTCCAAATCGATCCGCCCTTTCCGCAAGAAGCCCAGGACCAACCCGTCGATACGAAGCTTTGAGAACTCGTGCGCGGCGCTAAAGAGGCGCCGCTTCTCTGCTTCGCTCCCAATTTCATAACCCTCATTCTCGCGCATCATCACCCGAACAGGCAGCGAGACAACTGTCAAAATGTCGACCACCAATCCGAGCGGAGGCGTCAGACCACCCCGGTCAAAGTCGCTGATAATCTCGAGTCGTTTCGCTCCACCTTGTTCAGCCTCCACAGCGTCTGCGACAGAACAGGCAATCACTTCCAGAAGAGCCACGCGCCTCGACATTCCGCTCAGCTTCCCCCTGTTTTCGCGACCGAGTCGTTAATATCGAGATACCTGATGCGACGTTGGTAACGTCTCAGCATGTCGCTCAACGTCTGTTCACTCACGCCTTCGGAGTTTGCGCTGGGCAGAACGGGCACCGGTTCGTTGCGTCGCAAGAGTTCCGAGGCTGCCTCGATGATGATCGAGTTGATAATTGCTGCTCCGGCTACGGTCGATGACGGTCCAATGCGTGTTTGGAGACCGGCCAGTTCCAGGAGGGCGTCGCCCTGCGGCACGCAGTTATCAACTACGACGTCTACAACCTCATACAATCTCTTCCCCGAAGAGTGACGTGGTGTGGAACGGCGCGATTGCTCGAGGTTGGTAATCGCAATCACCTTTAATCCGATCGCCTTCATCTCGAGAGCCATCTCGATGGGCGCGGCGTTGCGCCCCGAGTTTGAAATGACTATTCCAGCATCGACGCTTATAAGGTCTTCCTGCGCCAACAACTGCCGGGCAAACCCGACCTCCTGCTCGGTGCGGGTGCTCTCAAAAGCTCCTTTCAAAAAGATGAGCCGTTCGTGCAGGATAGGATTCACCGCGGCGATTCCACCCGCGCGAAAGAAGGCCTCGTCCGCGATCAGATGCGAGTGGCCCGTGCCGAAAGTGTGGATGACACCACCGGCTGAAAGAGCATCGGCCACCAGCAGGCCGGCTTCCTTGATGTTGTTTGCTTGCTCCTTTTTGATTCGGTCGAGAACTACTTGTAAGCCTTCGATGTACCTAAGGGAATGCACTTTGTCCTTTCTACTTCTACCAGGCACTGAGTCGTAGTTAGTCATCAAGCACGTCTTTATTCACTTCCCAACCCAGAGCTTTTCGCCCAAGCAGGTACGCGCCCATTAGCGGTTCGTTTCGCGGCGCTACAACCTTAGATTTCGGCAGTCGGCCTGTCAGGGTCTCAACAAATCTTTCCCGCAGCAGCGCGCAGGACTGGAGGACTGACCCTTGATATGAAACCAATACCTGGCAATCATTCAACCCGAGTTGCCGAGCAGCCGCTTCAACGCCTGCGGCAAGTTCCTCACCGGCACGAAAGAAGATTCCGCGCGCTACTTCGTCACCTGCTTCTGCCACTTCGTGAGCGACCCGACTAAGCGCAGCGATCTCGCGGGGTTCCATCACGTCAACGTAGACACGCGATAACGTTTGTCGGAAGTCGCTTAGACACAGCGCGCGCAGCAAGCTTCCCGTGAGCTCGGTCTCGGGACCGCAGCGGTCGTACGCTCTCGCCGCTGCCCGAAGCGCCATTTGCCCGATTCGGTAGGCGCTCCCCTCATCTCCATAGATTGGTCCCCAACCGCCCACCTTTACGCGCTCGCCATTTGGCGCAACGCCGAGAATTGCAGAACCGGTGCCGGCCAGAGCCATCACTCCTGCGCTCAGACCTAACGCTCCAGCATGCGCAATGACCATATCGCCATTGATGACTGCTCGCTCAAAACCAAGCTCGCGGAACACTTCTTCCATTTCCCGCGCGCCCGTCCCATCAAAGTCAACGCCGGCGAGTCCCGCTGATAAGCAGGCTATCTCCGTACGCTTTACGGGACCCATCGTGATCGCCTGGTCGATGGAGTCAGCCAATGATTGCTTGACGACAGTGCTATCAACCAGAAGATGGTTTGATGGGCCACTGGCCCCTTCACCCAGCACCTGCCCGCTCCGGTCAACCGCCAGACACCGTGTCCGACTGCCACCCCCATCAATGGCTAGAACGATCTCCATAACTAATAGTACTGGCGTGCTGACTCAGAGTTCATGTCACAAACAGCGCGTTTCTTGCTTCCAGTCCCGTAGGGACCGAAAAAGGCTCTAGGGTTCTGCTAAGGCTTCAACCATCGGTCTAACCATTCATAGGCCCGAGCTGAAACCTCCTTTGGAAAACTGTGTCCTCCTTTAAAGAAATGGCCCTCAATGTTTCCTGATCCGTTGAGAAGCTCATAAACGGGCTCTAGGCGAGCAAGCGAGCGTCGCGCACTCCAACCGGCATTAGGGAATACGAAGTCTTCATCAGAAGTTGAGAGGAAGAGCGGGCGTGGCGCGATGAGCGCTATCAGCTCGTGCATGTCAAACGGTGTCTGGATCACTTCAGAATCCGGCACCGCCCGATAGAAATCCATGTTGATATGCGGGCTTCCTACATAGAAACCAAGCCGGGGCATCAGGGCCGTGGCATGCGACCAACGCCAAACGTTGCCATCAATGCGAAACGTGTCAAAGCCGCAGTTGCTGGCGCCCACCTTAACCCTTTCATCAAAGGCCATTGCAAACAGCGTGGTAATGCCGCCATGCGAATGACCGACGCAGCCCACGCGAGATGAATCAATGAAGTCGAGGGTTTCGAGATAGTCCAGTGCCCGACTCAAGTCCCAGACCATCTTGCCGAGCAAAGACCAGCGTTGGTGGCGACGGTAAAAAGGGATGGCATCACCGTAATGGCCGCTTGCCGGATCGTGGCGCTCACCAAAGCAGAGCGCGTCATATGTAAAAGTTGCGTAGCCGCGTTTCACCAGATGCAGCGCCGTTTGCAGTTCCGGATTGCCGGCAAGTCCTGCGGGCTCGCGCTTTCCTTCCTGGGTTGTCTGGTGCGGACAAACAACTACAGGTACTGGTCCCTTTGCATTCTCAGGTATGAGTAACAAACTCGGAACACGCTCCCCTGGTTCAGTTAGAAAGCTAACCTCTCTTAGCGCATAACCCTCTCGCGAAGTCTCTTTGGTTGTCACAGGAGCCAGCGGCGGTTTGCTGGCAGGGGCCTCTCCCAGAATCCCGTTGATGGTCTTTCTGATCCGGGCCCGGCGGGTGTCCCACTCTCTCTTAGAGGTTATCCGTCCGTCTCCCTCGGTTAGTAATTCAACCAACTCGGCCTTACCGGTCTGTTCGCTCCTGAGCCGTGGTCGCCGTTCACCTGTGATCCCACGCCATCGTCGCCAACTCCAATCAATATATTCAAACTCACTTTTCGGCAAGGGCCTTTGGGCCAAAGCCGGAAGCTGAGTAGCCGCGAGTGCGAGCGCGGACATTTGCATGAAGGTTCGGCGAGCTATCATGGAAACCCACCCATTTGAAATGCTACTAATAGCCTACGACGACGTTCGAAGTGCAGCCCGAGATCTTTTTTTGCGCGGCCATGGAAGATCCCGGAGCCTGCTCTCATAAACTCGGCGTTCTTGCCTGCAAGGACTAATTCGGTTCCCACGGAACCCGGATCCGAAATCAGCGCAGGGCAAAACGTATCTGGTTCTGTCCCGCTGGTATTCTTATTGAAACCATTCCATCTGAACGGCTGTAACTTGTCTCACCCTGCGGCAAATCCCGGCCATTGATCTCGACCTTTACGGGAGCCGCTCCCGTAAATAATCGTATCTGCGTCGCGACAATAGCTGAGACGCTGGCCCGGACTCTCTCCGCGTCAAAATGAGCAGCGAAGCTAGCAGGCTTATCGCTGCTAAAAAGTTGGCGGCCTGAGCGAGAAACGGTCCGGGCGTTGTGGGCCGACAACAACACCAATCGCTCGCTGGCCTCCGTTACAGACCATGACACGGCGTCCGTCAGCCATTTGTCGTAGGCCAGCAGTTGGCTTGGGCCGGCATGCCTTTGGCCGAATGCGCGGAACATCACCAGGTCCGTTTCGGAGCCTCTCGTGGTGCGTATTCCGACCCCCTGCTCGTGCTCCACCTTTGACATGGTGCCGGCTTGCGCCTGCGCCGCGGCACTTGTTCTTGCCGGAACAAGTGCCACCAGAAATCGGGTAGCCTGCATGGGCTTGGTAGCAAGATCGAGAAACGCCGGCTGTGCCGGAGTCGCTAGTGGCGTGCGCGTAGCAAAGTCATGATAGGGCACTCGCCCGACCCGCACCCTCACTTCCAGGTCTTCCGGAGCGAAAGCACGCACCGCAAGCGCTGCCTGTTTGCCTCGATAAATTGCAAGTTTGTCCTGAGTCTCGATTCGCGAGCGGTCGGGAAGATGCAGGAGCCAATCGAAGCGCGCCGGCTTATCCCTTGCCACCAGATCGTCGAAGATCACGAAATAGTGTGGCTTTACGAAAACGATCCGCCGCGTAAATCTTCCGAGACGGTTCTGATAGACAGACTCCAGTTCGCTGCCGACTGAATCATAAAACTCGCTCGTGACTGCATCAGTGATGCGCGGATAACTGTTGAGCGCGGCAAACTGAGGCGTGTCAGCGATGCTTTGGCTTTCTGGATTCCCATCCACAAGCACCGTGCTGTGCCCGATCGCTTGCGTGAAAAAGGTTGCGTAATAAGGATCTTTGTAATAGTCCGACCAGCCTGCTTCAGTTACCAGATTCTCTCCAAATGCGTTAAGCAGAAATGATCCCTGGTCAGCATGATGATGGTTAAAGTTTGGTCCGGCGCGGTAAAGCAGAATGATCGCATCTTTGTCCCAGCCGCTGCGGAAAACGGCGTTGCCTTTGTCTCGGAAGATGCGCGAAGTCGGCAGTTTGGGTGTCCTTGATGGCTGGGGTGGCTGGGGCGCGACGGAATCGTCATAGAAGATAAACTTGCTGAGCGAGGGCCGATCGAATTGCGCATAGTACCAGCGCATTACCGGGTCCTTCGATTCGTAGGCCAGCGCCGGAATGCCATGACCCGCCGGAGGGTGGGTGTCACCCATATCAAGACTACCGCTCGGCGGCTGGGCGAGCGTATAGAGCGGATAGTTAAGCGATTCGAGCACATGCGTCTGCTTCCAGTAGTCAATGCCAAAGACGCGGCGGAGTGCGTTGAGCGCGGGCGCAAGAGTCTCGGTATCAAACTCGTGATAACTGATCCCTTCGCCGTAGCTGCCGTCGGGCAGAAAACTCGCCGCCATGTGGTCTTCGAGCTTGAGCAGCAATCCGTGTAGGTAGATCTCGAGCCTTGCGTTTGGTTCTGAAGCTGATACTGAGGCCTGAACATCACCGGCAATGCTTGCGGCGGCGATGAGCGCGCCGCCAACGGTGTGGGCAATCCAGTTGCTCGTGTTCGCCATTATCCGATTATCAACTACGTATTCCTTGTAGGTTGGAATGATCGACTTCTCAATCAACGCCCCCCGGATCTGCGCACGTTCAGTTTCCGTAAGATCGTTGTAGAGAAGATCGTAGCCGAGCGCTACGTCAGCGGCGAGTAGTCCGGCCGGGTAGTAGGTATGTTGTCCGTGCGCATTAAACCAGGGAGGCTGCCAGCGCTTCCAGTTCGCAACGTCGAGCATTGCCGATTTTGCCGCCGCCCGGGCCTCTGCGCTATCGGTAACGTAAGCTTCGAATGCGTTGTAAGCGATCCGAGAGCGCGCTCGATTAAGCACATCGAAATAAGCCAACAACGATGGCAGCAAATACTGGGAATCCAAAAGTTCGAAAACCGCGCCGCCGTGGACCAGTTCTCCCGACGCGCGAGTATTCTTTGCTGTTGTCTGGAGATGAGCCCACAGGCTGGCTAGTTTTGGATCGCGTGATCGTTCGATCAGTTTCTGACGGTCTGCGGCAGTGAAAAACAGGCGGGGATGACCGCCTTTGGTTGCGAGGGTTGCAGGGTGAACTATCAGGCGGACCGCGGTGCTTACAGTCTCGCCGCCGGCAGTAGAACCATCCAATTGAGCGTTCCACAAGCCGCTTTGGTCAGCAGCAGTGAGCGAATAGACATTACTGTTTGACCAGATGCCGTCACCACTGCGCCGATCGCCATGTGTTCCATCGTCGTAGAGTTTTTGTGTGATAGCGATGCGGCCATCAGGAGTTTTCAAGGTGCAATTGACGCGTGTGAGTCGCGCGGGCGCCGTTGTCTCGAACGCGATCTTGTCACCTGCGCGGTAACCTCGATCACTCACCAGCACCGGCCACGGGTCAATTGCCTCGGTAGCTGGAGCCGTTACCCTGAAATGAGCCTCGCGCTCGGCCTTTAGCGACAGATCGTCAATCATGAATCGATAGGTCGTGTCGGGGTCTGCCTCAGGCAGGCTAGCCACCAGGTAGATTGCTTCGATGCGAAGGCCCGCTGGTGGCGCGTCTCCGCGCGAGTCACGCAACTCAGAAAACCGCCCGTCAGCAACAGTCCAGCGGTTTGCCTCAGCGGGCATTCTTTTCGTATAGAGGGTTCCATTGGTTCCCGCCAATCCAATTTCGATTTGGGCGCCGGTCCTGGGTGTGTTAACGCGATAAGCGAAGCTGACCGAGGCGCCATCGTTTACTATTATTCGAATCTTCTTGATGAAACCAAAGCGCAAAGCACCGCGGATATTTGGCTTCACAAATCGCATTAGCGCGCGGCCGCCGGGGGCATCATATTGCGAGGTTGGAGCTAAGCTCGGTTCGTAGCCGATGTCCTGCGCCGGTGGATAGCTGGCCCACTGGCCCAAACTATCACCCTGAAACTCGTCCTGCATCATGTAAGGCTGGGTTAGTTTCGGAGTTGGAACACTTGTCTGAGTGCTACCGCTCTTTGTCAGAATGCAAGTGGCGAGAGCGCCAAGAAGTAAGCTCAACGACAATCGTTTCGTGAAAGCTGATTGAGGTGTTTGCTTATTTGAGTGCGCCCTAGTGCTTGATCTTGTGTCGCGATACCGGCAATCCAGCAGGCTCCTGAAAAACAAACACGATTCATGAAACCACGCGAGATCGCGCGAAACGGGCGCCTTTTTTCGTGTTACTTCCTCTAAGTTCGTGGATCGCTTTACTTCTTTTATTGCTGCTCACCACCTCTCAGGATTCGTTGTAGGGGTGTCCGTCCGGGGGCGCCCCTTGCCACCCCGACCGGGGGCGCCCACAGAGGGACGCCCCTGCAACTATAACGCTCTACCGCTTGAATGATGTTTCCAACGTGGGCCAGAGTTTTTCTATCGTCAAGTTACCTGCCGAAAAAATGATAATCCCATCCGGTTTGGCCTGCCGCGCCGCTTCAATCGCGCGAAAGAGTTTCTCAGGGGGACAGAATCCGGGCGGAAGATCTCGGCGCAATTGAACCAGCGCTGCCGCAAGCTTATCAATCGCTTCGGGCGTGGCCGCGCGGGAGCCGTCGGCAACCACCGAAGCAACCAGGGATCCGATCTCTCGCTCCCGCTCCGGCGCGAATTTCGCGAGGCGTTCTCGAAGCGCGTCGTAACTTTTGCCAATCGCGCGCGCTTTGTCGGCGCGCCCCGTCGTTTCTGTTGCCGGCAGATTCTTCAGCTCGCTCACGCGCTCACGGAGGTCCTCGAGCGGCTGCATTTCCTCGCGATAGAGATAGGTCGAAGCGATGCCCGCCAAGAGCGGTTGCTCGCGTCTGGTCCATTCGAGCTGTCGTCCCGTAACCTCGGTTAGGTGGGCCAGATAGTCTTCAAAACTGCCCGCGAAATGGCTTCGATAGGTCATCGGCATATAGACATCAACCCAGCGTGACCACTCATGCCAGCGCTGCCCAATGAAACGTGCGCTCTGCACCGGATTCTTAAACACTGCTGCCGAAATCTCGATCTTCGGATTGATCTTTCGGACTCGCTCGCGTACCTCTCGGACAAACGTATCTATCTGATGAACGCGATAGTCGTAAAAGTAGTAGCGCATGTCAGGGGGGCCACCGGGAATAGTGCGCCCGTTCAAGATATAGTCGGCCATTTCGCGACGATCGCGCTGCTCCCAGCCGGCGGGGATCATGGTGGGATCGCTCCACCAGTTAGCCTCAATGCGCTCCTGGATATGCTTCACTCTGAAACGCTCAGTGGAGCGAGTCTCGTAGCTAAGCATCGCGTAGCGCGGAATGTGTTTCAGGCAGTAGTCGCAGAAGCAATAACCTTCCGGTGAAACATCACCCGGATAGCGGACGTAGTCGTGATGGATACTGTCAACGGCGTAGTTGAAAGCAATCTCTTCGATCATCGGCAGCAGCCACTGGTCTGTGTAGCCCGGTCGCCGCGCCGGACACATCCATACGTAAGGATAGGGTCGCTTGGCCCGGCCCAGAGTTTCTGTCGCTGTAGTGGTCCCGTCGGGATTAAGCATGGCCCATTCGGGATGTTCACGAAAGGCTGCGCCACGTTCACCTTCGGCGAAATCAACGAGCCATGCGTCAACCTTAATGCCCTGTGCATGCGCCTCACGCGTAAGATGTTCGAGCATGTCAAACGATTCGTAACCCTTCGCAATGGCCTGGGGAAACTTTTTACTTCTCCAATAGACCTCGCCATTCATCCCCTTGATGTCCATGACAATCGTGTCGATGTTTGCGCGTTTACATTTCGCTACAAACTCGCGCACTGACTCGGCGCTCTTACCTGCGTCCGGGGGGTGTGCCCACAAAGCGTGCTTCTCAACGCGAGGCTGAACAAGCGCGCGGGTCTGGGCGGGGGTCGTCATCAACGTCAGCGCGGTCAACGCCAACGCTGCACCTGCGAAACGGCCAGCTCTTCTCGCCGCGCGTGTTACGTTGTGGGTTAAAGTGCGCACGCAAAATCGTCTACGCTCTCCCGCCGTGATACTTTTATCTCGTTTCATAATTTTATTCAGACATAACCTATTTGGAGTGCGCCGGCAGAGCGCAGCGGCGACGGCGCTTTGGGTTTGTTCACGTGACTCGTGGTGTCTCTCAATTCGCCTACTCTTTTTTGTGCGGCTTCGTGTGATTTCGTTTATCGAATATTTGTCCACGAAGAGGCGATCCACGAAATCACACGAGATCACTAAACTCAAAACGCATTTCTATCATTCATGAAACCGGCGCACATGCTTGGCTGTTGTCCTGTTATTCTTGGGACAACACACTCTCGGGATCAACCAAAGCGCCGGCGCCGCTACGCTCTGCCGGCGCACTCCAAAACTGGTTTCATCGCGACTTCTCCGTGCAGAATTCGTGACCGTTTACTTCGCGCCAGACGAAAGCGACCGAAAGACTCCGCGCCGCGACCAGCGAGCGATGAAAAGGCCTCCGCTAATCAGGCATACAGCCAGTGCGGCAGTGAGGATGCCCCAATGCCGTCCGAGCGGGCTGATAACCGCGAGGATGGCCGACGTGCAAAAGACAACTCCCAAAACGCAATCGATAGCGTCAGTCATTGTCTCCTGTCGAATTTCGCGCCTGACCTCCGGGTCGAAATCCTTAACCACTGGCCCCCAGAATCCCGGCGGCCGGCAACGCGCGTAAAACTCGCGCAACGTTTCGATTCGCTCAGGCCAGGTCAGGTAAGTCACTGCGATAATCGTGGCGAAGCCCAGACCGAACAGCAGCAGAAACCCTTGCCAGAACGGGTGCGCCTGCTCATTAGAAAAGCCCAGCGGAAACCACACGATATAGCTGAGCGGTAGTCCAATAATGAGTGCCGCCGCTTCGCCATAGATATTGAGCCGCCACCAAAAGAACCTGAGCCACGAAAGTGGGAGAATGAAAGCGAAGACCACGGAGTTGATGAACAGAAACCAGGCCCGCAATCCCTCAACGAAGTAGTAAGCAACAAAAAGGGAAAGTGAGAAGATCACTACCGAGCCGATACGTCCCACCCAAACGTAATGACGCTCGCTTTCTGCCGGTCGCACGAACGGTTTATAAAAGTCGTTTACGATGTACGACGCTCCCCAATTCATCAAGGTACTGATGGTGGACATGTAGGCCGCGAAGATGCCGGCCACCAGAAGTCCCAGCAAGCCAACCGGGGCGTGGGTGCGAACCATGCGAGCCCATATCTCTCCTGGCTCAGCCACACTTCCGGGCGCATAAAGAGCGGCGGCAATTACGCCCAGGAAGAGAAACGGCACCACCCGCACGATCAAGGTCAGGAGCGCGTTAAAGAGTTGACCTACCTGAGCGTGGAATTCGTTTCGCGCCGCCATGAAGCGTTGCGCTGTAAACCCTTCGCCGCCGGTCGGCGAAGCAGCAAAAAAGAGACCCTGCACCATGAAGGCAAAGATGGTCAGAGTATCCAACCCCTGCACCGGTGGTAGCACGCGAAAAAACGATTCCGCTTCTGCGGCGCCTCGCGTTACTTCGATCGTCTGATAGACATGCTCCATGCCTCCGGCCGCAAAGAGCACGATCGGAACCAGAATAATGTTGCCGATGAGAAAAATTCCGAACTGATAAGCGTCCGTGTAAGCGACCCCGGAGAGACCGGAAGCCACTGTGTAAGCGGCGGTCACAATCGCTGAAAATAAAATAAGGCTTAGGGGTTCCCATCCCAGGATTGGACCAAGCGCAGCGCCAAGCCAGCCAGACACATAACCCATGAGTACCACGATGAAACCAAAGCTCATGAAGACAGCGTAGAGACCGCGATACATGTGTGCGACTCTGCCGCTGTACCGTATGTTGAGAAGTTCAGCCGAAGTGACAGTGCCCAGCCGGCGCCAATACTTTGACCAGAGCACAGCGCCCAGCGGCATCCAGACCACGTAGGGAATCCACCAGACCGCGTTGCCCAGCAGACCCGCCTGCCAGGTAAGCATAGTAACGGCCGGCGCCAGACCTGCATCTGTGTAAGTGGCTACGGCAGAGAGCGCAATTACCCACCAGGGAAGGTCTCGCCCGGAAACGAAGTAGTCAGCCAGACTGCGACTGGCACGGCGCATGAAGTACAGGCCGACCACCAGCATGAAGAGAAAATAGAAGCCGACAACCATCCAATCGAGTGTTCTCAATTGCCGGCCCTCACTTTGTTGCGCAGCGTTCCGATTCCTTCGATTTCACAAACCAAATCATCGCCATCGTGCAACGACGCGTCACCACCCACTCCCGCGCCGACGGGCGTACCCGTGGAAATAATGTCTCCCGGTTGAAGCGTCATAATTGAAGAAATGTATGCGATCTGTTCCGGGATGCGGAAGATCATCTCGCGTGTATTTCCCTGCTGGCGGATTTGCCCATTGACGGTAAGCTTGATCTCCAGATTGTGGGGATCGTCAATCTCATCTGCTGTGACGATCCAGGGGCCGGAAGGCGCGAAACCGTCGAACCACTTACCGGCCAGCCAATCGAAGAAGCCATCCATTTCGCGCTTGCTCCTATTCTCGATTCGGGAGTTCAAACCTCTTTCGGAAACGTCATTGAGGATGGTGTAGCCGAAAACATGGTCGTAGGCACGCTCGGCTTGAATGTTTCTTCCGCGCTTGCCGATAACAACCGCCAACTCTGTTTCCCAGCCAACAGTATGGTTATTACTGCTGATTACGATGTCGTCGCCGTCGCCGATGATTGCGCTCGCTGGCTTGAGAAATAACTGCGGGGTGATGATGGCGGATGCCGGGGGTGCGGCGTAACCACTTTCGACGATGTGATCCCGATAGTTGCCGGCGAGGCAGATGATTTTGCCCGGATGCGGAAGCGGGGCGCACAGCTTCACCCGCGAACGATCTAAGCAGTAAGCCGATGAAGAATCAGCCTCAATGATTCTTGATAGCGCGCTTTCGAGTCGTTCGTAACCGCCCTCATGCCGCGCCTGGACCAGAGCGAGCATGTCTTCCGGCAGGCCGCTCTTACTTGCTTCCCCGTTCTGGAGAAATTCAGTCGCAGTAACCAGATCACAAACCGCGCCGGACGGGCCCTTAAGGATGAGCCCTAATCTACTGCTACCATTCGTCATGAATGTGGCAATGCGCATGGCTTTAGGCCTCCGGGACTCAAGACTCCAAATTAGTAGGCTGCATACCCGGTTCGAAATCCTTGGCTACGGACGCCAACGATTCCTCCCGGCGCAGGAACCTGCCGTGCAGCCGATAAAGTCCGTAACCAAGTAGACAAAGTACAAGCCCCGAGCCGAGACTGATAGCCTGGCCTATGCCTGTCGGTTGGCCCGCGACGGCCAGCAACAAGAGTAGTCCGGTCCCAATGGTGATCCACCCAATGATGTAGAAGGGCGAAAACACTTCACCCTCAATCCGCGCATGGGTTTTGTCTGCCACGACAGCCCTGTTAAGCCTCGCGAAGAACTGCGTGATCTTGGCGCGGTCAGCGGTACTCACGTGTTCCACGGCGCTGGTGATCAACATGGCCCCAATCGTGACGGCAAAATTGGACAGAATGGTGATGGCTTCGAAGTCGTAGCGAAGCCAGTTCGGATCGATTCCCGGCTGCCTGGCAAGCACAAATGTCTTGTAGCAGTAGAAAGAGATTCCGGAGGCGAATCCTGCCACGATACCTGCAACAGCACTGCGCCAGGTGAAACGCTGACTCAACAGTCCCAGCAGCATCGGTATCAGCATTGGCCCAACAAAGAGACCGAAGACGGTCACCATCACTTCAAACAACCCTTTGCGCGCCGAAGCAATTAGAATGATCCCGATGACGATGGTGAGCCCGCCGATTAGTAAGGTGGCGAGGCGTCCGACTAAAACCAGTCGCCGCTCGCTCGCATTTTTGTCGATCAGCCGATGGTAAATGTCCTTGGTCACCACACTGGCCATCACATTGTAATCGCCGCTCAATGTGGACATCGTGGCCGAAAACATCGCGGCTATCATCAGGCCCATCAGTCCGGCGGGAAGAAATTTAAGAGTAAGCGCCGCATAAGTGTATTGGGGCGAGTTAGGCGGTTGCATTAATTCCGGCATTAGATTGCGCGCTGCCATTGCCGGCAAGATAAAGAGAGGCGGACCGATAAACATAAGCAACGCGCCAAGCATTCCCGCCTTTCGCGCATCGCGTTCATCGCGCACGCAGTAAAACTTTTGAGCCATTGCCCAGTTGCCGTTGTAGCTGAGAGCGATGAGCAGATAAAAAGCGAAAATGTACAGCAATGAGAAAGGTCCACCGACGGGTGAAAAGAACCCTTCGGGCATACTCCCTGTAAAAGCTCCAATTGAATTAAAATGCATGAACACCAGGGGAAACAGCACGACGACACCGAGCGTCAGGATGATGAACTGGATGTAGTCCGTCACCACAACTGCCCACAATCCGCCCATGAAGGTATAGAGGAGCATTACGAGTCCGCTGCCGATGATGCTTATTTTCAGGTCGTAGCCCATGCCGACGGAGACGAACACTCCGGTAGCGTAAATCTTCAACCCATCGTCAACTACTTTGAGTGGCAGGCCGGTCCAAGCCAGGATTTGCCGAACCTGTTTGTTGTAGCGAGCCTCCAAAAACTCGACGGGACTGATGATGCGAGCGCGCCGCCAGCGTGAGGCCAGAAAGATCGTGCCCAAAGCCATGGCTACTGCCGCACTCCAAGCGAGCACGACGGCCACGAAGCCGAAGCGGTAGGCCATCTCCGAATAGGCGATAAAAGTAAAAGCGCTAAAGCCGGTCATGTAGAAAGAGGTGCCGGCGAGCCACCAGGGAATGGCGTTGCCGCCGGTGAAGAAGTCGCGAGCGTGGCGCATCCGCTTCCAAAAATAGAAGCCGATTACGGTCAGCAACACGAAATAGCCGACGATCACAATGTGATCGGCAGTGTGAAGACCAGTTGGCATGCTTCCTCTAACTTGTGAGCCGTATCGTCGAGACTGCTAACGTCAGCTCCGCTGACGCGCTTGCTTCTCATTCACACCTATCTTCAGATAGGTGATGAGAATGGGAAAACACTCCCGGAACCGTTTCAACGGTTTGCGGGCGTCGGAGAAACCGTTGAAACGGTTGCCGAAGGTTGAAGAACGTTCCCAACACCCAGCTAAAGCAGGGTGTGAATGAGAAGTCACAATGTGAAAAGCCAATGGGCCCCTATCTATCAGCCAGCGTTCGAACTGCTGGCGCAAAAACTCGAGCAAAGCCGATCAAGTGTTCTGCTGCATCGCGGCCGGAGTGACCGTTTCTGTCCGGCCCGATTCCAGCGAGCGCGTAACGGCGTCGAGCACTGCCGTGACCTGCCGCCCATCGAATGCCGTTACCTTTGGTTCGGAGTTGTTGATGATTGAATCGACGAAATCCGAAAGGCATTCGACAAAAGCACCGCGCAGTTTTCCGAAAATTTCATGGGTGAGGAATGTTTTGGGATAAGTAAACTGCTCGGGGGTACTCATCTCGATAGACTCGCGCTTGCGATCAAAGTGCAAGTGGCCGTGGCTGCCGATAACTTCGACAAAGGAATCAACAATGGTCGGAAAAGTGTTCGGATAAATCCACGCCGATTCAAACGTAGCAAAAGCTTCACTCTCAAATTTGACCTGAGCCTGGATCAAATCGTAAGTATCTATTCCGCGTTCTGTAAGCACACCCTTTGCGCCATAGGCACGTACCTCGAGAGGCTCGCTGTCGAAGTACCAACGCATGAGGTCTATATCGTGCGCTCCCAGAAAGTGCATCGGCGTTGATTGACTGGCCCAGTTAATCATCTCAGTCGCAACATAAATTGTGTCGTTCTTGCGGGCATACCCGGCAATCGGGCGACCGATCGCGCCGGCTCTGATCCTCGCAAAACCATGGTAGTAGGATGAGAGCCAGCGATGGTTGAAGGCCACCTGAAGCTTTAACTGCCCGCGAGCCTGGCTTAAGGCAAGTAGCTCATCGGCCTCGCTCAGCAGAGTCGTGAACGGCTTTTCGCAGAGCACATGCTTGTTTGCCTTGAGCGCTGCCTTGACTGGCTCGTAGTGTGCAAAATCAGGAGTGGCAACGCAGACCGCATCAACATCTGACTGGGCCAGCAACTCGTGATAATCGGTGACTCGGGTCTTAATCCCGTACTTCTCTCCGATCTCATTGAGTCGTTCCTGTCCGCGAGTACAAATAGCCGTGACGGTAGCCAGCGGATGCGCGTTGTAGATGCGGACATACTGCTCCCCCATGATGCCGAGTCCGATCACTCCGATGCGTACCTTATCTGTCATCTGCTCTCTCGCGGGCCGAAATGAACGCAGGCGAAGTCATAGCGCCGCTTGTGCCGTCGCTGAACAACTGCTCAGTAAGATTGGTCACCTTCTCGATTAGGACATCCGCGGCGCCTGGTTGGCATTTTGATGAAACTACTTCGTAGCCACCAGCCGCGTACGCCTCGCGCGTAGGCAGATAACCGATGTAGCCATTGGCAATTCCGAAAACAAATGTCATGTGCGGTAACTGCCGCTTGAGGGTCAGGCCGATTTCAACAAAGACCTCACCAGGGATTGCGACGAAAGCCGCATCGCCCAGACGGAAACCCTGAAGCTCGATTGGCAAGTGTCTATCAGGCAGGTCCAGGGCCTCCCGAGCGTAGAAATTCGTAATTGAGGCGTAAAGGCGCTGCGTTTTCGCCGGCATTATCTGCTCGGGAGGCGCGCCTTCCGCAGTTAGTCTGGCCAGGAGATCGTCGGCATCTCTCAGAGACTTGATGACTTCTTCAAGGGGCGGATAATTCTTTAGCGGGAGGTTGACGGGTATAGTCAATGCGTTGAGAGCTGGCGCGTCATTGGTGGCGATATCCGGCAACGCAAATAGTGTCGCATCCGCGAGCAAATGGCCAAGCTCAGCAGCGCGCTCAAAGGTGCGGCCTGGCGTAATTACACCGATCGCGCTCAATTCGGAAGAATGGCCCATACTAATGTTGCCTTGAGTGCCATTAACGAACATCGCGAAGCCGTCGGGACCGATGTGTTTTTCGATCTGCTCGATGGCGAAACTGGGAAAGTCTCCCGTGACCAGCAGATTATCCGGCCCCAGTACTGTTGGATGGCAAGAATAGTTTATGAGGACGGCGCGCGTGCGGCCATTCAGATCAGCAACCTTGATGATGGCGACCTGTTCATCGATAGGCCGCTGATCGGAGCTGCGTCGATTGACCCCCACCCCGTCAACATTCGCCGCACCGACGCCGGCTCTGGCAGGAAACCGCGCATCCCACGCATTGGTTACACTTTGCTCGACCGCCTCCGCGAGCGAATCCATGTAAGCGGAATCAACGCTCTCTTCGGGATTGAAAAATGTGGTGATCGTAACCGGGCCCGCGTGGGTGTGAGTAGAAGCAATCATGACGGACGCGGGGTCAATACCCGTTCTTCTGTGAATTCCCGCACGCACTCGTTTGATGAAGTCACTCGACAACGCCAGCAGGTCCACGCTGACCAAAGCGACAACGGCTGCTCCGTTCGCCAACACGAGCGCGCGCGCGAAAAGATCATCGTGAATTCCCTGGGACACACCTTGCCGGGCGGCAAATCCGGCCAGGGGAGCACCGATAGGAGGGGAGATACAGACTTTACTGAATCCTGCTCTTAACAATGGTGGAATTCAGAAGGTAAACCTCACACCCAGTTGAATGGTGTGCGGGGCAAAGAAAGCGCTGCGCGGCAGCATGCTCCCAAGCAGTGGGCTGGTTAACGCGTTCGCATGCGTGTAATTCGTGGCGCTGCCGAGCCGATGCAGTACTTCTCTGGTGACGTTGAACATGTCCATGCGCACCTCAAGGCTACTTGTCTCACCAAGTCGAGTGACTTTTGCTGCCGAGACGTTTAAGAGCCGGCCATAAGGAGCGCGGAAGAAGTTACGGGGGATGTTCCCGAGAGTGCCGGGCGCATAGTTAAGACTTACTGAGCCCGGTTGAATGAGAAACAATCGGGCGCCGTCTTGCTCCCACGCTCTGACCGCCTCATCCCACGCGTCGCCGCTCAAGTATGGATTGCCCACCAGGTCGCCTCGTTCAGGAATACTCAATCCCGTGTTGGTCAAACGATTGAAGATGTATGGGTTAATGGGCAGACCTGATTGGACGGTCAAGACGCCTGAGAAACGCCAGCCGCCAACCAGCTTATCCGTCAAGCCGCCGCTGTTCCAGAAGCGTTTTCCCCTGCCGAACGGCAGCTCCACGATGCCGTTCGTCACCCAGCGGTGCGGGACGTCCAGAGCGGAAACGCCTTTGCTATCGTCGAAGTTTAGATTGTTGGCGATGAAAGCGTGATTGGCAAAGACAGAAAAGATCTCGGCGCCCTGGTCTATATTTTTCGACCAGGTATACGTCGATGTGAAGCTGTAACCCTGGGAGAAGCGTTTCGATACTTTCGCGGTCCCGGCGTTGTAGTTTGATGACAGAACATTTGCCACGATATTCGATCCGATAGTGAAGTTTGCATACTGCCGCCGCAAATACGGGTTGGCCGCGGGAACAAGACTCTGGAGATTGGCCGGAGTCGCGCTGAAAGTGGGCTGGTTGAAGAACCACTGCAGAGGCAGGTTCTTTGAAACTGAACCGGCATAAGTGAGGTCTACAACCATGTCCCAGGGAAATTGCCGCTGGAGATTTACACTCCATTGCTGTGATTGAGGCGTCTCGTACGAGCCGAGCGATGAGATGCCAAGCACAGGTTGATTGTTGACCGCTGCCGGATTCACGCCGCCGGGAATGGCTAGAGAGATCCCGCTTCCGGTGGTCGGTGTGAACTGACTGCTGGGAAAGAGATTGTCGAGCGAAATGTTGGGGTTCTGGAAACTGGTTAGCAAACCCTCAAAGCTCCCGCGTCTGAAGGGTGTGTATTTTTGCCAGTGAAAGAACTGCGATGTGTCAGCCATGAAGATTCCGTACCCGGCGCGGATCACCGTGGGATCGTCTTTGAACGGTTGAATCGCCACACCGATGCGCGGCCCGAAATCGTTCTTGTCTGAATCAACCACTCGCGGGCTAGTGCAGCAAACGACCAGCGGACTATTGGCGAGTTGAGCAACTACCGGGTCGGCTACCAGCAAGCGTCCGCCATTCTCGAGATCAACGCGGCTGCCCCCCAGCAGATTCTCTCTGAAGGGCTGGTGATACTCATAGCGTAGTCCCGCGTTCACGGTCACTCGATTGTTCACTTTCCAGTCGTCCTGGATATACACTGCCCATGGCCTGTTCTGCAGGTGGGCAAGTTGGGGCGTTGTCAGCGAATGACTGTTGGGTAGCCCTAACAGGAGATCCGCGACAAAGTTGTTGCGGTTTCCGCCGGTCCCTATGCTGCTGTTGCCGGTGCTAAACAGGCCGTTGAAATTCGCTCTACCGTTGGTGTTGATCCGTTCGCCGTTGCGGAAACGGTTCTCGTCAATCTTGAAACCGAACTTGAGCGCGTGTCGCCCCCGGACCCACGAAACGTTATCCGCTATCTGATAAGTGTTCTGGGTCGTCGCCAGAATGGAGCCGGTGAAGCCGCCGAAATTGAGCAGACCGGGGAGCAGGAGGCCAGGCAGAGTGTTAAGGAGTGAATTGCCAACACCAACTGCTGTCGGATCAGACTCTTCAATGCTGTCTCCATAGACCCCACGCACGTACCCTAAACGCAATTCGTTAACCAGCGTCGGGCCGAAAACATGGGTCCAACCGAAGTTGAAAACCCGCCCGTTTCCCGTGACATCTTTTTGCTGTAGAGGAAGAACCGACTGGTTATCGCGGGAATTGGTTTGCCACGTCAACCGCCCATCGATGTTATCGCGCTCGGAAAACCTGTGGTCAATCCGCAGCGAGTATTGGTCGTTAATCAGACGCGCTCCTCCCGGCCCCAGAAAGTTAAGATCAAGTCCCGGCAGGTTAGGTAGGGGTTGCTGTAGGTTGATGATGCGTTGCGCCACGGCATTCAACCTCGCCTGCGGGATTTGATTGTTCGCGAAAGGCTGGCGGATGAATTCCGGATTGAGTGCCGAAGCGGTGCCACTGAATAGTGGATTTCTCACGGTCGTGGCCGGGTCAAAGATTTGACCGACCCTGACACATTGCCCTGTGGGAGTTCCGTTCGGATTGCGCAGCGGGATATCAGTGGTCCCGGACCTAAGGCAGGCGCCGAGTGCGCTGGAAAAATCGCCCCTCCGCTCGGCTTCTGTTAACACGCGCGCCGTTGCAAGGTTAATGACATTCTGCCTTTTGCCTTCATAGCTGAAAAAGAAAAAGGTGCGGTCTTTAATAACCGATGGCCCGCCTTCGCCGAAGCGCGGTAGCCAGAGCGGGCCCCCGATGGTCCCTCCGAACTGGTTAAAACGTAACCTGTTTTTACCGGGCTTGCCGCTCTTATCCCGCGCGGCTAATGGATTGCGGGGCTGAAACACGTCGTTTTGCGCGAACTCGAATGCTGAGCCATGAAAAGCGCTGCTACCAGTCTTAGTCGCGACGTTTACTTGTGTGATCCCTTCAAACTCAGCCGAATAAGCGTTGTTCTGGAGTTGAAACTCCTTCACTGAATCCAGCGACGGGGTTATCGTCGGCGTGCCGAAAGTTGGATCGGTATTCGCTTGGCCGTCAATCTTAAAAGTTACGGACGAAGCCCTTGAACCTGAGATGGCAAACGTGCCGCCACTCTCAAGACGGAACGCCTCGGCGTTGCCTGAGAACCCGCTGTTGACCGTAGAGTCGAGCGTGAGAAAGCTGTAGATATTGCGGTCGCTTGATGGGAGTTCGGTCAGTTGGCGGGAATTAACTACCGTCCCAATGCTCGCGGTTTCGGTCTGCAACAGGGCAGCGTTTTCCACGACATCAATCTGCGCGGAAACGTCTCCGGGCGTGAGCGCAACATCCACGCGGGCCCTTTGACCTACGTTAAGGATTACTTCATTTACCACCGACGTGGAAAAACCAGGCGCTGCGGCTGTTACTTTGTAGGTCGCGGGCAGCATGAAAGGCGCCTCATAAAGTCCCGAGTCATTTGTAGTCAGAGTCTGGCCCGACTTGGTGGCCAGGTTTGTGATGGTCACCGTAGCACCAGGCACCACTGCGCCCGTGCTGTCGGTGACGACGCCGCTGATGGAGCCTCTCTCCGTTTGGGCGAGCACTACTAAAGGCATCAGCATAAGGAGGAAAGAGCTGAGAAACATTCGGGGTAAACTTCTTCTCATGGCGGGTCTCCTGAATTCCCTTCTGGGCGTTTGTTATTGACCTATCAGTACCGCTTCTTCTTCACTGCTTCGGAAGTCTTCTTGATCAAGTCCAGACAGCCTTCGCCGAGTGTTACCGCGAGGGCGACGGAAAGCACATCGAGAACGCAGAGTTGTGCAATTCTTGAAGTCAGCACTTCACCGCCTAAGGGAGACTCCGGTGAGGCGGTGAGGAGCACTACGTCAGAAGCCCGCGTAATCGGCGAAGGACTAAAATTGGTTATGGCAATGGTTGCCGCTCCGGCCTTCCTCGCTGCAGCCAACGCATCAACCACATCCTTGGTGCTGCCGGAATGTGAGATGCCAATGGCGACATCACCCTTTTTCAGCGAGGCCGCCGCCATCGCTTGCAGATGTGCATCTCCATAAGCATCTGCGGTGAGACCGAGTCTTACAAACTTTAGTTTTGCATCCAACGCGGTGAATGAGGAATAGCCAACTCCATAGATGTCGACTCTTCCGGCGTCCGCCAGGGCCTTGGCGGCTACCTCGACCATTTGGGGATCTACTGCCTTCATCGTGTCGCCGACAGCCTTAATATTCGTCTGGAAAACCTTTTGCGAAAGGTCGGCAGTACTGTCAGCGAAGCTTATGTTTTCGTGGATGAACTCAACAGGCTCCACCAAATCCTGCGCTAGCCTTAGCTTGAATTCCTGATATCCCTTATAGCCGAGGGCTCGGCAGAATCTGATTACGGTCGATTCTCCGACCTCGATGTCACGTGCTGCCTCGGATACTGACATGTTCATTACTTCTTCCGGATGGCTCAGAACATAGTCAGCCACGGCTCTTTCCGCCGGCTTGAACATCTCGATAGCGCTCTTAATTCTTAGTAGGCAGCCTGCTCTTGCCGGGGCTATATGCTTTGTTCGTGACATAGGCGTGACGACAATCTCTGGCGCTTTCCACCAGAATGACATAATGTGGTGGTGATATACTCCCGAAGCTGGGTTGATGTCAACCTTTTTCTGGTCGTGAAAGAGTTCATTGTCATGTCGCCGTGTGTCGTGACGAAGTCACCTTCGGCGATTACGTTATCGACCTT
>JALZJF010000063.1 GCA_030859905.1 Acidobacteriota bacterium
ATTTCCCCGATGAACCTGTACCAGAGGGCGGCGAGCGGCGCGGACAATGACGAAGCGCTCCTCAAATCAGACGACTCGAAAGCTCCCAACGACTGGTCGGCCGACGGGAGATTCATCCTCTATCAAACGCGGAGCCGAAGACAAACTGGGATTTGTGGGTCTTACCGCTCTCAGGAGATCAGAAGCCGTTTCCTTTCCTGCTTAGGTTGCGTTTTCGTAGCACAATCTAAAGATTGAACTCTGAACTTTTATTGTGATGACTCTTGCCGCCGGCACAAAACTTGGTCGCTATGAAATCCTCTCGCAGATAGGCGCGGGCGGAATGGGTGAGGTCTATCTGGCGCTTGACACGGAACTGGATCGTACAGTGGCGATCAAAATTCTTCCTGAAGCCTTAGCGTCGAACCAGCAGCGATTACAGCGATTCATTCAGGAAGCCAAAGCAGCTTCCGCCTTGAACCATCCGCACATCCTCACAATTCATGAGATCGGCACGACTGAAACATCGCGTTTCATAGCGACTGAATTTATCGATGGAGACACACTGCGGCGGCGCATTCGAGACGGCTCTCTAAGTCTCAATGAAATTCTCGACATTGCCATGCAAACTACCGGCGCGCTAGCTGCGGCACATGAGGCCGGCATCATCCATCGCGACATCAAGCCCGAGAACATCATGGTCAGGCGCGACGGCTACATTAAGCTTCTTGATTTTGGCCTCGCCAAGCTGACTGGGCCCACGGGTTCCATTACCGACACCGAGGCTCTGACCAAAGCGATGGTAAACACCGGCGCCGGCACAGTGATGGGCACCGCGTACTACATGTCGCCCGAACAGGCGAAAGGAACCAACGTCGACGCGCGGACGGATTTGTGGAGCCTGGGCGCGGTGCTCTACGAAATGGTAACGGGACACGTGCCGTTCGCCGGCGAGACTCCAACCGAGACCATCTCCTTGATTCTGCAAAGAGAACCCGCGCCGTTGTCGCGTTATGTCAACGAAGTGCCTTCCGAACTCGAGCGCATCGTGGGCAAGGCTCTTGCAAAAAACCGCGAGGAGCGGTACCAGTCGGCCAGAGATCTGCTGATCGATTTGCGCAACTTGAAACGCAAGCTCGAAGTTGATGCTGAGATCGATCGCACTGTGCCGCCGGAATTGCGCGCGTACACATCAACGAGCGCCGGCCATGGCCCGCCCGCGACCGCCTCTGGAGCCGTAGCAGCAACGGCCCCCGCGCACGCGAGCCAAGCAGCTTCCAGCGTGGAATACATCTTCTCAGGAATCAAGCAGCACAAACTCGCCGTGGCTGTCGTCATGCTGGTTGTCGGCCTCGGCCTTTATCTGCACGCGCGCAATAGCGAAGTCGCAATTGAGTCAATCGCCGTTTTGCCTTTCCAGAATAGAAGCACAGAACCGGACACTGAATATCTTTCCGATGGATTAGCAGAATCACTCATCTATCGTCTATCGCAGTTGCCGAATTTAAGAGTCAGTCCCACGAGTCTGGTCTTTCGTTACAAAGGCAAAGAGATCGATCCGATCAAAGTTGGCAAAGAGCTTGGCGTGAGCGCGGTGCTGTCAGGCAGAATCACGCAGCGCAGTGACAATCTAACAATCAGCGCGGAATTGGTGGATGTGCGCTACAACAAATTGCTCTGGGGCGAGCAGTACGACCGCAAAATGTCGGAGTTGCTGGCGACTCAGCGCGAAATTGCGCGCGAGATTGTTGACAAACTCAAGCTCAAAGTCTCAGGTCAGGAGAAAGGGCTTGCGAAGCATTACACCGAGAGCAACGAGGCGTATCAGTCCTATTTGAAAGGAAGATTTTACTGGAACAAGCGAAGCCAAGAAGGGTTTCAGAAGGCCCTCGAGTATTTTCAGCAGGCGATCGAAAGAGATCCTAATTTCGCCCTGGCTTACAGCGGTCTGGCCGACACTTACAGTCTTTTAGGCGCCCCAGAGGCAGGAGGAGACATGCCGCCAAATGAGATGCTGCCGAAGGCAAAGGCCGCCGCGCTCAAGGCTCTGGAAATCGATGACTCCCTTGCCGAACCTCATGTTTCGCTGGCCCATGTTAAGTATAATTACGACCGAGACTGGGCGGGTGCGGAACGCGAATATAAAAGAGCTATTGAGCTTAATCCCAACTATCCAATAGCCCACCACTGGTACGCCATTTACTTATCGGTGGTCGGGCGACAACGCGAGGCATTGGCAGAGATTAGACGAGCGCAGGAGTTGGACCCGCTCTCCCTCTCTATAAACGTTTGGTTAGGTCGGATTCTTAGTCTTTCGGGTCAGTCCGATCAGGCCCTCGAGCAAATGCGCAAGACGGTTGAGATGGACCCGAACTTTATTCAGGTGCATTACCGGCTCGGCTCACTTTACGAAGAAAAAGGTATGTATGACGAAGCTATCTCCGAGTTTAAGCAAGCCCTCAAGCTGTCAGGTGTCAAACCGGCGGGAGTATCCGCGCTCGCACGGGCGTACGCATTGGCGGGGAAGCGAGAGGAAGCGCAGAAGAATCTCGATGAACTTCTGCAACTGTCGAAGCAGCGTTACTCCCGAAGCTGAATCGCGACGTAGCGATCAAGGTCCTCCCTGCTGCTTTCTCTTCAGACTCAGAACGACTGCGACGCTTCGAGCAGGAAGCGCAGGCGGCCGGAGCGCTCAACCACCCGAACATCCTC
>JALZJF010000064.1 GCA_030859905.1 Acidobacteriota bacterium
TTACTTCTACCGTGTGCTACCATTTCCGGTCAACTAAATTCCGACCAATAAATTAAGACTAAGCGAACAATGAAGAATGTTTACCTCGTCGGATCAGTGCGTACGCCAATCGGTCGATTTGGAGGCACGCTCTCTTCCTGGACCGCGGCGGATCTGGGGGTCGCCGCAGCTAAAGAAAGTCTGCAACGTGCTCGAATCACGCCCGACCAGGTCCAACAATCGATTTGGGGTTGTGCGCGACAGGCCGGAGGTGGGCCAAACATCGCGCGGCAGATTACTAATCGGGCGGGTGTGCCGGAGACATCGCCGGCATTCACAGTCAACCAGGCATGTGGGTCGGGTCTCAAAGCAATCATCCTTGCGGCTCAGGAAATTATGCTCGGTCGCGCGGAAATAGTGCTCGCAGGCGGCACGGAGAGCATGTCGCGCGTCCCTTACTTTGCCGAGGGTGCGCGCTGGGGCATGCGCATGGGAAACACGCAACTTGTTGATGGGATGTATCGCGACGGATTTAACGACCCGCTCTCAGGACTGGTGATGGGCGAGACGGCGGAGAATCTGGCGCGCAGTTATAAAATCTCGCGCGAGGAACAGGATCAATATGCTTTGCGCTCCCAACAAAGGGCCCAGGCCGCCGCTGAAAACGGACGTTTCCACAATGAGATCGCGCCACTTGAAATTAAAGGCCGCAAGGGGGAAACGAGTATCTTTGACCGCGATGAACACTACCGCCCCGGCACAACCATACAGGATCTCGGTAAGCTGGCGCCGGTGTTTTCGAAGAGCGGAACAGTTACCGCGGGGAATTCCTCCGGGATTACTGATGGCGCAGCGGCTTTGGTAGTGATGGGGGAAGAAGCTTTAAGAGAGTCCGGCGCGGAACCGCAGGCGCGGGTAGTTGACTATGAAGTCGTCGGTGTGGCTCCGGAAATCATGGGGATCGGACCGGTCCCGGCCGTGCGTGCATTGCTGGCGCGGCAGAAACTGCGACTAACTGATATTGATCTGATCGAGCTGAATGAGGCTTTTGCTGCTCAAGTGATCGCCTGCGATCGAGATCTTCATTTCGACCCGGAGCGGGTTAATGTGAACGGCGGCGCTATTGCGCTGGGCCATCCGATTGGATGCACTGGCGTGCGCATTACCGCCACTCTCATCCACGAGATGAAGAGGCGAGGCGCAAAGCGGGGGCTCGGAACTCTCTGCGTCAGCGGCGGTATGGGACTGGCCCTGCTCGTGGAAAGCGGGTGAGCAATTTCCATCAAAATTTCGGACCGTGGGCATGGCGCCGTCTACCCGTTGCCGGCGCCAAACAACTTCGAGCCTTACGACCAGGTTTCTTGATCGGGCTGGTCGCCTGCGGATGCGGTTTTATGCTGCCGGCTTGCAGAGGGTCGCAAGCTCCGCCGAATTCCAATACTGAACCCGCCGACACTCGAAACGCCACTTTCACAACACCGCCGTTTTCAACAAAAGAACCCGACCGCTATCAAGCCATCCGCATCACCACCTTCACCGAAACTGGGAACACTGAAAGCTCATCATCCTCGCAAAACAATCAGGTCTTAATCGCTCGCGACGGTGAGAAGCGACGCGAAGAGTACTCTGCTGGAGCGAGCGGGCAGGTTGTTTATCTTGAAATCACGGCAGGCCGTTTTATTGTTCTGCCCGAGAGCGGGCTGTACGCGGACCTAAGTACATTATCTGACGAGACTGATCGAAGTAGTCATCCCGATTCCCCAGGTCTTTCCCCAGAGGAACTCTCGAATGAGCCACATGCGCCGGCCACCTACGAGAAATTGGGCGCCGAAACGCTTGCAGAGCGGGTGACGACCAAATACCGCGTCGTTGTTCTTAACGGAGCTGACTCACAGAGTGAGACGTTGATCTGGATTGATGAAGCTCTCGGTATACCAGTCAGATCGGAGGCGATTTCCAAGTCTGGTGGGCACTCCTCGAAGGTAACGATGGAACTGAAGGATATAAAGCTGGAGGTAGACGAGAGGTTGTTTTCCTGGCCTTCTGATTATAGAAAGGTCGAGGCCCGGCTGATTTTTGAGCTGATTCGAAAGGGAGGAAACCGTTGACTCCCAAACAAGAAGGAAAGTAAGCCAACCTCATCCGATGCTAGGGCATCGGAAAGGCGCCCACCGAAGCGGTGTGGTGTTTTCAACTTATATCCCTCCCCGGATGATGACCGAACAAGAAAGGCTTCTCAAAGGTGAAAATTAAAATTCTTAGTAGAGTGTTTGTCGTTAGCTTATTGCTGGCGGGATTGTCGAGTGCGGGTATCGCTCAAACCAGACGTGGAGCTGCAAGGACGCGTCAGAGTCTTTTGTCCAAGCTCCCGACATCGGACGCGGTGGCTCAGGTCAACGTTAAGCGTGTGCTCTCGGAAGCTTTGCCCAAACTCCTGGCGGGTAACTCAGCAAGGCTGGCAGAGGTTGATTTTCAGATCGAACAATTTAAAACTCGCACGAGTCTCGATCTGCGTTCCTTCGATGAACTTGCCCTCACCCTACGTTATAGCTTTCCCTCGGCAGGGGTAACCAGGATCGACACCGTGGCAGTGGCCCGTGGAGTCTTCAATGCTGGCGCCATCGCCGCCGCTGGAAGAGTGGCGGCTAACGGCAAATACCGCGAAGAAAAATATCTCGGCAAGACCATTCACATCTTTACTTTGGACCAGCAGGTGAAACTTCTGGGCTTGTTGGACTTGAAGATCACTGACCTCGCAGTTGCTCCGCTCGATGCCAATACCTTGGCGCTGGGCAATGCGGATCGCGTTCGTAACACGATTGCTGCCAGCCAAGGGAAGAGGGTTGTCAATGCCGACTTGATTGCCCTGGCGACGCAGGATCCAAACGCCATCGTAAGCTTCGGGGGAAACATCCCCGCGCAACTGGTTCGGAATCTTCGGATCGGTAACGAAGCTATCGCGAACGATCTGGCCGCCGTGCGGCAGGCTTACGGATCACTCGCTATGACTGACAAGTATCTGGAGTTGTCGGTTGCTGCGCGCACGGTCGATGCTGGTTCAGCACGCAGCTTGGGGGACACCCTGGAAGGCTTGAAACAGTTTGGAGCCCTCTTCACAAACCGGCTGTCCGGGATCAGAGGGGTTCTGGCCAGGAGCGCGTTGGGAAATCTGAAGATCACAACTCAAGGCAATGAACTTAAAATCCGCACCGCGGTCGCGCAGTCAGATGTTGCTCCTTTAGTGGGCGGGTTGTGATGGTTACTTTACGGGAAACGGAAATTGCGACTGACGAGCGTCGGCAGCCGGCTCGGCCTCTTCCATGGCGGTCAGCACGTCCTTGTAGATTTTTATCTTGCCCGCGCGCTTCATATCTTCCTGGACCTTAGTGACGTAATCGTCCCAGAGTTGCGTTTGGCGCTCAGTTAGCAGCGTCTGGGTCATCTGCGGTCGCCGTGAAGCAAATGCTGCCAGGTCCGCATCGATGCGGTTGGTGGCCCCCAGGATAACCCAGTTGTCTCCGACTTTAATCGGAGTTTTGGTGATCTCCCCAGCCTTTAAGGCGTAGGCTGCTTCATCCAGCGCCGGACTGGTTCCGGCCTTGCCGATCACGCTTCCAATCTTCCAATCCTCTTCAGTTCCCACTTCAAAACCAGCCCCTGCTGCTTTGATATCAGCGACAGTTTTCGCGGCTGAGAGTACCTCTCTAGCCTTTTGTTCCAACTGCTCTTTGGCCTTTTCGTGTTTTAGCGTCTGTGTAAGCCGGTCCTTAATCTCATCGAGCTCAGGAATGCGCGGCTCTTTCTTTTCAAGGAACATTGGAATCGCGAAGCCACCCTTCACGCCTGTGCGCTCGCCGACGTCGTTGGGATTATTCAGAGGCGCAATGGCTGCTTCAAATTGTTGGTTGCTTCCGATTTCCGGAACGTCGTCTCCCGGCTTAATATAAGGAGTCTCTCTGACCATTTCCGCGGGACTCATGTTGGCTTCACCTGCCAGCTCCTGCGCTACCTTCTGAGGATCTTTGGTTTCCTTCAAACGCGCCTGTGCCCGCTCAGCGAGCTTCGCAGCCACCGCATAGGCTCGGCGGTTGCGCGACGAGACTAACAGGGTCGGCCTGGCCTCCTCAAAAGTCTGTTCCACAGCGTCGTCTCGCCGCAAGATGTACCAGTTGCCACCGTATTTGATGGGAATGTCCGAGATGTCGCCCGGCTCCATATCCACGGCGCGATCATAGAGGCCGTCGGGTTTATTCGGATTCTTCTTGACGAGGCGGCCCAGAAAGCCGCCGCTTTTTGCTGTAGCCGGATCTTCAGAATTGCCCCGAGCCAGCTCGGCGAATGCCTCTCTAGTTGACTCGCCCGCCGTTCCCCTCGCTTTCCTGATCAGTTCTTTGGCTTTTTCTTCCACCTGCTGATCCAAATCCGTGCGCGCAACTTTTAGAAGAATCTGCTGGACCTTGACTCCTGCCTGCTTGTTCTCAGCAGGCAGCGCTTCAAAGTCCTGGCGCAGTTCCTCGTCGTTAACCGGGAGTTTCGCACCAGCTTTTTCCTGATTGATGAAGACGTAACGGATTTTCTTCTGGGGCTCGAGAATGTGGTAGTCAGTCTTGTGCTGCTCGTAATGGTTTCGCAGCTCGTCGTCTGAGACCTGAATCTTCTCCGCCAGTTTTTCGGGGGACAAGCGCGCATACGACAAACTTATTGTGGTTTCCTCGCGCTGGTAATTTTCCTGCACCTCATCATCAGAGACGCTAACACTCGAGGTAATAAATGCTCTGAGTTTTTCCTGAGCTATGGCATCGCGGACATTTTGTTCAAACGCTGCCACATCACCGTAGCGGGCCGCGATGGATTCTTTGTATCTATCCAGTCCCACGAACTGGCCCGAGGCATCGGTAAACTGTTCGCGAATTCTCTCGGCCACTTCGGCGTCGCTGGCTGCCAGTTCCAGGCGCGTTGCTTCCTGAGCAATCACGCGATCTCGAATCAGACCGTCAAGGAAGCGTTCATTCCCTCCGAGTTGGGCCAGGCTCATCTGGCCGCCCAGCATCTGCTGATAGTTCTCTCTGAGGCGGGCGAGGTCCGCTACAGTAATTTCATCACCGGCGACTTTGGCAATTACTTCAGTGTTTTTCGTCGGATCGAGATATTGGGTGGAGCTCGGCGCATAGAACACTATTAAACTGGCGGCCATGATGAAGGCAAAACCGATAATAATGACGCTGCGGGTCCGTTCGAGGCGTCCTAATTGTTTAAGCATAATTTACCTTTCCAGCAAGTGGCGGATTGTAAAGGAGCAGGCGTGGGCTCTGCAACTCGGGAAAGGTCCCGGGTGACGAGCCTTAGGTCAGAACCGCGAGCGGTAGCGACCGGGTTCGCTCCGGTTATTATTCGTCCTCGGCGCTTGATCGACCCGGTCGCTACCGCTCTCGGTTCTTCTAGTGAGCGGTGGCGTGTGTCAGAACGGTGAGAGGTAGCGACAAGTTTCAACTGGGGCCGAGTCTCAACCTGGTCACAATCCGGTCGCTTTGGCAAACGCCGACCCGGTCGCTACCGCTCTCGGTTCTGACATGCATCTTGACACCCGGCGCCCGGTAATTAGCACAATTAGCACCCAGCCACCTGACACTTGACCTCCGACAATGCTATTTTATTGACTTCAATGAACCCGCTGGGCAGCTCAACATGGTTATGGGTCGGCTTCTCTGTATTTATCCTGCTCATGCTGAGTCTGGACCTCGGACTCTTAAATCGCAAAGCCCGCACAATAAAATACCGCGAAGCTGCAACCTGGAGCGCCGTCTGGGTCAGCCTGGCAATGATCTTTGCCGGACTGGTCTTCTACTATCAGGGGAGCGAGCGCGGCCTCGAGTTTCTAACGGGCTACCTCATTGAGCTTTCCCTCTCGGTAGATAACCTCTTCGTTTTTCTACTCATCTTTTCCTATTTCAAGGTGCCGGCCAAATACCAGCACCGGGTTCTTTTCTGGGGCGTGGTGGGTGCGCTGGTAATGCGCCTGACAATGATCTTCATAGGCGCAGTGCTGATTGATCGCTTCCACTGGATCATTTATATCTTCGGCGTTTTCCTGGTTTACACAGGCATAAAGATGTTCAAGCAGGAAGAACTCAACATCCAGCCTGAAGATAATCCGGTCGTGAAACTCGTGACTCGCTATATACCCATTACGCGCCACTACGAAGGGGAAAAATTTTTCACGCGAGTAAACGGTAAACTAACGGGCACGCTGTTGCTACTGGTCCTGGTGATTGTGGAAGTCACCGATCTTGTTTTTGCCGTGGATTCAATTCCCGCAATCTTTGCTATCACCACTAACACGTTTATCGTTTACACCTCAAACGTTTTCGCCATCCTCGGTCTGCGATCCATGTACTTCCTGTTGGCGGGAGTGGTGGAGAAGTTCCAATACCTCAAGATGGGGCTTGCCATCGTGCTCACGTTCATCGGCATGAAAATGCTTGTCGTAGCGCTCGGTGTTCATATTCCGATTTGGTTCTCGCTCATATTTGTGTTTGTCGTGCTGCTCAGTTCCGTTGTCGCTTCGCTGTTCTGGCCCAAAAATGCCGAGATGGATATTGACGTAGATCTCCCCGAAGGATTCGACGCCCCTTTTGAAGACGACGAACCCGCTCCGCAACAAATCGAAGCTGACGCAACAGCGGACGGACCAGCTCGAGGCTCTGAAACTACTGAAGAATCGCACGCAGAAGAGCCCGAAAGCGTCGAGCGACGCTGATCTGAGTCACGCCTGGCTAATGTATTGGGTCCAGACGCCGCTACAAATTACCAGGACTACCGATAATCCGATGCGCTTGACATTAGCGTGAGGACAAGGGCGATGGACGAAAAATATTTTCCGGAAGTAATTGAAAAAAAATGGCAGCACCGTTGGGATGAAGGGCGTGTGTTTGAGGTTAGCAACGACGACCCGCGGCCGAAGTTCT
>JALZJF010000176.1 GCA_030859905.1 Acidobacteriota bacterium
CCCCCGACGATATCGGGAACATCATCGTCAAGACAGGGAAGGAAGGAATACCTGTTTATGTTCGTGATCTCGGCGAGATCGTCACTGGCGCGACAGTTCGGCAGGGTGCGGTAACGGCTGACGGAGAAGGTGAGATAGTCGCGGGCATTGCCATGATGCTCAAAGGGGAGAACTCACGCACTGTAGTCGATCGGGTCAAAGAACGAGTCGAACAGGTAAAGAAGACTTTGCCGAAGGGAGTCCAGCTAGTTCCTTTTTACGACCGGACGGAACTGGTAGACCGCACTATTCGAACCGTTGCGACGAATCTCATCGAAGGCGCAATCTTGGTGATTGTCGTACTGCTTCTGCTGCTCGGAAATTGGCGCGGTAGTTTGCTGGTTGCCACGATTATCCCCCTCTCGATGCTGTTTGCCGCGATTCTGATGCGCATCTTTAATGTCTCCGGCAACCTGATGAGCCTGGGCGCGCTGGATTTCGGCTTGATCGTGGACGGCGCGGTGGTAATGGTTGAAAACACTGTGCGGCGGCGCGCAGAGGCCCAGCATCAGGGTTCGCACGAACGACCTGAACGCACCATCCTCGAGGCTTGCACGGAAGTAGGCCGGCCCGTGGTTTTCGCGGTGGCCATTATTATGATTGTCTACCTGCCGATCCTCAGCCTCACGGGTATCGAAGGCAAGATGTTCAAGCCCATGGCGCTGACGGTGGTGTTTGCATTGCTCGGTTCGCTCATTCTTTCACTTACATACATTCCGGCGGCGATGACCTTTATCCTGCGCGGACATGTTTCGGAGAAAGAGAGTTTCCTGATCCGCGTCGCGAAGCGCTGGTATCGTCCGGCCCTCTCGTTTATGACCGCATACCGCCTTCCAGCCATCGCCATCGCCACGATATTGGTGATCATAAGCGCGGTCCTTTTCCCGTTCCTTGGTTCAGAATTCATTCCGCGTCTGGACGAAGGATCTCTGGCTGTGCAGGTGCAACAACTCCCCAGCGTTTCGCTCACGCAATCAGTCAAAACTACTACTGACGTGGAAAAAGTGTTGAAGCGTTTCCCTGAGGTAACGAAGGTGGTTTCCAAGACGGGCCGAGCGGAAGTCGCGACCGATCCCATGAGCATCGACTTCAGCGACCTCTATATTGAACTTAAGCCGCCTTCGGAGTGGACGACGACACACTCGAAAGTCGAACTTGTCGAGAAGATGGCGAAAGCGCTGGAAGATGGAGTGCCGAACGCTTCATTCAGTTTCTCGCAGCCGATTGAACTTCGCGTCGCGGAACTGATTTCCGGCGTTCGCTCGGATATCGCAATTAAACTCTTTGGTGATGACCTGGACACTCTCAAAAAATCGGCAGACGAGATCAGCCGCGCCGTTAGCCAGGTGCGCGGTGCGGAAGACGTCAAGGCCGAAGCCACCACAGGACTGCCGCAACTTCAGATTAAGCCTAATCGCGCTGCAATCGCCCGCTACGGCATCAACGTCGCAGACGTAAACGAACTAGTTGAATCCATCGTTGCCGGTAAAGAGGCAGGTATCGTCTATGAAGGTGAACAGCGATTCAATGTCGTTGTTCGACTGGAGGATGAGACGAGCCGAGATATTGAAACTATCAAGAACCTTCTGGTGCCGGCACCGAATGGAGCACAGGTTCCCCTCTCTCAGCTCGCGGATATTCAACTCGTTGAAGGTCCGGCCCAGATCTCGCGCGAAGACACACGCCGACGCATTGGGGTCGAGCTCAACGTGCGCGGTCGCGACATCGGCAGCTTTGTGGAAGAGGCGCAAGCGAAGATTGAGCAACAAGTGAAGCTGCCACCCGGCTACTACGTCACATGGGGCGGGACTTTTGAGAACCTCCAGCGTGCTTCGGCGCGGTTGCTGATAGTTGTCCCCTTAGCTTTGTTTCTAATCTTTGTGCTCCTGTTTACGACCTTTGGATCGGTCAAACAGGCACTGCTTATCTACACCGGAATTCCTTTTGCGGTAGTCGGCGGCATCTTCGCACTCTTCCTCCGAGGCATGCCCTTCTCAATCTCGGCGGGCGTAGGGTTCATCGCGCTGTTTGGAGTGGCTGTGCTCAACGGCGTGGTGATGGTCAGCTACATCAATAAGCTTCGCGAGGAAGGAAAGTCAGTTGCGGACGCCGTGCGGGAGGGCGCGGAAACAAGACTCCGGCCAGTGCTAATGACGGCACTCGTGGCCAGTCTGGGCTTCATTCCGATGGCGCTTGCTAGTTCCGCCGGCGCTGAAGTGCAACGGCCATTGGCGACCGTCGTGATCGGAGGACTCATTACCTCGACGCTGTTGACCTTGCTGATTCTGCCGACGCTATACGGATGGTTCGAGAAGGAGCGGATTGAATTTTAAATTTTGAGAGGTTCTCATGAAAATCATTACTGCCATGGTGCAACCATTTATGCTGAGCAGGGTTACCAGCGCGCTCGAAGAAATTGACGAGTTCCCAGGTATGACTGTAACGGACGTGCGCGGCTTCGGGCGCGAGAAGGCCCGCCACGCCAGAGGAGCACCGCACCGCGTCATTGAGGACTTCGTTGAGTATATCAAGAAGGAACGGATCGAGATCGTTGCGCGCGATGAGATGGCCGATC
>JALZJF010000091.1 GCA_030859905.1 Acidobacteriota bacterium
CTCACCAGTGAAGCGCTTGAGGTCGACACGTGTGCCGGGAATGCGATTGCTGGCCAGGGTCAAACCAAAATTCAACCGCTCCAGAAGTCCACCGGTATTGACCCAGCTTTCCGCAGTGTCTGAATAACCATTTGGCGTCTGGTATAGATAGAGCGGTTCGCCCATCCTGGCGATCCAATGATGCAATTGCGGGCTGCCATTGGTTTCAGCGCCCAGCGTCCGAATCGCGCTAATTGCCAGCTCAAAAGGCCGCTTAACTTTTGCGCGATATGCTTCCGGTGAGCTGAACTCCGGCGAAGAGAAGATTGCCTTCAGTGTTTCGCGAATATCACCATCACTTTTTGTAAACTGGGCGGCAACGCGATCAACGAGTGCGGATGGAGGATTATCCTGCACGAAGTAGCGCGTTAGTTTTGTCGCAATAAATTTAGCTGTTGATGGATGGCGGGCAAGAATTTCCAGCACCCGGAGGCCGTCCCTTATTCCGCCGCCGGCGGGAATCTTCTGGCCAAGAACAATCTTTTCGCCTTCGTCGTGCATGCGAGCATTAAAATAGAAGTTGCCCACATTCTCGCGCGGTCCCCCTCCCATCAGGGCCATGGCTGCCGCGCCGCCCCCGCGTGGTGCAAAGATCGTCCAACCTGTGAAGCAACGCGCCACTTCCTGCACGTCTTTTTGAGTGTAACCACCGTCGACGCCTAGCGTGTGCAGTTCCATCAGCTCGCGCGCGTAATTTTCATTAATACCCCGCGGCCGCCTGGGCGGCTGAGCCGGCGCCTGTCCCATGTTTGCGCCTTCCTGCCCGGGCCTGACTTCGGGATAACGACGCATCATCCGTTCCTGTCGACGACCTCCCATCAAACTACCCAAAATTGATTCGCCCTGTGCACGCCTGCGATTTGGTTGGTTGGGTCTAACCCGGGCGTTCGGACTGACGCTCTGAAAGTTGTCGAGATAGAAAAGCATCGCCGGGCTTTGCGCTGTGGCCAATAGCAGTTCATAAAAATTGCCCAATGTATTCGGGCGGATGCTGTCGCGATCATAGGATGTCAGCAGCCAGCGATCGGCGCCCTTGCCGGCAAACACGTTGAAGTGGTTGGTCCAGAAATCGACTAGGACCTCCTGCAACTGGCGCTCGCTGTAAACCGCTCGCAAGATTCGCGACGCCTGCAGCTCAGCCGTAATCCGTTGCGGCTGTTGCAATCCGTTCTGCAAGTAGTAGTCGCGAATAACGCGACGATACTCTTCATCGCCTTTACCGGACATTGGATTCGGCATCATCGATTCGCCGGAAGCCGGCTGCCTGGGCCTCTGTGATTCAGCAGCCGTGCCCTTGTTTTGCCGCGCGGCAGCAAGGTCATCAGGTAAATCGCCTCGCCGTTGAAGCTGACGGAGCAGTTGGCCGGGCTGAGGGTATTTCTCGTACAACTGTGCTGTCGTCATTGACAGCGTAGGAAGGTCTTTCACTTTTGTTTCTGCGAGTGCGTCGGATATTTTCCCGGGATTGAGTTGCTGCTCAATATAGCGCTCAACTCCCATCGCTTTTACGCGTTCCACGTCTCCAGGGCGCGCGCCAAAACCAAGCCGGTTTAGCACATGCAGAATGCGTTGCTCATCGCTGAGGCGACTCGTTTGCGCCTTCTTTTTCCGCTGGGCGCCGACATCAAACGAAAGCGTAGTCGCAAGTACCGCGGCTATGGACACCAGGGCCAGCCCGCGTCGAGCGATCTGGACTGTAGAAGTGAAGCTTTGTCTGGAGATTTTCATTTTGCACCCATCAATCATTCCTGAGGAGACGCAGTTTTCCGAAAATTAAGGCGAATTCTCTCGCATCACGTTAGACGCACAGGGTTAGTTGACGGTTGAAGAAACTGGGCTGTTTTACTCTCGTAGCAACCAGTGTGACTCTCCACCGCACAAGCCGGTGGCATCATTTGAGTTTTTGACACGGGCACTCACGCCCCAGGTTCTGTGCTTTCGCCACGCTTCGCGGACTCTAGGTCCATTGTGCTGGAGAAAGGGAACTCCTTATGGGCGGCCTGCGGGCGCGGTTCTGCGAAGAGTACGGGGAAAACTTACCGGGCTTTGGTTACCTTGCTTGTCAATCGAACGTACACCGAAAAAGAAGTTGTCTTTGGATAAGCCTTTCATCGAGTAGCTGGTTACATTGCCAACCCGGCGCGAGTTTGTCCAGACAGCCGCGGTAGTGTCACGCCACAAAATTTCATAGCCCGCGAGATCCGGTTCCGCGTTCGCATCCCATTTCAAGTCTGTATCGTTGGACAAATGGCCTGTCAGGATAGTGACGTTCCTGGGTCGCGCCGGGGCGAGCCCCAGCATTGCCAGACTGGCAGCATTCACACGCGCGACGTTGGCTACGTATGGATAGTCAACAAACTCTGGCAGGTCACCAAACTTGATTCCCTTCTCCGTGCGGACATTTTGATGTTGATGGCGGTAGTTCTCATTTGGTTCCGTAAAGCGCACGGCGGCAAAGCCTCGCTCGAGAAAAGGAATGTGATCGCCGCCGCGCCCGTAGCGGTCGCGGCGATACACCATCATCACCTTCATGTGGGGTACGTAACGTTCGCCGATCTCTTTAATGAAACGGGCTAACTGCCGCGAGGCGGAGTCGTTCTCTCCTCCGACACTGCGGCGAACATTCGCTTCTTCCGGGGTCTCGCTGGATGGGACGCCTTCCGAAAAGACACGCACCGTGCGACGGTCGCGCACGCCGTTTCCTCCCAAGGTATTTCCTACGATGTCGTTAGTAAACATCGCTTCGATGTCTGCGCCCTTCTGCTTTGCTTGTTCCGCAAAGTAAGTCGCACCCAGAAGACTCTGCTCTTCTCCCGCAACTGCCATGAAAACAAGGGTCGCATCAAACCTGTATTTGGCCATCACCCGCGCCATCTCTAAAACTGCAGCCGTGCCGGAAGCGTCGTCATTCGCCCCGGGAGCATCGCATTTCCCGTCTGTCGCGCTACCGCACATCGAATCGTAATGCCCACTAACCACGTAAATCCGATTCTCGGATTCCAGTTGCGTACCCCTTAACGTGGCAACCACGTTTGTAATCACTGTGGGCGTGGGAATGCGCGCAGTCTTCTGCTGCTCGTAAGCTTGCTTCTCGACGGTCATGCGCCCACCTGAGTTTTCCGCCGCCTTCAGGAACTCGCTATAAAGCCAATCGCGAGCGGCGCCGATTCCGCGGTGAGGATCGTCTTGTGGCGAGAGCGTGTTGCGCGTGCCAAATGAAACCAGCTTACGAATCATTCGCTCTATGTTACGTGCGTCGATCTCCTGAACAATCCGCGCGATGTCTTGATTACGGGAGACCCGCAGGTTTAACTCGGCCGCGGTTTTTCTGGCCGATCTCGGCTGCTGTGCTGCCAACTGCAACCCGGGCAGAAAGAAGCTCAATACCAAACAACAAAACGAAAGAGTTCGCCTTGTCGGACAAGCATATGGGCCAGGTATGTTCATCGGATCATGGTTTCCTCAAACGGAATGTTCTTTACTTGGGACTACTTTAGCGCACAATCATTTCCAAGATGGTACCAAGCAAGCCGTCGCCTTTTAAGAGTTTTACTTGATGAACTCTTTGTAGCAGCCATCGTGAGACTCCACCGGGCAAGCCGGTGGCATCTTTAGAATTCTCCTTGAACTCTTTGTAGCAGCCATCGTGAGACTCCACCGGGCAAGCCGGTGGCATCTTTAGAATTCTCCTTCAACTTGGTAGCAGCCAACGTGAGACTCCACCGGCCAAGCCGGTGGCATCTTTAGAATTCTCCTTGAGCCTGCAGCAGTACGCGGGGGACGTAACTCAACGAATTCGGTAGGCTCTACCCTTCCAGACTACAACCACTTCACCAGCTAGTTGGGCCGCGATAGCCCGAACCCCGGGCTCGTCCGCCACCAGAGCGCGAAATTGCTCCGAGCCCCGGGTCAGGGTAATTGTCGCCGTAGACGACTGGTAGGCAGTGTCAATCCAAACGCTTCCTTGCCGCCGAAACCGCCGGCCGGAAACGGTGCGAGTGTCAGCATCTTCGTCATTTGTCTTCGCTCCTGAACCGCTTGCGCGTCTTGCCTCAAGCGTTCGCAGCCTTTCCTGGCTCTGACCGGATTCAAGCTTTCCAGCAGGTGCGGCAGCAACCTGATTCTGTCTCTCATCCGTTCGCGCGCGATATCCTTCCTGCTCTCGCGACGGTTCGTCTCTCTTCTCAGCTTCTTCCTTTTGACGAGCAACCTCCGTTTGTGACCCGGTATGTGTCGTTAGGGGTTTCGTAGGTGGAAGCGGCGTGGGCTCGGGAGCATATGACGGTTCAGCTACGACTACTGCAGCTTTTCCAGGGGCGGCGTCTTTATCAGAAGTGACGGTCACAGAATCCGTGGAAGTTGTGATGCCTGAAGTCTCAGTTCTTTCACCTGTCTTCGCTTGGTTATCTCTACCTTGGACGGCACTAGTCTGGGATTCCTGTTCTTCAATAGAGGCAGCAGACTCTCCGGAATCCGCGCGTAAGTCAGATTGAGTTGTTTCAGTTGTGGCATCGTGTGAGGCCGCCGGCTGATTCCGGGCCACGAAATCAGGCTGGCGCTTATTTCTAAGTACAACCAGACCAACCGCGATGAATCCAATCAGCGCGAGCGCGGGCACCGCATAACGCAAAAGCCCGGGAGAGAACAGGGCGCCGAACTTCCGCCAAAAACCTGCTGGAGTTTTGTGCGCGGCCGATTGCTCAGTGACGCTGGCGCCAGATGCTGACGTTAAGTCTGAAACAATCTTGCGGCAGCTGGCACACTCCGCCAAATGCGACGTGTATCGCACGCGCGCCGCCACAGGCAAGACTTGCTCGGCGTATGAGTTCAACTCATCAGCATCCAGGTGCATTGCCGAATGGACTGCAGGCGCGCCGGCGCCGTTGCGCCGCGCCAACCCGCGTAACAGAACTTCCATTTCGTCGTTTTCCGTCTGCTTCATTTTAGATGCCTTAATTAACACCAGCTTTAGAACGCAATCTCGTGGAGTAGCTTGCAGCTCCAGAGGGCTTTGCGTTACAAATCATGACTGCAGTCACTTTTGGGCCTTTTCTTTAGCTTCGCTAACGGCCCCACCCGCAGCCAGCAAAGGCTCAATATCGGTCTCCAGATGTAAAGCTATCTGAGCAAAAGCGCCTTCTGTTTCCGTCTTCGTCCAACCCCGATCAGCAATCAAAATACCTTCCACCCGCGCACGCAACTGCCCGTGGATTCTGGTCAGCCGCCGGCTTGCTGTTGCCTCATGCACGCCCAGGACGCTGCCCGCTTCCCGCAAACGGAGGCCGTCAAAGTAATAGAGTTTCACCAGTAGTCGATCTTCGTCTGCGAGTTCTGTTACAGAACGCGCCAGTGCCCTCTGCATGTCGACCCCCGCTAACTTATCCGACATCGCTTCCTCTGGATTGAGCGCTGCGGCAGCAAGGAACACCTCCTTGCCATCGTCACGTCCACGCGCCAGGCGGTCGAAGTCCGAATCGTCTTCGGTTTGCACCGTCCGCGACTGCTTCCGGTGCTGATCAATAGCCAGCTGCGCCACCACGGCCCGCAGCCAACCTGCCAACGAACCGCGGCCGGAATAGTAGGCAAGTTTGCCGGCCGGCTCTCCGTCCGCGCGCACGCGCAACCCATAAAGCTCCGCCCAGATCGATTGTGCCAGGTCTTGAGCGCCGTCCTCATTGGAGCTGGCCGACCGGGCAGCCGAACGAACCGTTGGCGTGTAACGCTCAACAAGGTCGCTCCAGGCGCTTTCGTCACCCCGTTCGCAAGCTACTATCAGACACAAGTCGTCAGCCTGGAGTTCATCTATGAACTCGGCGATAGATTGGTCGGAGGCGTTCTGGTCGTCCTTCAACAGGTACTTATTGACTGACGATTTGACGCGCGGAACCAACAAATCCGAATCCAACGAATGAGATTCCGTGGCCCGCGCGAGCAGCCGTTTTGCGCCCGCCACTAAAAGATCTTGGATTTGCTCGCTTCTTTCGCTCACCGCGGGATAACTCGACCAAGATTCCAAACTTACTTCATGCTAACACGCACTGCGGTAGGTGCGGTGCTGGGTTCAGTTTAGACTTCATCAAGCTTTAGTTGGATAACATTACTTTGACACTTAAAAGGCGCCTAAGCTAGATTCGATTGTACCGTCACGAAACCATATTTCTAAGCCCGTGCAAAAAGCGGTCGTGTGAAGATATTTCCAGGATTACGCGTGTCCATGCTTCGAGTAACCGAGATTTTTCACTCCATCCAGGGTGAGTCCACTCACGCCGGCCGGCCTTGCGCATTTGTGCGCCTTTCCGGGTGTCCGATGCGATGTGTCTGGTGTGACAGCGAGTATACATTCACGGGCGGGGACCATCTTTCAATCGACGAAGTATTAGCGCGAGTGCGCGCGCTGGGTTGCAAGCTGGTCGAAGTCACCGGAGGCGAGCCGCTAGCGCAGCCACATGCGTTTACTTTGATAAACAAGCTGTGTGAAGAAGGGTTTGAAGTTTTGGTGGAAACAGGAGGCTATATTTCGACCGCGACCGTCGATCCGAGGGCCAAAATCATTCTCGACGTGAAGTGTCCCGGTTCAGGCGAAGATGCTCGCAACCACTGGCCCAACCTGGGCGTCTTGCGCGCAGACAAAGATGAGGTCAAGTTTGTGATAGCCAATCGCAGCGACTGGGATTTTGCCCGCGACATCATCGAGCGCTTCGATTTGGAAAAGCGCGCCAGGGCGGTCTTGATATCTCCTATCTGGAACGGCGCGGACTTGCGGGAGGTTGCGGGTTGGATAACTAGCAGCGGGCTCAACGTGCGGATGCAATTACAACTGCACAAGTACATCTGGGGGCCCGAGGCACGAGGTGTTTAATGGGCGGTTATGACGACGAAGAAGCTGGTCGCCACCGCTCGCGGTTCTGACACGAGGCGGCGCGAGGTGTTTGATGGGCGGTCATGACGACGAGTCGTACGAACCCTCTGAATTCAAACCGGGGTCTTCGGAATCCGGCCTTGCTGTTTGCCTTGTCTCAGGTGGCATGGATTCCTGTGTTACCGCCGCGATGGCCCATAAGGAGAACCATGAAGTTGCTTTGCTGCATATCTCCTATGGCCAGCGCACTGAACAGCGAGAGCGGCGAGCTTTCGACGAGATCGCCGACTACTATCGGACACGACTTCGCCTGGCGGTTTCGATAGAGCATCTGAGCAGAATTGGTGGATCTTCGCTAACGGATCATGAGATTCCTGTAACCAGCGCGAACCCGGGAGTTTCAGGAATACCGTCGAGCTACGTTCCTTTTCGCAATGCCCACTTCCTCTCGATTGCTACAAGTTGGGGTGAAGTGATTCAGGCTCGTCACATTTATATCGGCGCGGTCGCAGAGGATTCGTCGGGCTATCCGGATTGCCGACCGGAGTTTTACGCCGCATTTCAACAGGTGATCGACCTGGGAACAAGACCTCAAACCGGACTCGAGATTAGGACTCCAATAATCGCCATGAAGAAGCGGGAAATCGTGCTTCTTGGGTACTCGCTCGGAGCGCCTCTCGAGCTTACCTGGTCGTGCTATCAGGAATCAGAGCGAGCCTGCGGGGCGTGTGATTCCTGTGCCCTCCGGTTACGGGCTTTTCGCGAGGCAGGAGTCACTGATCCGATTCCCTATACGCTTGACAGCAAGCGTTTTGCTTATTAACTTAAGGTGCTTCTCAGCCCTTAACTACAACTGATCTCAGCGTCGGTGCATCTTACGGGTCTCTCCCGTAATAGAATCGAATGACAAGACGCTACCTTTGGAGGAATCCCATGCTTCGTAAATCTTTCTTTACAATCTTCGCTGTAGTAGCGCTGGTCTCGACGGCCTTCATCGCGTCTGCCCAGACAGGAGAACTTCGCGGACGGGTGACTATGAATCAGGCGGATGGAACCAAGGCTACCGCCAGTGACGTGGCTATCGACGTGTACCGCACCGACGTCTCGGGCAAATACAATACCAAAACCAACAAGAAGGGTGAGTTCGTATTCGCAGGGCTACCCTACGTTGGCACTTACATTATTGCCGCCAGTCATTCTTCAGCCCGCCCGACCTACTTGCCTAACATCAAAGTCGGCAGAGGCACCGACTACGAAATCAATCTATCGCCGGGTGATGGCACGCGTCTGACGCTTGACGAAATCAAAGCGGCGGAGAAAGGGAACACGGGCAGCGCCCCGTCTTCAGGCACTCCAAAGGGTGAGAGCGCAACAGATAAGGCAGCGCGAGAAGAAGCGATCCGTAAGAACGCTGAGATTGATGCCAAGAACAAAACGATTGAGGAATCAAACGCCATTGTCGCCCGCACCTTCAGTGCGGGGAACACCGCCCTTGGAGCAAAGAACTACGACGAAGCAATTAAGCAGTACGATGAAGGAATAGCGGCCGATCCCAGCCAGCCTGCATTGCTAACGCAAAAGTCTATGGCTCTGAAGGGACGCGGAGTCGATCGTTACAACGCAGCTATCACGTCTAAGGATGAAACAACTAAGGCGCCGGGAATCGAGGCAGCAAAAAGCGACTTTCGCGCCTCCGCAGAGGCTATCAAGCAAGCCATCGACGCACTGAACGCGCAAACTGTACCCACGGATCCAGAAGAAAAGACTCGGTTCAACTCAAACAAGATCGCCGCGCTTAGCACCAGGGCTGAAGCCATGCGTTTGTTTGTGACTAAGGTTGATCCGTCCCAGGTTGACGCCGGGCTGAAAGCATATGAAGACTACCTGGCGGTTGAAACAGATCCGGCGAGAAAATTAGCGGCTCAAAGGGGTTTGGCGCAAATGCTCTTCGATGCAAACTCCTTTGACAAAGCGCTGGCCGAATATCAGAAGATTCTGGCTAACAACCCTGACGACACCGACGCGTTGGTCAAATCCGGCATGCTTTTGTTCAACATCGGCGCGGTGAACAACGACAAGGAAAAGTATCAGGAGGCTGCCAATTTTCTCCAAAAATTTGTTGACAAAGCCCCAGACACTGACCGGCTCAAAGATGATGCAAAGGCCATTCTAGAGGAGCTTAAGAATCAGCAAAACGTTAAGGCTGAGAAAACCACAGCCACACCCGCGCGCCGCCGCCGACCCTAGCAGGGTGCTGAAAACTAAGAACGATCCACGAAATCACAGAAACGGACACGAAGAGAGGTCTTAGTTCGTGTTCTTTCGTGGATCGCCTTACCCCCCGAGTCGTAACTCACCCCGCCGTATAAATTAACGAGTCATTTATTTCGCCACGGCAAAACGCCCCGGCTTGCTCGGAATGCTGCCGTTTTCGGTACTTTTTGGCCAAATCAAGTATTGACAGAGCGCTCGTTCAACCTGTACTATGCTTTCGCAACGGTGTTGAGCGCTCTGCCCACGCCTAGTTCCCGGTACCAGGAAGCCAATCTCATTAACTCCCACCCATCGTAGAAAATCGTCTCTTAACCGTCTCGACGTCAGGAAGAAATGTCAGCCAAATTAGGTGAAATTCTCGTCCGCGAGAACCTTATTAGTGTTCAGCACTTACGTGAAGCACTGGACTACCAGCGCGAACACGGAGGCCGACTGGGTTATAACCTGGTTAAGCTGGGATTGGTTACGGACGATATGATTACGGCCGTGCTCTCACGGCAGTATGGTATTCCCTCAGTTAACCTCGAACTTTTTCAGATCGACGAATCGGTTTTGCGGCTGATTCCCCAGGAAGTAGCCCAAAAATACTCGGTGATCCCCTTATCCCGGGTTGGCGCCACCCTAACTCTCGCCATGGTCGATCCGACCAATGTCTTCGCGATGGACGACATAAAGTTCATGACCGGCCTCAACGTTGAGCCCGTCGTCGTCGCTGAGCTGAGCATTCAACTGGCGATCACTAAGTATTACGGTACGTCCAGAGAGATCGAATTGGCAGCAATTTCCGTGGGTGAACCCGCTTCCGAACGGAGCAACGGGAAGGGCTCAAACGGCGCCGGCGCAATTACTCACGCCGACTTGGTGTCGCTGGACAGCATCGACTTTGATCACGACAGCGCCGAAGACGTCGAAGTTGTCGAAGACAATGAAGAGATCGATTTGTCCACGCTTTCACGAATGAGCGAGGACGCTCCGGTGGTACGGCTGGTCAACGTGCTGCTGGTGGATGCGCTCAGACGTGGCGCTTCGGATATTCATATTGAACCCTATGAAAAGGAACTTCGCATTCGCTTCCGTATCGATGGCGTGCTCTATGACGTGATGCATCCTCCGCTGAAATTACGCGATGCCCTGATCTCGCGCGTGAAGATCATGTCAAAGCTCGACATCTCTGAAAAGAGGTTGCCGCAGGATGGACGCATCAAAATTAAAGTGAAGGTCGACCAGCGCTCTCGTGAACTCGACTTTCGCGTATCCACACTGCCGACGCTCTTCGGCGAGAAAGTCGTGCTCCGTTTGCTGGACAAGGAAAATCTGATGCTCGACATGACTAAGCTCGGTTTCGAGCCTGAGTCCCTTGTCAAGTTCCAGCGCAACATCACGAAGCCATATGGAATGGTTTTGGTAACCGGCCCAACGGGAAGTGGTAAAACCAACACTCTCTATTCTGCGCTGCAGTCGTTGAATACGGTCCAAACGAACATCATGACGGCCGAGGATCCGGTTGAGTTCAACCTCATGGGGATCAATCAGGTCCAGATGAAAGAGCAGATCGGTCTCAACTTTGCCGCCGCATTGAGAGCCTTCCTCCGTCAGGATCCGAACATTGTCCTGGTAGGTGAAATCCGCGATTTCGAAACGGCGGAAATCGCCATCAAGGCCGCCTTAACCGGCCACTTGGTTCTCTCAACTCTTCACACCAACGACGCTCCCTCAACCATCTCCCGCCTGATGAATATGGGTATCGAACCTTTCCTCGTAGCTACGAGCGTTAATTTGATTCAGGCCCAGCGCCTGATTCGACGAGTCTGTAAGGACTGCAGGAGCGAGCACAGCATGCCTCCCGAAGCACTGATGGAAGTTGGATTCTCGGCAGACGACGCGAAGAAGCTCAAAACGTTTAAGGGCAAGGGCTGCTCGACCTGCAACAACACCGGGTACAGGGGCAGAATCGGACTTTACGAAGTGATGGAAGTCAACGATGAGATCCGCGAACTGATTCTAATCGGCGCCTCGGCTCTCGAGTTGAGGAAGAAGGCTATTGAGGACGGGATGATCACCCTGCGCGAATCCGGCCTGCAAAAGATTCGCGATGGATTGACCACCCTCGAAGAAGTTGTTCGCGAAACAGTGGCTTAGCACAGGACAAACAGAATGTTGCGCACAATTACACTATCACTGTTAATGCTGGTTACTGTCCTGCTAATGCTGCCGTTTGACCAATCGTCAGCCCACGGGATTCGGCAAAGTTCAGTTTCTCAAGGCCGCAACGGGAGCCACTATAGGCGCCACTCTCGGGCTTGGTGGCGTCGCTATCGCGCCCGCTTAAAAAGAAGGCGTGCCGCAACCCTGGCTCACCGCAGGGTTCTGCTGGCGCCAAAACTCCCGCAGGCCGGCGCCACTGGAGCCCCGTCCACAACACTGACGACAAACTTGCCGATCGGTTGGAACGGTGAACCCACACGAAATAGTACCGAAATGCGATTCCGCACCGGCGCGGTGAGCGGAAGTGTTCCCGGCGAAGCTACGCTTGCCGTGGTGGCCCTAAGCAGATCAACTCCCGACTACCTGACCCAGCGTGAAGAACGAAAAATGCTTGCGGGAACTGCGGTAACAGACCTCCGGCGCATAGTTATCGACAAGATGATTACTGCAGGTGGATGGGTAGTCAACGACTACCAGCGCGACATGGGCGGGTACCGGGTCTTCGTCGTTACCGCGCAAACTCCAGGCGATGCTCGCTTGCCCGAAAAATCCTGGAATTTCTATTTCACCGAGCTCAATGGGCGAATCTACAGCCTTACCACCAACACCCCGCGGCAGTTTTCTGATCGCATGTCTGCGGATGCGGAAAAGTTTATCGGGTCTCTGCACGCTGCCCCGAAACCAAGCTCGCAGTCGTCCCCGCGATAGACCAGGCCCGGTTTTGAAGAACCGGTTAAACCCCAGAGGAGATCACCCCATGGCACCGAACGAGAGCGTTCCGCAAATCTCTCTATCCGAACTGCTGAGGAAGCTGTCCGAGCTTCGCGGCTCTGACCTTCACATCACCACAGGGTCCGCCCCGCAGATTCGTGTCGATGGCCATCTGAGTCCGCTCGAGGGTTACCGGACGCTCACCTCCGCTGATACTAAACAATTGGCTTACTCAGTCCTGACTGACGCTCAGAAGCACAGGTTTGAAGAGAATCTGGAACTCGACTTTTCTTTTGGCGTCAAAGGCCTCTCTCGCTTTCGCGCCAATCTTTTTAACCAGCGTGGCGCCGTCGGCGCTGTATTTCGTGCCATCCCGTACGAGATCAAAGCCTTTGAAGAACTGGGGCTGCCCACGGTCGTCAAACAGATGTGCGACAAGCCGCGCGGACTAATTCTGGTTACGGGCCCTACCGGCTCAGGCAAATCAACAACCCTGGCATCGATGATTGACAAGATAAACAGAGATCGCCGGGAACACATCCTGACCATCGAAGACCCGATCGAGTTTTTACACAACCACAAGAGCTGCGTTGTCAATCAAAGAGAAGTCAACGCCGACACTCATGGGTTTGCGGAAGCGTTGCGAACTGCTCTGCGCCAGGACCCCGACGTGGTACTAGTCGGCGAAATGCGTGATCTGGAGACAATTGAATCGGCGTTGCGCATCGCCGAAACGGGCCATCTTACTTTCGCCACCCTGCACACGAACTCGGCCGCCTCAACCATCAACCGTATCATCGACGTCTTCCCTTCCGGCCAGCAGGCCCAGATCCGAGCGCAGCTTTCGCTCGTACTCGAAGGAATCATGTGTCAGGCACTGCTCCCGCGGGCCGAAGGAAAAGGACGCGTGATGGCCCTGGAGGTACTCGTCCCCAACTCCGCCATCAGGAACTTAATCCGGGAAGACAAGATTCACCAGATCTATTCCATGATGCAGACGGGTCAGGACAAGTACGGAATGCAGACCTTCAATCAGGCTTTGGCCACGCTCTATCACAAGAGAATCATCACCTCCGAAACCGCTTTGCTGCGTTCATCAAATGTCGATGAGTTGAAGGAACTAATGGAGCGCGGGACAGGGTTGAATACCGGCCCCGCCAACCGCAATCATCCAAGTCCTTATGCGCAGGGTCGACCGGTCGGGACCCGCCCCACCATCACCAACAGATAGATTTAGACTTCACCGGAACGGAGCTGTAGACATGCCCACTTACGTATTTAAAGGCCGCAACAGACTTAATGAAACAGTTGCCGGCGAACGCGTTGCCGACAATCGCGACGCCTTGCGGCAGGCTCTGCGCAAGGAACAGGTCACGTTAACCTCCGTTAAGGAAAAGGGACGAGAGATTGGCATCCCCAAACTGGGCGGCCGTAAGAAGGTCAAATCCAAGGCCCTGTCGATCTTCACCCGTCAGTTCTCGGTGATGATTGATGCTGGTCTGCCCCTGGTCCAATGTCTCGAGATCCTCGGCCAGCAGCAGGAAAATAAGTACTTCCAGCAGACTTTGCTGCAAGTGCGCCAGGACGTTGAGGAGGGTTCAACTCTTGCGGGTGCGATGGCCCGGCATCCGAAAGTTTTCGATCAGCTCTATACGAACATGGTGGAGGCCGGAGAAGCGGGCGGTATTCTCGATCTGATCCTGCAGCGGCTTTCAACCTTTATTGAAAAGATTGTCAAACTGAAGCGCGATGTGATTTCCGCAATGATCTATCCGGCTGCGGTCATAGGAATGGCAATCGCGGCGATCACCGTGATCATGGTCGTCGTGATCCCCCAATTCGAACAGATATTTCTTGGCCTGCTTGGTCCCGGCGAGCAATTGCCACTGCCCACACGCATCGTAGTGGGCATAAGCGACTTTCTGGCAGGATGGGGCGGCCTGGTGATCCTCAGTGTGGTCATCGGCGCCGTTGTGGCAATCAAGTTCTACTACAAGACTCCGGCGGGCCACAAAAACATTGACCGGATACTACTGAGGATTCCGATCCTGGGAGGCATATTGCGCAAGGTGTCAGTCGCCAGGTTCTCGCGCACCCTATCCACACTGCTCTCTTCAGGTGTGCCAATTCTGCAGTCACTCGACATCACCGCTAAAACTTCTGGTAACGTAATCATCGAAGAAGCTATTCTGAAAGTACGTACTGGAGTCGAACGCGGCGAAAGCTTCGTCGAACCACTAAAAGCAACCGCTGTTTTTCCACATATGGTGGCGCAGATGATCGGTATCGGCGAACAGACCGGCGCACTCGACGCAATGCTTGGGAAGATTGCGGATTTCTACGAGCAGGAAGTTGATGCGGCAATCGCCAACCTACTGACGCTGATGGAACCAGTCTTGATCGGTTTCCTGGGCGTCACCATTGGTTCAATTGTCATCGCAATGTACATGCCTCTGTTCACACTGATCGGCAAACTCTCGGGGGGAAACTGATCCCTTGGGACTTGATCTGTCCTAAAAGCGATTTGATTCGTTAGAGAAAGGCCCGCAATCGCGGGCCTTTCCTGTCAGAACGGCGAGCGGTAGCGACCCGGTCTGATCCTGCCGGGGCTCACGTCGCTTGTCAGAACGGCGAGCGGTAGCGACCCGGTCTGATCCTGCCGGGGCTCACGT
>JALZJF010000093.1 GCA_030859905.1 Acidobacteriota bacterium
TTTTCCTGCCTTCGATGTGAAACACGATAAGGAACAGCCCAAGTACTGCGATACAAGCCACAACCCAGGCTACTTTAGCGGACGGTCGGTACTTGAACATCAAAATCGGTTTACCTTTTCGCGGAGGCCAAGTCCGCTGTTCAATGAGCATGGCACGTACGCGACAAAGCTGCAGTACCCTTTGGATAATCGAGTTGATAATCGAGCATAGAAAATGCCTCAATAAGACAACCCGTTAGTTTAATGACAGGACCCTATACCCACAACTCAATATTCCAACCCTTCACGTCCCATTAACATTAAATCTCCGGTTGCATCAAGTCTTTGCGCCGGTAGATAAACCGCGAAAAGAGATGCTACTCCTCAAACACCAAACGGGACAACCATAAAAAGATACACCCGTAAGGGGGACACAACATCTAAATACGCGAGCCATATCACACGGCCGACTCCCTGATGTTTTAAATCGGCTAGGAGTCTGTCGGAAAAATCGGATTTCTCTGTGTAACCTCCGTGATCTCCGTGTCTCCGTGTTGAAATTGCTAAGAAAAGATGCACCACGGAGGCACGGAGTACACGGAGAAGCTTTTTTCCGACAGACTGCTAGCAGGCTGCTGAAAAGAGGTGCACATTCTAAGGAAGAATAAGACGATCCACGAAAACACACGAAATGACTCGAACTAAGAGCTTTTTTCGTGTCGCTTCGTGTGATTTCGTGGATCGTCCTTGGTTTTTCCGCTGCCTGCCGGGCCTCCGGAACGCTGGCGCACGTCGCCGATGACGCGCGCGGGCACTCCGGCTACGATCGCATAGTCAGGTACATGGTGTGTAACCACTGCTCCGGCACCTACCAGAGCGGACTCGCCGATGGTCACGCCCGCACCAATCGTCGCATTGCTGCCAATCGACGCGCGACGCCTTACTCGCGTGTCTACCACCTGCCAATCGGATTCAGTTTGCAAGGAGCCATCCTCATTCGCTGCGCGAGGGTAGCGGTCGTTGATAAACATCACACCGTGGCCAACGAAGACCTCGTCCTCGACCGTGACGCCCTCACAAATAAAAGTGTGCGAAGAAATCTTGCAGCGCGCGCCGATCGAGGCGTTCTTTTGGATCTCGACAAACGGCCCGATCTTAGTTTCCGAGCCGATGGAGCAACCGTAGAGGTTGACTAGATCGGGTTGGAATATCTTAACGCCGTCTCCCAATGTCACATCAGATGCAATCGGCATATCATCAACTAAGACGTTTCCCGCGGCTCTTTCAGCAACGCGAGCGGCAGCGACCGAGCCTGATTTGGAAAGCACACAACCCGATCGCTAATGCTCGCGGTTCTGACATGCTCTTCTTCTGAGAGGCGTGCCAGCGCATAGAGCATCCAGGCTTCGGTCCAACGCATAAATGGCGTGCGCGCGGTGTAGAAACGACGCCGCTGGTAATAGAAGAAGCCGCGTTCATCCCGCAGATTGCGAACAGACCAGTTCGCAATCTTTTGGGCCCAAGCCATTGCGTCGCAATCTAATCCGCGCAGCTCCAGGAATGTGATTACGGCGGTGGCCGCCGCATGCGCGTCAGCCGGATAAGGGCTGTCATGGTAGTATTTCGGCCACCCATCCGCAAGAAAGAAGCTCGCGCGCCAGAATCCGTAACCACGCTGCAGCGCCTCGTTGAATTCCGTCGTTTGCGCTGCCTGACAGTGATTAATGATTCTCGCCAGCGAGGTTAATAAATACGCTGTGTGGAAATTGTCTGTCCACGCTTGATTCTCTGCGGCGCCGTAGAGCCACGACCCATTTTTATGCTGCTGGTTAACGACATAACGCGCGGCCCGCACGGCCCACCCGCATAGTTCCTGCTCGCCTGTTAACGCGGCAACGCCGGCCAGAGTTTCGGCCGCCAGCAAACTGGCGTTGTAGATGCGATTCACGGAGCCAGGTAAGTAACTGAAGCAGACTTCGGTGTGCGTTTCTGCGCTGCGCCGAAGATCCTGAAGAATGAAGTCGCAGGCACTGCGCGCAGTTTTGAGGTAGGTTTCATCATCGAAGGCTTGGGCGGCTTCAATGAAGGCCCGAGCTGCGAAAGCAGTCGGTACTATCGAGGGCGTACCGCGAGGCGCAAAGAATACGCGTGATTGCCAGTCGAAGTTATAACCCCACGCCGCACCGCTCCACCCTTCCAAACGCATGGAAAGAAGATCGTTGACCAGTTGACGAGCCTCGATCTCAGCTTCGTTTGCTTTGGAGCTGCGATAGTTCGCCAGAGCTGCGAGGGCAAACAAAGCAATGCCTTTGGAGTTTCTGCCCGCGGGGACGAGGCAAATACTCCTAAGGTCTATGGGAGAGCGCTTCACGAACTGCGTCCAGGCAAGGCGGGCTCGGCGGGAGTGCCTTAGAGGTGTGGCCTGAAATAGACGACTGTTCAACGCATCGTAGGGATCATGTCCGGCGAAGTTATGTGTTCGGCACCATGCGAAGAGTTCCGTGAATGCGTCGTGAATAGTGGGATCGGGCATTTAAGAGTCACAAAAACAATTCGGCGCGTCTGGGCTCCCAAGCTCCTGGGCCGGCAAGTGTCGGAACAACGATACGATCCACGAAATCTCACGAAATTACACGAACTTTATTTCGTGCTTCTTCGTGTGGGTTCGTGGATCGGCTTCCCGATGTCCCTGCAATCACTCGATCACAAAACGGGCGGATTTCCTGCCCGACTGCTTCTTCCGGCTGCCTACTGTTCACTACCCACCGACGTCTCAATGCGGCGCGGGGTTTCGATAAAGCTTTCGTGCCAGAGTTCAAACATCAGCAGCGTCCAAAGCAGCTTGCGATGATTGGCTACGCCCCGTTCGTGTTCATCCTGCAGGCGCGTTATGTATTCCGGGTTGAACACACCAGCCCGGCGCACGCGTTCCGGCGACAGCAGATCTCGCGCGAGAGGCCGCAGCTTGCCCTTCAGCCATTCGGCCACCGGAACCCCAAAACCTTTTTTGCTTCGGCGGGTCACAAATGGAGGTAAGAGATCTGCCACGGCGCGTTTAAGAATGTACTTCGTTTTCCGGCCCCTCAACTTGTAATGAGCGGGCAGTGAAGCGGCATATTCAGCCACTCGGCGATCGAGGAATGGCGCGCGAACTTCCAACGAAACAGCCATACTGGCGCGATCGACCTTCGTCAAAATATCTTCCGCAAGATAGAGTCTGGTGTCGAGGTTCTGCATGCGTTCCACAATATCCTCGGCGTCACACTCAGCAAGCATGTCCTGCGCATTGCGATAAACGTCGCCGTCAGTGGCTTGCAGAGCCTCTGGTGTCAGCAATCGCTCCTGCTCTTCGGGCGTGAATGAGCCAAACCAAACGTGATGGCGGACTACGGGATCATACTTCGCCCCGGTGATGAATCTGAGCGCCTTATAGTCAAACGAAAGATTCTTGGTTTTGACCGGAAGCAGGCGCACAAGAGGTTCGATAACCGCGCTTTTCAGTGGCCGGGGAACGCGCGCGTAAATTTCAGCCAGGCGATGCCCCAAGTACATCGGATAGCCGGCAAAGAGTTCATCACCGCCATCGCCGCCCAGCGCGACAGTCACATGTTTGCGAGTGAAGCGGGAAAGCAGATAGGTAGGCACCAGAGACGCATCACTGAAAGGTTCATCCATCCAGGAGCCGATTTCCCCGACCAGGTTCGCCGCCAGGTTGGCGCTTAAACGTTCCTCGTGGTGATCGGTCCCAAGAAACTTTGCCACTTCCCGAGCATATGAAGATTCGTCGAAAGAAGACTCCGCGAACGAGATGGAAAACGTTTTGACCGCTTCCGAGGAAGCCCGCACGGCCAGTGCGGTCACTGCGGATGAATCGACGCCGCCGGAAAGCAACACCCCCAGAGGCACGTCGGAAACCAAACGCATGCTTACCGAATCGGCCAACAGTTCCTGTAGTCGTTTTGCCGCTTCTGCTTCACTGGGAACGGGCTCTTTCGTTTGATAGCTCAAGCGCCAGTAGGCCGCGGTTTCGATTTGTCCGTTTTCGAGTGTCAGCAGGTGGGCAGCCGGCAGCTTGTTTATGCCCTGGTAGATAGAGAGGGGAGCCGGCACGTAATCGAAGGAGAGATATTGACGCAGAGCCTGCACATTGAGCGCGGGAGAAACGGCCGGGTGGGCCAGCAAGGCCTTCGGCTCGGACGCGAAAATCAGTGTGTTGTCAAAGACGCCCCAGTAGAGCGGTTTCTCGCCAAAGTAGTCGCGGGCGATGAGTAGTCTGGACCGCCGGGAATCCCACAGAGCGAAGGCAAACATACCATTGAGATGGTGGACCATCTCCTGCCCATACTCTTCGTATAGATGCGGCAGCACTTCAGTGTCGGAAGCGCTGCGGAATGAGTGGCCGAGTTTTTCCAGGTCGGAGCGCAACTGGCGATAGTTGTAGATCTCGCCGTTAAGGATCACCGCGACGCTCTGGTCCTCGTTGAATACGGGTTGTTCGCCGCTTACCAGATCGATAATCGCGAGGCGGCGCATTCCGAGCCCAACACCGGTAGAAACGAGCAACCCTTCGGAGTCAGGTCCGCGATGAATAAGGCGCTCGCACATGGCGTGCAGCAGAGGCTTGGCGCCATCGGGAGGCGGCCTGCGAGAATCGAGATTGGCCCAACCGGTTATTCCACACATACGTTACTGCAGTGACAAGTGATGAGTGACATATGAGACATCCGCGGATTACGCAGATTACACAGATTAGGACGTCAGCAGGACGGGAATATCAACATTAGCTTGTTCGGTTGCGGGTTCTTCTGTGTAATCTGCGTAATCTGCAGATGTCTCATATCTTACTCATACTTATCAACGTTCTTTAAATCCAATTTTCTCGCGCACGGCGTAGATCGATTTCTCCTGCGACTCGTGATACGTCCGCACCAGCATCTCCGCCAGCAAACCCATCAGCAGAAACTGAATGCCCACCGCGAACATCACGACCGCCAGAATCGGCAGCGGCGTTTGCACGAAGTCCGCCTTGTGAAAGACCTTCAAAAAGATAGCGTACAATCCCGCCGCCACTGATACGAAAAACGCCAGCATGCCAAACGAACCGAAAACGTAAATGGGTTTCGTCTGGTAGGAAGCCATGAACTTGATCGTCATCAGATCAAACACGACTTTGAGAGTGCGCGATAACCCATACTTCGATTTGCCCATGGTGCGTGGATGATGTTCGACCGGGATTTCCGAGACCCGCGCGCCTACCCAGGAGGCATAGATAGGAATGAAGCGGTGCATCTCTCCATAGAGCCGCACATCCTGGAGGGCCTCGCGCCGATAGGCTTTTAGTGAACAGCCATAGTCGTGAAGTGGTACGCCGCCAATCCAGGAAATCAACCTGTTGGCAATCATGGAAGGAATCTTGCGAGTGATCAGCTTGTCCTGGCGATTTTTGCGCCATCCGGAAACGACATCGTAACCCTCATCGAGCTTATCAAGCAGCCGAATGATATCGGCAGGATCATTTTGCAAGTCCGCATCCATCGGTATCAAAACGTCGCCCTGGGCCGCATCGATGCCGGCGGCCATTGCGGCGGTCTGACCGTAATTGCGTTTCAGAGCTACTACGCGCACGCGAGCATCGCGCTGAGCTACTTCTCGTAGCACTTTCAGGCTCCCGTCAGTTGATCCATCGTCGACGTAGATGATCTCCGCGGAGCGATTCAATGTTTTTAGCGCCTCATCCAGTTTGGCGTGCAGCGGCGCGAGGTTGGGCTCTTCATTGTAAACCGGAAGGAACACCGAAATTTCAGGCGCTTCGCTTCCAAGTAGCGAGGCCTCCACCTGCCTTCGAGCTGCCACTTCCTGATCGTAGATTTTCATTTATCCGGGAAACTTTATGGATCAATCACTCGGTGCGACGCGCGACGCAGATAATCGAGACCCCAAAGGGAAAACTTACATGACGCAGTAGCGTCGCCTCAGCGCCCAGGATGCGTCCCAGTATGCCGTTCAAAAATCCCACAGTAATATTGTTTTCAGATGCGGGCCGAAATCCTGTCATCCGCATCAGCAAACGGCCCAGCAAAATTGGGGCGAAGAAAGTTATATTCGCATAGGTAGTGAACTCGACTTCCAACCCAGCCTGTCGCACCACGCTATTGAGGCTTGCAAGAGTGTAACGGCGGCGGTGATTGCTGATGTCATCCTGAACGCCCCACAAAAACATGAACGCCGGCGCGAAGAGCAGCGCCCGGCCACCGGGACGCAGCACACGTCTCATCTCTCGCAAACCGGCGATATCGTTATCAAGGTGCTCAACTACATCTAGTCCGGTAACCAAGTCGAAAGATTTTTCTTCGTAAGGAAGACGTTCCGCTTCACCCTGCCGCACATTCTGAAGGCCTCGGTTTCGGCAAAAGTCCAGGGCCTCTGTCGAGACATCAACGCCCTCGGCTTCACCGAAGTGGGCAAGCATTTCAAGATTCGCTCCCGTCCCGCAACCGACGTCGAGTATTCGCGGCTGCGGGTTGCCTAGATTTCCGACGATTCTCCTGACAAAACTGGAAAGTATTCGCCGTCGGCCCACGAACCACCAGTGACTTCCCTCAACCCGATACATGATCGAGTAAGTATGTGGCTGCATCTCCTGCGGCAGCGGATCACGGATTATGTTCGTTGTGGACATTCCTACTTTTGGGACAGCGCCCCATTCACCCAATTCGCATTGTAGAACAAAACCGGTTGTGGATGCAGATGTGGGACAGATCCTGAAAGGGGCTGGAGTCTTCGGGCTGGAATCGTTGGCTTGCGTACAGGTCTGGGCTCTAAATCCACCTTCGCTGTCGAGCCGACTTCCCCAAGGGCGACAGTGCTCAATACGGAACCGGGAGCGGTAGCGACCGCACTCAACCAACGAGAGCACTCTGTGTCCCGAAATTGAATTGGACTCAGAACCAGCTACTGGCTGCCATAGATTATGTTCTCTATGACCAAGGAGAACCACTGCCGTAAGTTATATCGTTCGTTGAGTGCGGTCGCTACCGCTCCCGGTTCTGTATTGACGGCAACCATCGGGAGATGCAGAGCCAAGCCTGCACAACAGCCCGATGCTGACGCTGGACTCGTAGTACTCGGCCTGCCCGCATTTCCTACGCGCGGCTATCCTCCGAACGAAACCAGTCAACGAACCTGCGAATTCCATTTTCAATCTGAGTTTGCGGATTGTATCCAAGTAAGCGGCGCGCTTTGGTGATGTCGGCAAAGGTTTGTGGCACATCACCCGGCTGCAGAGGCTGGGAATCAATGATCGCCTTATGGCCAATCTGTTGTTCCAACAGCGCGATTAATTCACGAAGCTCCACCGTTCGCGACTCTCCCAGGTTGATCACCTCGTAGTTGGTCTGATCGAAATCGATCGCAGCACGGACTCCTGCAATAATGTCGTCGATATAGGTATAGTCGCGGCGAGTTTTACCGTCACCAAAAACAGGGATCGGCTTGCCCTGGCTGATTAACCGAGCGAATTTATGTATCGCCAAATCCGGGCGCTGGCGGGCTCCGTAGACGGTAAAAAACCGCAAGCACACCGACCGCAGATCGTATAAGTGTGAGTAAGTATGGCAGAGCAACTCACCGGCAGCTTTTGTTGCTGCGTACGGTGAAATGGGCTGGCGGATTGGATCCTCTTCGCTAAAGGGCACTTTTGCATTAATCCCGTAAACAGATGAAGAAGATCCGAACACAAACTGTTTGACGCTGTGCTGGCGCGCTTGTTCAAGTAGATTCAGGGTTCCGTTAATATTTGTTTCCGTATAAAGCTGGGGATCTTTCAACGAGGGACGCACGCCCGCCCGCGCCGCCAGATGCACAATCACGCCGAACTGTGTTTGACCAAAGATTTCTGACAGAGCCAGCGGATCTCGAATGTCAGCCTCGATTAGTTTATAGGCAGAACTTTGCTGGTGAGCACGAACGTTGTTGCGCTTGATTTCAGGCGCGTAGAAGTCGTTGAAATCGTCGAGCGCCGTGACGGCCCAGTCGCCTTCCGCAAGTAAACGGCCCACGAGGTGGGAACCGATAAAACCGGCGCCACCGGTGATGAGAATGTTCTTCATTGTTAGAGATCAATTTTGGCGTGCGGGGGCAAGCGGAGCGCGACACCGCTTTGGATCACTCGATTGAGTCGTTCGACCTGCCCCTCACCATTGCTTTGCGGGCTACATGACCGATTCGTCTAGTATCGCGCAAGCTGAACCGCTCGACCAGCCCGCGTTAGCGGGCGACAGCGTAGAGCCTGGGGTGTGGAGCGCAGCGGAACCCCAGGTCAACGAACGAACAAGATTCAACCAGCCTGCGTTAGCGGGCGACAGCCGATTAGAATTCTGTTCGCGCTAATTTTTTCAACGACGCCTCTTTTGTAGCCACTGCCGCCCGCTTAAGCGGGCTAGGACTCAAACTCGATCGTCCTGGGGCTCACGCCCCAGGCTTCATGCTTTCGCCACGCTTCGCGGGCTCTAAATCCAATTGCCGCGCCCTGTCGCCGATGGCCCTCCAAAGGATCTATTTCTTAGCATATATCCACAAATGCCAGCCCCAACGGGACGCAAGCCTCGATTCGAGCGAACGGGGCAAGACGCTTCCGATCAATGGCAGCCAGCGTTTATTCAGGAAATGCGTGCGCACTTCGATCTCAGCGAAAGCTTCGAATAACGCGCGCGCCTCATCCCGGGAATAAACTCTTGCCAGGGGATTGCCTGCTCCGTCCGTATTCTGGGTTAAAAACTTCTCAGGCATGAGATAGCTGTGCCGATCGTTCCTAAGTTGCGTCGCATGTTGCCTAAGAGATTCAAGCGACTCTCCGGTTAAAAGGGAGACCAGACTAACTCCGGGCTCCCACCTCAATAGTTGTGCTCCGGCACGGCGAAGGATGGAAATGTTCACACGATAGTTGTAGGAATCGCGGTGGTATAGCATCACGACTGCCCGCCCACCGGGCCGCAGCACACGATATATCTCCCTGACAGCACGCTCGGTATCAGGAGTGTGGTGCAACACTCCGTGTGAATAAACCAGATCGAAAGAATCGTCGGCGAAGTCGAGTTTTTCGGCGTCTGCGGTCTGAAACTCCCCCGGAAGATTGAACAACTCGAACCGTTTTTGGGCCAACTCAATTGCCGCATCTGTTAAATCGACCCCTGTGTAATCCGCTCCAGCCCCCGCGAATTGGGCTCCATCCGTGCCAACTCCGCAACCTATCTCCAACACCTTTAGACCCTGGGCGCTGGCAAAATCGGCTGCCTGCGGAATGTGCCACTCCTTCTGGTAGCGATGCTCTTCGACAAGTTCGTAGAATCGTCGCGTTCCCGGCGCCGCATCGGCGAATTTAGTTCCGCAGGGGTTTGCCTGCCAAAACGCGCGCACCCTTTCTTTCAGATTATTCGAGTCAGACATGCGGAAGGGGAAGCATAACAGAGCAGTGGTGACCGCAAAAGAGATCCGGCTGGAGCACTAGTGGCTTGAAAATGTGTGCTCAAGAACGATCCACGAAATAACACGAAATGTCACTAACAAAATTTTCGTGTTCGTTCGTGCGGTTTCGTGGATCGTTTGTTGCACCAAACCTCAAATTAAGACAGCACCCCACTGCACTCCTCACCTCAGGTCACCCACAGGTCAGTACCGGCTACCACTGCTCTACGATACGAAAGGATAAAAAGGTGTATTGCGAAACACCCAAAAGAAAAGCACGAATCCAAACAAGGCCCAGATGTACTTCGCGGGGAGGGTATTCCTTCTGATCGGCTTTCCGCGGAGCACCGTGTTTGTGTAGCTCACGAGCGCGTACAGGAGGAAAGGCAACGCCAGAATCAAGAACGGATTCAACTGAAAAGCTGCGGGCAGGTTGCCGTGCAGCAACTGGTGAAGCCCACGCGTCGTACCGCAGCCTGGACAGGTAAAACCGGTCAACGCGCGAAATGGACAACCAGGGATGAAAGCCGACTTGCCCGGCTCAATCACAAAAAGAAAAACGCCGGCGACGGCGATGGTCAGCCAAAGCAGGAATACGCTTAAGCGCCGATTGACTATCTCGTTTTTATGGAATGCGGTGGCAAGCGCTGCGCGACACCGCTTTGGATTTCTATGGTTTGACTCTACCAAAGCGCCGTCGCTGCTTCGCTCTGCCGGCGCACTCCAAAGGTTAGACGAGTTAGACTCCATAGCAAAAGAGGCACGATTGTCGTGCCTCGATTCTAACAAAAAACAGTTGAGGTCAGAACCAGCCTTTCTTGTTCTGGATGTATGTGCGGACGAAGTCTTCGTCAGACTTTGTGAGGTAGATGATTCCTTCTACCAGGCCGACAATGGAGCCGACTCCACAGGTCACCAGGGTAATAACGATCTGAATAATCCCTTCGGTGGTGTAGCCAAGGATAAACTTATGAACTCCGAATCCGCCTAACAAGATTCCGCAGATGCCGGCAACGATCTTCTTGTCTGCACCCTGGGATTTCCAGTCTGTCATCTGTCCCTGGTTGACCGACTGCATTGGCTGGTAGCCCCCGCCCACGGGCGTTAGGGGAGACTGGCAGGTATGGCAATATTGAGCGCTCTCCTCGTTGGTCGCGCCACACTTCGTACAGTATCTAGTCATTAGGTTTTCTTCTCCGCAGACCCTATTCGGGCGCTAGTTGGGACAGTGTGTGTGCCTGACTTGAAGCTAAAGAGGCTGCAAAAATGTCTCTCTATTAGGAAGAGATTGCGCCCAGACCACCAAACACCACAAAAATCAAGAGATAGACTAAACCTAAGGCCAATCCGATCCCGATCGCGATAAAGCTGAATAACTTGGCCTTTTTGGAGGCATCCAAGGCGCCTTGTATGTCTCCGGAAGCTACTTTTCCATTAACCTGGGCGGCAAAGATGATCGCAACGATTGATAGCGGCCAACAACAGAACAACGAAAGAATCGCCGGAATCAAATAGTTTGGAATGTTAGCCGGAGTGGCGGTTGGGGAGGGCGGGGGAGTCCACTGTTGAGACATCTTGAAGTTTCTCCTTCTAACTAGTTCTGCTAAAGCGTTGCTTGCAATGAAAACTGTGGGTAGTCACTCTTACAACCCTGTGCCGTAGGGGCCACCTGTCGATCATTGAAATGAAATCTCTCAGCTAACCGATTTCAGAGATTAAGCTCCTGAAGACAGGACGGCAGGCAAAAAAGCGCGCTGCATAACTAACAAACAGAGGCCGGAATGTCAATAAAATTGGGCGTAAAACTGGTTGGTGTCGTAAGTTGATCGGCGGAATTAGCGGACCACTTCTATGCGGTCGCCGGGCTGCAGTTTTGGATCCTGAATCGTGCCCGCCTTAATCTCTTTCAGTTTGAATCGGGTAGTAATTAAGCGTCCATCTCCGCCCTCGCGCGATACCTCGATCAGGTTGTCGCTCTGGCGCCTGAAGCCCCCTGCAGCGAGAATCGCTTGCAGCAGAGTTATTCCTGACTGGAACACCTTCTGGCCGGGGTGGTTGATGCGACCGGCTATGTAAAAAAACTCTTGTGGTCTGAAGGTTACGCTGATCGTGTCGCCGTGACGGACTTGAAAGTTTAGAGCTTCAGGATCGTCCAAATTCACTATGACTGCCGGACTGCCTGGGCGCATTATCGTTACCCGGCGGGCATCCGATCTGGGTTGGGCTTCAGCCATGATGACGTAAAGGGGAACCGCTTCACGTCTGAGAAACTTGGTGCCGGGACTGGTAACCAAGCCCGTAATAACCACACTGTGGCTCGCGTACTGCCGCACACTAACTGAAACGCGGGCGCCTTCTTCAATCGCGCGGCGTTTGAGTTCCGCGGCGATTAGAGACTGAATCAAGTCGGTCGTAAGACCTGCTACGGCTATTGGTCCACCGGCAATGGCAAGGTCTATCAAGCCGCCATTAATTACAGTGTACAAAGTAGATCTCGTTGTAGATGAATTGAGGAAACGTATGTCGAGCACATCCCCGACGCCAACTTTATAGATTCCGGTCAATGCCGCTGGATCTTCGGTAGCCGCAGGGGGATCATTCGCAATCGGCGCCGTATCTTTAGCAGACGACGCAAAGCTGGCAGGTACATTTCTAGATTCGGCATCAGTTGTGGGGACTTGATTCGAATTGCCAACTGCCTGGCTCGTGGCTTTTTTGCCAGGCACTGCATCACGAACTAATTCAGTCTGGGTCAGTGACCAGTCGCTAGCCCTAACGCCCTCAGCAAGGGTCGCTTGATTGTTGTCTTCTTTGATAATGCGATAGAGAGAGTTGGCCAACGGAGATTCGAGTTTCAGCAGATGGTTGTACGCTTTTAGTGACTCAGGCTTCCTGCCAAGCACATAGGAGATAACTCCCAACCTGAAGTGGGCCTGGGGCCAGTCAGGCCCGAGGCGGATGGCCCGCTTGAATGATTCGAAAGATTCTTTATAGGCTTTGGATTTGGAATATGCCATTCCCAGCATGTAATGAATCTGAGGATCGTCTGGCTGGAGCTTGGCTGCCTGTTTGAAGGCCGCGATTGCCTCTTCGATCTTGCCCGCGTCGTAATGCCCAGCGCCTGACTCGTAATACTTCTGAGCTGTCAGAGAGCTTCCACCCGGAGTTTTCTCCGGGGTAACGTCACCAGATTCAGTGTTCTTCCGCGCGGTTGAGGCGTTGGTTGCGGACTTCGCCAGAGCTCTTGGGTCCTGAGAACTGGTGCCGTTCTGGGCAGCAAAGACCCTGATTGAGGTCAGTACGAGTATTAACAAAACGGCTGTGGGGGTTACTTTCTTCATAAGGGCTACCGAGTATGTTCGG
>JALZJF010000094.1 GCA_030859905.1 Acidobacteriota bacterium
AGGAGGCTTCTTGGCAACACTTTCGTTTTGGGGAGGCGTCGGCACCGTTACAGGTTCGAAGTATTTGATCGAAAAGGATCGCTCGAGTGTGCTGGTCGATTGTGGAATGTTCCAGGGCTTGAAGGAATTGCGCGAGCGCAACTGGCAAGACCCACCGTTTGATCCTCGGGCCCTTGATTCAGTTCTAATCACTCACGCACATATCGATCACACGGGATATCTGCCACGGCTCGTCAGGCAGGGCTTCGCCGGGCCTGTTTACTGTTCGCGTGGCACTGCCGATCTGTTGAAGATACTGCTGCCCGATGCGGGTCGTCTGCAGGAAGAAGATGCTGATTACAAGAACCGGCATAAGCTGACTCGTCACAAGCCCGCGCTGCCTCTGTATACGGAAAACGACGCGTTCGCGGCGCTCAAGCTGGTCCATCCGAGGCCAAATACCGGTGAATCAGTTGAAGCTGCTCCGGGAATTCGCGCGGGCTTCCGCGTCGCGGGTCACATACTCGGTTCAAGTCTGGTGCTGGTTGAAATTAACGACGCTGGAGCCGATCGATCGGGACGGCGCGTGTTGTTCTCCGGCGATCTGGGCCATTACGATCAACCGATTATTCAAGATCCTGTTGCTCCTTCTGCATGTGATTACCTGCTCGTCGAATCGACCTATGGAGATCGGCTGCACGACCCGGAAAACCCGAAAGACGCGCTGACGCGAGTAATCAAGGACGCTGCTGAGCGCGATAGTCCGGTGCTGATTCCCGCGTTCGCCGTGGGACGAACCCAGGAGCTGCTTTATCTAATCCGCGAGTTGGAAGATGAGAAAGCCATCCCTATTGTGCCGGTATATGTAGACTCTCCTATGGCCGCCGCTGCCACAACCGTCTACGGCAACCGCAAAGAGGAACATGACGAGGCCTATGCGAGTGTGTTGGCAAGACAGCAACACCCCTTGCGCACGCACTCCCTTATTACAGTGTCATCCCGGGCAGAATCGAAACGCCTCAACGACGTGCAGGGAGCGCGTGTGATCATCAGCGCCTCCGGGATGATGACCGGCGGACGCGTACTCCATCACGCACTGCGATTAGTTTCCGATCCTGACGCGACGGTTGTGTTCGTGGGTTACCAGGCCGCGGGCACCACCGGGAGAAGAATTCTCGATGGTGAGCGGGAGGTAAAAGTATTGGGTCAGCGTGTTTCTGTGCGTTGCCGAATTGCGCGCATTGGCGGTTTCTCCGCACACGCGGATTGGAAAGAGGTTCTGCACTGGTTGGAGGGAATGCCGGCCGAGCCGCGACGGACATTTCTGACTCACGGCGAGCCGCCGGCCGCGAAGGCAATGGCCAATCATATCAAGGAAAGATTTGGCTGGACGGTTGAAGTGCCGGCGTATGGACAACGATTTGAACTGGCATAAGGTCTGTTAGCGACGGGGCGAACGGTCGGCTATACTTCGGTTCATTCAAACAAAACTAGAGTTGGAGTCGTTGAGTTTTCACAACTCAGGTCTCCAGGAGCAGACACATTGAGCGTTCTCGTAAACACAAGCACGCGCCTCGTAGTGCAGGGAATAACTGGCAAGGAAGGTTCGTTTCACACGAAGCAGATGGTCGAGTATGGAACCAAAGTCGTAGCTGGTGTCACCCCCGGCAAAGGCGGCACCACTCACGAAGGTATTCCGGTATTCAATACAGTGGGCGATGCCGTGACAGAAGCGGGCGCCAATGCCGCGGTGATTTATGTACCCCCCGCTTTCGCCGCCGACGCGATCATGGAAGCCGCGGATGCGAGTGTGGCGTTGGTTGTCTGTATTACCGAAGGAATTCCGACGCTCGATATGGTTAAAGTTAAGGAGTACTTAAGCGATAAAGTTACCCGGCTAATTGGGCCCAATTGCCCTGGAGTTATCTCACCTGGCAAATGCAAGATTGGGATCATGCCGGGACACATTCATCGCCAGGGCCGGGTTGGGGTTGTCTCCCGTTCTGGAACTCTCACCTACGAAGCGGTGGGGCAACTGACAGCGCTTAATCTCGGACAATCAACTGCTATTGGTATTGGTGGCGATCCTATAGTCGGCACTACGCATGTTGACGCCCTGGCTTTGTTTCAAGCGGATGATCAGACCGACGGAATTGTAATGATCGGCGAAATCGGGGGCACGGCTGAAGAAGAAGCCGCCCAGTTTGCCAAGGAGAACGTAACCAAGCCGATTGTCGCCTTTATCGCCGGCCAAACCGCGCCACCGGGACGCCGCATGGGCCACGCCGGCGCGATCATTGCCGGCGGTAAGGGAACCGCCGGTGAAAAAATGACGGCGCTCGAAGAGGCCGGTATCCATGTGGTGAAGTCCCCGGCGGACATTGGATCGGCAATGATGGAAGTTCTTAATAATTGAGCTTGGAACTGTGCTTTGATCTTTGACTCTCCTCACAGTGTCGGGAATTTCCCGGGCGGGCCCCTGGCAGACTTCGGGAAAAGCGGGTGGGCATTCTCAGGGAGAAAAGACGATCCACGAAAGCACACGAAATAACTCGAACCGAGGACTCTTTTCGTGTCCGTTCGTGTGATTTCGTGGATCGTTTTCTAGTTCTTCAGCAGCCTGAGAGGCAAGGTTCAAGATTTAATAAAACAGTTGGAGGAACTAGTTAAGGACGATGGACAATCTTACATTCGGAATTATCAAACCCGACTCCGTACGCGCGGGGAACACTGGACACATTATTCAACGTATTACTGATGACGGCTTCAGAATTCGCGCGTTGAAGCTGATACACATGACGCTGAAGCAAGCGGAAGGCTTCTACGCAGTGCATCGTGAACGTCCATTCTTTCCCGGTCTAACAGAATTCATGTCCAGTGGGCCCTGCCTAGTGATGGCTCTGGAGAAGACGGGCGCAGTGCCGGCCTGGCGCAACCTGATGGGCGCAACTGATCCGGCGAAGGCCGGTCAAGGGACGTTGCGGAAAGAGTTTGGCGCGTCGGTGGGTGAGAATGCCGTCCACGGATCTGACTCCGATGAAAACGCCGCAATCGAGATCTCATATTTCTTTAGCCAGATCGAGATCGTCTAATGATTAGGATTTCTCTGTATGAAAAGCTGTCCTACTTGTAACAAAACCTTCACTGACCCCAACCTGAGTTTCTGTCTTGATGACGGCACGCCGCTCGTCTCGGTGGCAGCACCGGAGGATGAGACCACCGTGATTTCTTCTGCAACGAGCGCCAACGGAAGCAATCCGCCGCCGACCGAAGTGTACAAGCCACGCGATTGGCAAGCTCCGGACTACCACCCACCCGGTTTTCAGACTTCTACAGCGGCGCCGCCCCGAAAAAAAGCGTGGCCTTGGGTTGTGGGAATTTTGGCTGTCCTGGCAATCGGAGTGATCGGGATCGGGATTGCGGGAGCGCTCCTCATCCCCAACATGCTGCGGACGGCGTCCAATAAAAACAGCTCCAATCCAAATGTAGAGCGCAGCGACGACCCAAACCTGAACTCGAACTCCAACTCGAACTCCACCTCCCCTCTGAACTCGAACGCGCCGGTTTCACAGACCCACGGTGAGAACAGCGCGCCCGCCGATGAAGATGATGAAACTCCGCCACCCACGGACAAGGACGTAGTGCTAGCAGCTCTCACGGACCTCGAGCATGACTGGACCGTCGCCAACATCAATGCCGACAAACAGAAGCTCAACCGGATTCTGGCCGACGACTACGTGGGGATGTCCGGCGAGGGTAAGGTTCAGGGGAAAGCGGAGTACTTACGGACCATAGAGCGCGACACGTCGATTCAAAGTTGGAAGTTCGAGGACTTGGACGTCAACGTCATGAGAGACAGGGCAACTTTAGACGGCGTGATTCGTTTACAACTTCCTGATCGGGAGGCTGCCTTCAGGTTTACGGATAAGTTTGTCTGGCGCGACGGGCGCTGGCAGGCTGTCGGCTCAGAGGTTTCGCGGATAGAATGAGGAATGGGTGCCGGGTGTCAGGCGCCGGGTGCCGGATTAGAGAGAGAGCTCAGAACAGAAGCCAGTAGACGAAGCAAAGAACTCTCTCTGGGCTTGATTTGAGATCTGAGATCTGAGATCTCAGATTAAAAAGCACAAAGACCAAAGCACAGTATCTCCATGTCAATCATTAGCGACGCAATCGAATCAACAATGGCTATCATTCAGGGCATGGCTGTCACCCTGTCCTACATCCCGAAACAAAAATGGACAGTGCAGTATCCGGAAGAGCCGGTGACCATGCAGCCTCGTTACCGGGGACAACACCTCTTGCATGTCGATGAGTTGGGCAGAGAGAAGTGTGTTGCCTGCTTTCTTTGCGCAGCGGCGTGCCCGTCTGATTGCATCTACATCGTAGCCCGGGACGATCCTCGTCCCCCTGAACAGCGCATCGGTGTTGATGAACGTTACGCCGAGGTTTACAACATCGACTATGGGCGCTGCATCTTCTGCGGCTATTGTGTGGAAGCGTGTCCGAAGGATGCAATTACCCACGGATACAATTTCGAACTGTCCGTCTATAACCGCGCCGACCTCTTGAAGACCAAAGGCGACCTCCTAATCACAACACAACTCCAATCAAAGAACTACCGGGTTGCTTCGTCGCATGAGGATGTTGACTCTGAATATAAAGAGGTATAACGACACTCCAACGCCCCCGCAATTCGCCGCCGCCTTGAGCGATGCCCTACCGCGATTTCCATTACCGTTGGGAATACGAACTACGGTCGAGCCCCGAGCGGTTCTGGTCTTTTGTCGCCGATACCAATCGTTTTAATCGCGATGCCGGAGTGCCTGCGTTGCAGCCCGCTGCAGGTAAAGGGCAAAGACTGCGCAATGCGCGTCGTCATTTGCGCCTTTCATTTCTGGGCATGCCGGTGGAATGGGAAGAGCAGCCGTTTGAATGGATCAAACCTTCGCGCTTTGGCGTAGTTCGCAAATACAGCAAAGGTCCAATTGCTCAGTTGAAGGTACTCGCCGAGCTATCGCCCCGCGGCGATGGCGGAACCAAACTTGTCTATCAGATTTGGGTCACACCTAAATCGCTACTCGGTTTCCTGCTGACTCCGCTTCAGTTTGGCTATGCCAGCCAACGAAAATTTGCCAGCGCATTCGAGAGCTACGACAAAACCGCGCGGGCCGAAATCCCTATGTCCTCTCAGCAATCGATCCCGGAACTCTCCGCCGGTAACCGCGGGAGGCTGGAAGCTCTGAAGGAAAAACTGGTGGTTCATGGCGCCGTTCCCCAAGTGGTTGAAAAACTGATTGACTTCATTGAACGAGCTGACGACTTTTCTCTTGCGCGGATCAGACCGTACACGCTCGCCGATCAATGGAATGAGTCGCGCCGGGCGGTGCTGACGGCCTGCCTCCTGGGAACCCGCCTCGGCCTTCTCGATATGCGGTGGGACTTGCTGTGTCCTTTATGCCGGGGCCCACAAGCGAGCGAAACTTCACTGAGCGACATCAGTTCCAAAGTTCACTGCGAGACGTGCCGCATAGATTTCACCGTTAACTTCGATCGATTTGTCGAGATTACGTTTAAGCCAAATGCTTCGGTGCGTCGAGCGGAGGTTAAAGACTACTGTATGGGCAGTCCGCAACGGACGCCGCATGTGGTAGTCCAGCAGTTATTGGCGCCTCACAGCAGCCGTAACCTTGTTTTACCTCTGGAGGAAGGAAGTTATCGCCTGCGAACGTTGGAACTTCCGGGTGAGCGGTTGGTCACCGTAAGCACTGAGGGCGCCGAGACTGCGACGGCCCGGATTTCTGATCGCGTTTCTGGCGAGGAGTTGAAACTGGCGCCTCGGACAACCCTTCAAGTGGACAACGCAAGCGACGCGGAACAACTATTTATTCTTGAGCGGTTGCAGTGGGGCGATCAGGCGGCGACTGCGGCTGAGGTTACCGCACTGCAAATCTTTCGAGATTTGTTCTCCAGCGAGGCGCTCCGTCCCGGTGAGCAGATATCGGTAGGCACTCTGACTGTGCTCTTTACCGACTTACGACATTCCACCCAGCTCTACCGGGAGATTGGCGACGCGACGGCTTTCGGCCGAGTGCTGAATCATTTCGACGTGCTGAAGAAAGCAATTGCTGAAGCGGATGGCGCCCTGGTTAAGACCATCGGGGATGCGGTGATGGGCGTCTTTCGCGATTCGGCGTCAGCCTTGAATGCCGTGTTGACGGCCCAGCAGAATCTTGCTGCTCCGCCCGAGGGTACCGCACCGCTCACGCTGAAAGCCGGGATGCACACCGGACCGTGCATTGCCGTTACCCTTAACGATCGGCTCGATTACTTCGGATCCACAGTGAACATGGCCGCGCGTCTGGAAGGGCTGTCGACGGGTAACGACGTGATTATCTCGCGCTCTGTCTATGATGATCCGGAGGTGCGGGAGCTTATCAATTCGGCGGACACTAATCTACAGGCAGTTCCTTTTGAGATCTTGTTGAAAGGATTTGACGAGGAGCGATTTGAATTGTGGCGAGTGGGAAGGAAGAAAACTGACATGCCTGAAGGG
>JALZJF010000099.1 GCA_030859905.1 Acidobacteriota bacterium
ACCCCCGAGCTGGCCTCAGCTTTTGCCTCAAACGCCCAGGCTCGCGGCACCGAAGTGATCATCGCCGCAGCCGGCGGCGCAGCTCATCTGGCCGGCGTCATTGCCGCGCACACAACCCTGCCGGTGCTGGGTGTGCCGATGAAGAGTGACGCATTGAACGGCATGGATTCCCTACTCTCCACCGTTCAGATGCCGGCCGGCATTCCGGTCGGAACTCTTGCGATCGGAAAGCCTGGCGCCACGAATGCCGCGCTTTTCGCAGTGGCGATACTGGCCAATAGTCGGCTTGAACTGCGCGAAAAGCTGCGAGAGTTTCGTGAAGATCAGGAGAAGCAGGTTCGCGAAGCCGTCCTCGAATAGGTAATTACCTCATCAATCTGGCCGCGGAAATTCCCTGGGCTTCGGTAGCGATCGGATGTGAAGACTACGTCGCAGACAAGTCAAACCTTCGGCGTAAAGGGCACCAATCACACAGTCGCTATTGAACCTTGCGGGTAACTGATTACGGCACCGATTCCGCAAATGAAAAAGCAGATAAATGCTTATGGTCTCGTCTATGGCCTCTGCGGCGGACTGCTGATTGTTGTGCTTTCGTGTTATTTCGTGGATCGTTTTGGCACCGCAGACATGGCTACAGACCCGTGGAAACCGCGGCGCTAATGGGGCACGATCACGAAAGGAGTCGAAATGACGAAGGGCGCGCGATTAAGACCTCACACCAAAGTAGTATTTTTCGCGTGAAGGCAAGAAATCATGCGAAAGTGTGACGACACACGCGGCCAGAGCAAGATAGTTTCAGACTCGCCAAAATCCCTGTTAGTGGAAAGAAATTCCAATGAAGAAAACTGTTTTGACCTTCGGGCTGATTTCCGGCGCCGTGTCGTCCATCCTGATGGGTCAGATGATCGGAGATAACCGGCGCCGGCAATCCTTTGTAGGTGATCATGCCGTGCTCGATGGTGTGGCTCAGGTCTATGAATGTGAAAGACAACTCAGGCATCTCGCTTTAATATGAAGTCGGCAATGGCGCGAAGACGCTCGGTGGGTCTGTCGATCTGCTCCAGCACAGCGCATGCCTTATGGTGAATCAAATCCGCGCGCCGATGTGCGGTCTCTATTCCATAAAGCGATGGGTAGGTAGCCTTTTTCGCGCGTGCGTCTTTGCCTGGGGTCTTGCCCAGAGTCTCCACCGTGGCAGTAATGTCGAGTAGATCGTCGGTGATTTGAAAAAGAAGACCTAGATGCGCCGCATAACTACCGACAGCTTCAAGTTCCGGGTCGGTTGCCTCCGCAATGATGGCGCCGCAACGCGCGGCAGCAATTATCAGCGCCGCAGTCTTCAAACGGTGAATCTGATCCAACTCTCCGCTCGTCACTGAACGCGATTCCGCGTCGAGATCATAAGCTTGCCCCGCTACCATCCCCCCGGGGGTGCCTGCGGCGCGACCTAACTCGCTAACCAAAAGAACTCGTTTCTCTGCCGACAGCAACGATTCTTCGGCGATGGTCTGGAAAGCAAGGGTTTGCAAAGCATCGCCCGCAAGAATCGCAGTAGCTTCGTCAAACCGTATGTGACAAGTGGGCCGACCACGCCGCAGTTTGTCGTTATCCATTGACGGCAGATCGTCGTGGATCAGGGAATAGGTGTGGATCATTTCCAGAGCACAGGCAGCAGCCAGGAGCAGCTCTGCTGGAACTCCGAAGACTTGGCCGGTGGTGAGCAGCAGGATAGGCCGAAAGCGTTTGCCGCCGGCGAAGACGCTCCAGCGAATCGCCTGGTGCACCGAAACCGGCTCTACGGATTCCGCCGGAAGAAAACGATCGAGTGCTCCGTCTATTACCGCTCGATGTGCGTTAAAGAAACCTTCCAGGTCGAAGGCAGGGGTCGATGAAAGCTCAGAAGACGTTTTCATTCTCCAGAGCTTTCCTGAGGATCTTCAAAGGGGGCTACCACGGGGCGTCCCTGGTTGTCGCGCAGCAGTATCTCGATACGACGCTCGGCTTGACTGAGTCGTTCCTGGCACTCTCGCGAAAGGCGAATGCCCTGCTCGAATAACTCGAGACTCTTTTCCAGCGGCAAGTCGCCCTGCTCGAGTTCACGGACAATTTGTTCCAGCGCCTCGAGCGACGCTTCGAAGGTTCTGGACTGCTGTTCGTTGTTCGTCATTAAGATCTCGCTATCTAAGCGGTATAATGGCCGGAAAATCTTTCATAATGTTATCTACGATTCGTGGTACGAGGGTGTCGTCTTTCATCGCCGCGACTTTCCAACGCTCGCCGTTTCGTTGAAGCGTAAGCTCGACCTCCCGATCTTGCACGGGCGCTAGCGCTCTGGCGGTGTCGCCGTCAGTCGTAATCTTGACAAGATAAGGCATCCCGATCGCTAGGATAACGAACGGCTTTGGTTCCGACTCCTCCGAAATCTCCTGCAGTCGTTTAACCAGAGAATCGCGAACGCTTTGCTTCACACCGGGCAGCAAACCTGGCACGAGGGCTTCGACCTGACGGCGCTGCTGATTGCTCAGCGTAACGCCATAGCGCGCGACTGATTTCTCTGCGGCGTCGGCAGCCAGATTATCGACCGTCCTATCGATATCTACGATTTCGTTAACTACCGTCATGTCATTTCGCTGCACCGCATCGACGAGTAATGCGAGCGAGTAAGCGGGCGTCGTCCGGTAATGCCGCCACCATAGATAACCACCGGCAGCAGCTAAGACTGCCCCCAGGCCAATAACGATTCCCAGCGCAGCCACAATCATTGGCCAACGTCTGCCGCGGCGTCGGGTCGTACCCTGCGGGCCGCGCGGTTGCTCGAAACTGATTACCAGACGCTTGCGGCTTTGCGGCCCACCGGCCTTTTGCTCAGGAGTCATTGCTCTCGCTATGGTAATGAGTCTTGGAGAAGAAACTCAGGTTTCATCAACGCCCTCGACCCGTGCCTCGAGCCGGCCCTTGGCCAGGCGCACACGGATGGAATCGCCTACCGAAACAGACTGCGCGTCGCGCAGTAGATTTCCGGACTGGTCCTGCGCGATGGCATAACCACGATAAAGCACAGCCAGGGGCGAGAGCGCGTCGAGCGAAGTTGCCGCCAGACCCAGACGTGTACGGGCTTCCTCGATATGTGTATCCATCAAACCACTGCAACTATTGTATGCGGTATTGAAGCGCATTCTGGCGTTGGCCAGGCGCGTTTGTAGCCGCGCGGGTGAGAGCTGGAAAGAAACAGCATCAGTGCGTCCGCGCGCATTCCGTACAGCCCGATTCATCTGCAACTGCAGGCGGTGAGTCGCTGAATTACTTTCGATTCGCGCATTCCGCATACGCGAGCGTACCTCGTCAAAGACCTGAGACAAGGCATGCTCTTGTACTCTGGTACGAGCCTCGACAATCTTGAACCGCATCAGCCGCGAGAGGCTGCGTCCCAGCTCGGCCAGGGTCGAGCAGATCTGATCTTCCTGCGCGGCAACCAGTTCCGCGGCCGCCGACGGCGTTGGAGCGCGCAAGTCGGCGGCAAAATCGGCAATCGTGAAATCGGTTTCGTGCCCTACTGCTGAGATTACCGGAATGGCTGATGCCCGGATGGCGCGGGCGACCTCCTCCTGGTTAAAGGCCCACAGATCTTCCGTAGAGCCGCCACCGCGTCCAACAATAAGCACATCGATCCGGTCGGCGCTAAGGCCGGCGCGTTCGGCTCGTTGGTGATGCTCGTTAATCAGTCTGATCGCTCGCGCTATGTCGCTGCCGGCGCCATCGCCCTGCACGCGCGCGGGCGAAAAGAGCACATGAACCGTGCGGGTGCGGCGCGAAATTACGTTGAGAATGTCGCGGATGGCAGCGCCAGTCGGCGAAGTGACAATGCCCACCCGACGCGGAAAGACCGGCAAAGGTCGCTTCAACTCTTTCGCAAACAGTCCTTCGGCTTGCAAGCGATCGCGGAGCTGTTCGAAGGCAATGCGCAGTGCTCCGGCGCCCACGGGATCGAGAGCTTCCACAATTAGCTCGTAGTCCCCGCGCGCTTCATAGACACTCAACCGGCCACGCGCCCTGACATGTAGTCCGTCAGTGGGGCGAAAGCGTATGCGAGAGTTGGTCGAGCGGAAACATTTCGCGCGCAGCTGCGCGCTTTCGTCCTTGAGGGTGAAATACCAATGACCGGATGAATGCGCCTTGAAGTTTGAGATTTCGCCCTCTACCCACACGGACGAGAAACGCGCCTCGAGCGCATTCCGCACCGCCCCAGTCAGCTCCGAAACGGTCATGGGTCCGCGCTCGGTTTCATCGAACAATGCCGCGAAGAGTGGTTGGGACATGATTACCAAACTGTTGCTAGCGAGAAGCGAAATACCTGATTCAACTTCTCGACGTCGGGTTTGGGTCCAATCTGTTCAGGCATCTCAGTTTTGAGCCGACTGAATTCACTTTCAATAAAATCCGAGAGTTCCGGGATTTTGGGACCGCGATCCAATTCGTTCCCGGCTTTCTTAAGGCGAAGTAGCTCGTTAATGCTGTTTTTGAGAGCTTCGTCTTGCACCAGGCGATTCACCAAAGTTTCGGATTTCTCTGTGTAACCTCCGTGATCTCCGTGTCTCCGTGTTGAAATTGCTAAGAAAAGATGCACCACGGAGGCACGGAGTACACGGAGAAGCTTTTTTCCGA